>JBBAWG010000005.1:0-59326 GCA_040397305.1 Methylacidiphilales bacterium | reverse complement strand
ACCTCTGACCTCCACCGTGTCAAGGTGGCGCTCTACCACTAAGCTAACGGTGCGAACGACCTAGGAACGTACCATAATTTCACGTGCAGGGGAGCAGGAAAATGGCGTGGGCCCGCCTCGACAGCAGGAGGGCGGAGGGCTACGTAAGGAGAGGAATGAAGCCGGACGACGGTTACCAGCAGATTGCCTGTGATCCTGATTTTCGGGCTCTCGTCCGCAAGAAGATGGCCCTGATTCTCCCGGCAACGGCTTTCTTTATTCTCTACTACTTTGCCCTGCCGATCGCGGCAGGCTGGTTCCCGGAACTCATGCAAAAAGAGGTTTGGGGCCGGATCAACGTGGCCTACTTGTTCGCGCTGTCCCAATTTCTAATGACCTGGGGACTGGCCTTCCTTTACGTCTGGGCGGCGGCGGGCTGGGACCGGCAGGAACACCAGCTACTCAAAAAATTCGGCAAGGAGTCCAAGGAGTGACTCTGCTTCCCTTTGCCGTGGTCAACCCGGGGAACACCGCCCTGTGGATGTTTCTGGCTTTTGTGGGGGCCACCTTGGTCATCACCTATTTCAGTGCGCGAAAATCCAGCGGGGCCAGCGCCTACTTCGCGGCTGGGCGCAGGATCACCGGCTGGCAGAACGGGTTGGCGGTGGCGGGGGACTATATGAGCGCCGCCAGCTTTTTGGGAATCGCCGGCATGATCGCGATGAACGGGTATGATGGATTCCTTTACTCGGTGGGATTTCTGGTGGCCTACCTGACGGTTCTCTTTCTCGTGGCGGAGCCGTTGCGCAATACCGGAAAGTACACGATGGCCGATGTGCTGGCCTTCCGGCTGAGTCCCAAGCCGGTCCGGGCCGCCGCTTCAATCAGCACCCTGACGGTCTCGCTCTTTTATATGATCGCCCAGATGGTGGGCGCGGGCGTCCTGGTTCGACAACTGATCCCCGGAATTCCCTATGAAGCGGCGGTCGTGGGGGTGGGAATCCTGATGGTGGTCTATGTGGTCTTTGGCGGGATGCTGGCCACCACCTGGGTGCAGATCATCAAGGCGGTGCTCCTCATCAGCGGCAGCATCTTCCTTAGCTTCCTGGTCCTGCAGAAGTTCCAGTTCAACCTCGGAACCTTCTTCGCCTCTTTGACGGCCATTTCCTCCACCGGCCCGAATGGGGAAGAGGTGACCCGGAACTTTCTGCATCCCGGACTCATTTTCAAGAATCCCTGGGACCAGATTTCCCTGGGGATGGCGCTCTTGTTCGGCACGGCCGGGCTTCCTCATATCCTGATCCGGTTTTACACGGTGCCCGATGCCAAGACGGCTCGGGCCAGCGTGGTGTGGGCCATGCTGATTATCGGGGCCTTCTATATCATGACCACGTTTTTCGGATTCGGGGCAGCCAGCCTCCTCGGTCCCGACTATGTGAAGGCGAACGGAGGGACCAACATGGCGGCTCCGGAACTGGCCCGGTTGCTGGGTGGGGAGATGTTCTTTGCCTTCATCAGCGCGGTGGCCTTCGCCACGATCCTGGCGGTGGTCGCGGGCCTGACGATCAGTGCCAGCACCAGTTTTGCCCACGACTTTTTTGTGAATGTGATCCACCACGGGAAGGAACATCGGCCCGGGGAGGAGGTCCGGGTGGCGAGACTCACTGCTTTTGTGGTGGGGGCTGCCTCGATCGGCATCGCCATTCTGCTGGGTCCGGCGGTGAATGTGGCCTTCCTGGTGGGCCTGGCCTTTGCGGTGGCGGCGAGTGCCAATCTGCCGGTGATGCTGGCCTCGCTCTTCTGGAGGCGGTTTAACACCTCCGGGGCGGTTTGGGGTTTGGGTACGGGGCTGGTGTCCAGCATGGGTCTGATTTTGGTGAGCCCAGATTTTATGAAAGACCCCATCTTTCCTTTGAAAAACCCGGCTTTGGTGAGTATTCCCCTGGGGTTGCTGGCGACTTGGCTCGGTACCGTCCTGTCCCGGGAGCCGGCTTCGGAGGAGAAGTTTGTGGAGCTAACGGTCAGGGCGCAGACGGGGCTTGGAGCCGAGAAGGCGACGGAGCACTAAGGCAGACGGGTCGTTTCGGTTGACGTTGAGGAAAACTTGGATCCGGAAGACCGCGTCCGGTGGGAAGGTGAGATCGGAAGCCGTTCGATTTTAGATTAGAAAAAGATGGGGATGACGAGGATGGCGACGATGTTGACGACCTTGATCATCGGGTTGATGGCCGGACCGGCGGTGTCTTTGTAAGGATCGCCCACCGTGTCGCCGGTGACCGCAGCCGCATGGGCCAGGGAGCCCTTGCCGCCAAAGTTGCCTTCCTCAATGAACTTTTTGGCATTGTCCCAGGCGCCGCCCGAGGAGGTCATGGCGATGGCGACAAAGAGTCCGGTGACAATCGTTCCCACGAGGACGCCGCCCAGCACGACCGGGCCGAGTCCGGGAATAGCGGCCACGCCGACCACAAAGACCACTGGCAGGAGCGCCGGAACGATCATTTGGCGAAGAGCGGCTTTGGTCACGATGTCCACACACGTTCCGTAATCCGGCTTGTCCTGATGCGTGAGGATACCCGGCTTGGCGGCGATTTGCCGGCGCACCTCGCGGACGACCGCTCCGGCGGCGACGCCGACGGCGTCCATGGAACGGGCAGTGAAAACAAAGGGGAGGAGTCCCCCGATAAAAAGGCCGATGATGACTTTCGGTTCCACCAGGGAGAATTCCAGGCTGGGCATGGTCGAACCGATGGCGATGAAGTGGGCCTTGAGCTCCTGCACATAGGTTCCGAACAAAACCAGGGAGGCAAGACCGGCCGAGGCGATCGCGTAGCCCTTGGTGACAGCTTTCATGGTGTTTCCGACCGCATCGAGCTCGTCGGTGCGTTCCCGGACCTGTTTTGGCAGGCCGGACATCACGGCAATGCCCCCGGCGTTGTCGGTGATCGGGCCAAAGGCGTCGAGGGAGATGATGATGCCGGCCATGGAAAGCATGGCCATGACGGCGATCGCGATCCCGAAGAGACCGGCGAAATGGTAGCTGAGCAGGATGGCGATGCCGATGAACCCGACCGGCAGCGCGGTGGCGTGAGAACCGATCGCCAGACCGGCGATGATATTGGTGGCATGTCCGGTCTCCGAGGCTTTGGCGATGTGCTGGACGGGCCGATAGTGGGTGGAGGTGTAGTAGTTGGTGATGAGGAGAACGACGAAGGTCATGAGCAGGCCCACGAGCGAGGCGAAGTAAATGCCGTTGGCCGAGCAGATCCGGCCGTCGATCGGCAGACCGTTCGGGAAGAAAGCGTGGGTGAGGGGCCAGAGGGCGGCGGCCGAAGCCAGGGCGCTGACCAGCACGCCGAGACTGATCAGGCGGGTGGGGTTTCCCTTGCCGTAGTTGACCGTGAGGATGCCGAGAATGGCGGAGAGGATGGAGACACCGCCAATGATGAATGGATAAACGAGGGCGTTCGGATCGGGCTGGCCGTTGGCACCGATGACGGTGAGAAACGCGACGAGCACGCAGCCGATCAGACTGACGGCATAGGTCTCAAAAACGTCCGCGGCCATGCCGGCACAATCCCCGACATTGTCGCCCACATTGTCGGCGATGGTGGCGGGGTTGCGGGGGTCGTCTTCTTCCAGTTTGGATTCGATTTTCCCGACGAGGTCGGCCCCAACGTCGGCAGCCTTGGTGTAAATGCCGCCACCCAGACGGGCGAAGACGCTGACCAGGGAGGAGCCGAGAGCAAGGCCAGTCAGGCTGTCGATGGCGGCACGGAGACCGACCCATTTCAAAGCGATCATATAAAAGGCTCCGATGGAAAGCAGGGCCAAGCCGACGACGAGCAGGCCCGTGACCGCGCCTCCGTTAAAGGCGGTGCGGAGAGCGGCGGTGCGTCCCTTGGAGGCCGCCTCCGCCGTGCGGACGTTGGCCATCACGGCGATCCGCATGCCAAAGAAACCTGCGGCGAGGCTGCAGGCGGCGCCGACAAGAAAGCCCAGTCCGGTGGGGAGGTTCTTGAGCCAGACAATGGCCAGGAACAGAGCGAAGGCGATGAGGGAGACGGCCTGCAGCTGGCGGTTCAGATAGGCAGCGGCGCCTTCCTGAATGGCGGCCGCCACTTCCCGCATGCGATCGTTCCCGTCCGAGCGGCTGCGGATCCAGGCAATCAGACCGAAAGCGGCCAAAAGACCTAGGCCAGCCGCGGCGAGACTCGATTCTAAGGCATGGGTAACAAGAAAATTTACCATAAGAGTCGTTGAACAATATGAATCCCGCTGGGATGGGCAACTGTTTTTGATGCTTTTTTCGCGCATTCCGGTACTTGTGCGCCGTGGATATTTCACCGATTATATATTTCACATGCTTAAATTCTCGGAAGTGCGTGAAAAAGCCCACGAAGACCCCCGGGTGCCCGAACTGGCCCGGGTCGCTACGATTTTACAAAGGCGTTTCCTGCTGGATCTCTTTAAAAAAACGTCCGCGAAGCGTCTTTCCATCCCCCAGTACACCCTTTTGGGCTTTCTGGCGGCGGAGTCGGGAGTGCCGATGGGGAATCTGGCCAAGCGGATGGGGCATGCGACCTCGGCGACTACCGGCTTGGTGGATCGTCTCGAGGCGGCGGGTTTGGTCCGGCGGCAGTCGGTTCAAGGGGACCGGAGGCAGAAACTGGTGGAGATCACCCCCAAGGGCAGGGATTTGGTGGGGAAGATGCAGGCGGAGCTCCGCTTTCACCTCAGTGGCATTTTGGCGAAACTTGACGCGCCGGACCAGGAGGCCTGGGTCCGGATCTACCGCACCATGGAAGAGTACTGCCGTGAAATTCCGCGTTCTTAAGTTTGCCTTCCTCTTGGCGGCTTCCTTGGCCAGCGGGCAGGCCCAGGAAAAGCCAGAGGCTCCGCTGGTGACCTTGCCTCCGGCGGAGAACGCCATCCCCGAGTTCAGCAGTCGCAAACTGGATCTTGCCCAGTGCGTGGCCTTGGCCCTCGAGCAGAACACAGAAATTCGCCGGGCGAAGGAGGAGGTGAGGAGGAAGGAAGGAGTGGCGATTGAGGTGCGCAGCGAACTCCTGCCCAAGGTCACCGCCCAGGGGAATTTTGATTATCAGAACAAAAGTCTTTCCGGTTTTTTGGTGGAGAGCGGGTTTGTGTCGGCCGACGAGATGAACTGGACGGCAGGGGTCCGGGTCACCCAGTTGCTGTTTGATGGCGGGGCCGGACTTTCCCGCACCAAGGCGGCCCGGATTTCCCAAAGCCAGTCGGTTCTCATGCTCCAAAACACCATCGATCAGGTGATGCTGGAGGTGCGTCGGACCGTGTATGCCGTCTGGCTGAACCGCTCCCTGATCGATGTGCAGACCGAGGCGGTGGAACTCCGTGAGCGACAGCTCAACCTGCAGGAGAGAAAATTCAAGGCCGGAACCGTCACGAAGTTCAATGTGCTGACGGCCGACGTCGAGCTGGCCAACACCATGCCCCAACTGATCCGCGCCCGAAACAACAAGCGGATTGCGGAGGTTCAACTGGCTCGGGTCCTGGCCCTGGATTATCCACTGGAGCAACCTGACGACTGGGCGCCCCCCGTGGAAGTCATGGGTGACCTTCCTTACCAGCCCATCGCCGTGAGTCTGGAGAGTTCCCTGATCAATGCGGTCAATAACCGCCCGGATCTGCGGGCCACCAAGGATGAGTTGCGGGTCCAGCAGGAGCTCATCAAGGCGGCCAAGGCGGACGCCTTCATTCCGAAGATCGTGGGGTCCGGTGGCTATGATGTGATTCAGGACCAGAGCAGTTCCAGTTTTACCAAAAGTCTCCAGGGGCCGGTGGCCAACATCAACGGGACGTGGACGTTGTTTGACGGAATGCAGACCACGGGGCGGCTCGAGCAGTTGAAAGCGCAGTTCGCGGCCGCCGAAGTGGCGTTGGAGGAAAAGAAACGGCTGGTGGAGAGCGAGGTGCGGGATGCCGTGGTGAAAATGGAGGAGGCGCAAGAGCTGGTCATTTCCCAACAAAAGAACGTGGAGCAGGCCCGCGAGAGCCTTCGACTGGCCGAGGCCCGTTTCAACGTGGGGGCTGGGATCCAGTTGGATATCATCAACGCACAGTCCAACCTCACGCAGGCCCAGTTCAACGAGTTGCAGGGCAGATATGACTACAACGTGGCCTTGGCCCTGCTGGAGCGCGCCACCGCCTCCCCGCTGGGTCCTAAAAACGCACCGCCGGTGCCTAAACCTTCGGCCTCTGTCCCTTCCGCCAAGCCGAAAGTCAGTCTTCAGGCTTCCACGGATGTGCGGCCGCAGCCGGGACAGTGAATTCACTCCATTTTCCAGAGCTCAGCCGGAGGGGCCTCCCTCACTTTTTCACCTTAAGGCAGGCAAAGCCGCCGCAGGGCGCCGACCTCCCGGATCGACTGAAGGAGGAACAGCTGCCGGTGGCCATGGTTTCGGCGGAACAGGTCCACGGCGCCGCGGTGGCGAAAGTAGGGCAGGCGGATGTGGATCGAGTGATCCCCCAAGTGGATGCCCTGATCAGCAACGAAGACGGACTTGCCCTGGTTGTCCGGGTGGCGGATTGCGGTCCGGTCTGGCTGCATTGCGGAAAGACAGGGGCGATCGGTTTGGTCCATAGCGGGCGAAAAGGAACCGAGCTGGGCATCGTGCCGGCCGCCGTCCAGGCGATGAAGCGGGAGTTTGGGGCCGAGCCAGCCTGCATGCTGGCTTTCCTGGGTCCGTGCATCCGGCCACCGCATTATGACGTGGATTTCGCCTCGGAGATCCTGCGGCAACTCCAGCGGGAGGGGGTGGCCGAAATCGTGGACAGCGGGCTATGCACGGCCGGCGAACCGAAACGTTTTTATTCCTACCGGAGGGAAAAGGGGAAGACGGGCAGACATTTTGCGGCGGTGGCGGTCAAGGAATCGTCAATCGACGTGAGGACGGGAGCGTAACATAAATGAGCATGCGAGTAGCGTTAGCCTTGGGATGGCTTTGGATCATGGGGGCCGGCGTGGGGATGGCCGAGTTGGGAAAGACGCTTGCGGATCTCAAGATCCTGAAAAATCTCGCCGTGGTGCGGGAGACGCTCCTTTACAACCGCACGTTTGTCTTGGCGGTGGCGGAGGACAAAAACACCGTGGGGCGGCAGGCCCAGTATCTCTTCCTGTCCGGGGAGTGCCTGCAGATCCGATATTTCAGCGGGACGAAACCCTGGACGGAGGAGAAAGCCCGGGAAATTTGGCGGGAGGAGTTCGGGGACCTGCCCATTCAGAAAACCGAGCAACCCAACCTGGTGATTTTTGACGGTCCCAACGGGGAGGAGATGGTCATGGGGAAAGGGAAGTACTCCCCGGCCCTGCTGATCCAGTCGCCCCGCATGACCAAAATACGAAAACTATGGCTCGAGGGGCAACCGGCGGAGTTTCAGATGCAGAGAGAGAACGATCTCGACTTTACGCTGTGGGGTTTCGGTCCGGCCCCGGAGGATGCTGAGGGCAAATAAACCCTCCACGGTTTGGGACTCCATTCGCAGGATGCCGCGCAACCGAAAGGTCAAAATGGCCTGCGGACGACAGCGGTGTGGAAGGGGTTTATGGTTTTAAGGACCCCGCCAAGCGCGGCCAGAAAGCTCTTCTCAGCCTTCGATGGTGTCGGGCGAAAGAAGCAGGCCTTCGGCGATAAGTTGTTCAAGTGTCGAGCTGACCGTGACGGATTCGCGGCTGAGAGAAGCAGCCGCCCCGTTGGTTTGATACGTTTCCGGTTTTTCGAGTTCCGCCGTGATCTCGGCGAGGCGGGTTTCGAGCGCGTGGATTCTTTTTTCCAATTCGGCGACTTTCGACATATGCGCTTTCTTTAAGCGACTTTTCTCCTGGCGGGCTTCGGCCTCGGCACGTTTTTGCTCCTTTGTTTTTCTGGCGGGAGGAGTTTTTTCGGGAGAAACCGGGGCCAAGGTGGGGGTGGGATTCATCGGTTGTGAATTGGTGAGCTGCTCCCCTGCCGTGAGAGCCGCTCGGGCAGAGGTGGCCTTTGATTTTTCAAGGTAGTACTGATAGTCGCCGGCGTAGGGGGTGAGTTGGCCGGCGCTGATGTGCAGAACGGTGGTGGCCATCGCGCGAATGAAATGAACATCGTGGCTGATAAAAATGAGCGTCCCTTCGTATTGGTGGAGGGCCGCGATCAGGGCATCGATGGAGCCGATGTCCAGGTGGGTGGTGGGCTCGTCCATCAGTAAAAGATTGGGTGGATCGAGGAGGAGTTTCACGAGAGCCAAACGGGATTTTTCTCCTCCGCTGAGAACACCCACGGTTTTAAAGACATCATCCCCACGAAAGAGGAAAGAACCCAGAACCGTACGGGCGGTCTGTTCGCTAACTGGGTTGGGCGAATCCAGGACCGATTCGAGAACCTGATGTTTCATGTTCAGGGTGTCGCCCCGGTGCTGGGAGAAGTAACCCACCCGGACGTTATGACCGAGAAGACGGTCTCCCTGCTGAATGGGGAGTGCGCCACCCAGTAGCTTCAACAAGGTGGATTTTCCTGCGCCATTGGGGCCCACCAGAACCGTCCGTTGCCCCCGTTCTGCCTCGAAGTTGAGTCCCCGGTAGACGGTGAGTTCTCCTGGACCGTTGGTATTCTTATAGGTGTGGCCCACCTCTTTGAGGGTGATCACCCGCAGGCCGCTGCGGATGGGTTGGGGAAAGCGAAACTTGATCGAACGGGTGGCAGAGACAGGGGCTTCAATCTTTTCCATGCGGTCGATCTGCTTGAGTTTGCTCTGGGCTTGGGAGGCCTTGCTCGCCTTGGCGCGAAAGCGGTCGGCAAACTGCTGCAGAGAGGCGATTTCCTTCTGTTGATTTTTGTACGCGGCGAGGTGTTGCTCTTCTCGGGCCGCCTTTTCGACGACATATTTATCATAGTTTCCGCGGTAACGGTGAAGCTTGGTCTGGGAAATCTCCACGATGGAGCCCACGAGTTCGTTCAAAAACTCTCGGTCGTGGGAGATCATGAGAATCGCGCCGGGGTAGGTGCGGAGATATTCCTGAAACCAGACGAGGGACTCCAGGTCGAGGTGGTTCGTGGGCTCGTCGAGCAGCAGCAGATCGGGTTCCTGCACGAGGAGGCGGGCGAGATGCGCTCGCATGATCCAACCGCCGCTGAGGGCTTTGGCCTGGCGGTGGAAATCGGAATCCCGAAAGGCGAGGCCGCTGAGAATCTGTTTGGCGCGGGGCTCGAGCTGCCATCCGCCAAGTTCCGTGAAGGTGTCGATGGCTTCGTGGTACTCGGGGTCCTCCAAGGTGCCGGCAGCTTCGTGTCGCTGGATCGCCTTCTGGACGCGTGACATTTCCGGGGAGGTGGCACACGCCAGTTCCAGAATGGTTTCATCACCCGCAGGAGCCGATTCCTGGGGAAGAAAACCCATGGTGACATTCTTCTCGAGGCTCACTTTTCCGTCGTCCGGGCTCGACTCTCCAAGGATGAGGGAAAAGAGGGTGGATTTACCGGCGCCATTGGGTCCGACAAGGCCGATACGGTCTTCGCGGTTGATCTGGAGCGAGACATCCGTGAACAGCGTGCGTCCGCCGAAAGATTTGCTGAGTTGGGAAAGGGTAAGCATGAATGGACAAGGAGGAACCTGGATGGGCGAAGACCGGCATTCAGGCCGGCCATCTCCGCTTTCCTACCAGTTCACCCCCTCTCAATCATCGCGTAGGCGCTGTGGTTGTGGATGCTTTCGAGATTCTCGGCCTCCACGCGATACCAGGAGATGTCGGGGTGAACGTCGCACTTCAACGCCACTGCGCGAACGAGGTCCTCTACGAAGACCGGGCGATCATAAGCTTTTTCCGTGACGTGCTTTTCGTCCGGCCGTTTCAGGAGGGAGTAAATTTCCGAGCTTCCGCAGGATTCCACGAGGGAGACCAGGTCCTCGATCCAGACGGGCTTACGGAAAGTCACCTCGAGGCGCACATAACCGCGCTGGTTGTGGGCGCCGCGGGTGCTGATGGCCTTGCTGCAGGGGCAAAGCGTGGTCACGGGTACGGTCACCGCGACCTTAAAGGTCAGATCGTCCCCATGGAGGACGGCGTCAAAGCGGGTTTGGTAATCGACCAGGCCGGGGGAACCGCTGATGGGCGCCTTCTTTTCGATAAAGTAGGGGAACTCCAACTCGAGGTGGGCGGATTCGGCGTGGAGCTTGTCCTGCAGGGCCCGGAGGATTTTGGGGATGCTTTGCACGTGAATGAGGCCGCCGTGATCCTGCAGCACCTCCAGGAACCGGCTCATGTGGGTGCCTTTGAACTGATGGGGGAGATCCACAGCGAGGGCCACGGTGGCCACGGTGTTCTGGGTGGCGCGGGAGCGGTCGCGGACGACGATGGGATACCGGAGCCCCTTGACCCCCACCTTGTCGATCCGGAGGTTCCGAAAGTCCGGAGATGACTGGGTGTCGTGAAGCTTTCCCTGCCGTGCGCGGGATTTTTTCATGATGAAGGAATGATAAGGCGAGCCGATGGGGCGGGGAAGGTCGGCTTCTCCCGTCGAATGGAGGTAGAGCGGCGGGTCCCACGCCGCCTCGTTCATGGTTAAAACTTATAAAACCCCATGAGGCGACCTAGGGACAGGTCGCCCTACCTAGCGAGGAACGCGGTATCCTGTATCCTAAAGCTTATGAATTTTTTCCGGCGGCATGCGAAGGCGATCCTTTCAGCGTTTGGGGTGGTGGGGGTGGTGGCGGTGGGGCTTATTTTGTTGGCGGCCAGTTTTTTGGCGGATTTGGCGACCAAGATTCCGCCAACGGCACGGCCCTCCCTGAATCCCTCGCGGATGGGATTGGCATGCGAGGAGGTGGAGATTCGCACGGAGGACGGATTTCGCTTAACCGCCTGGTGGATGCCTACGGGAAAGCCAGAACGGTCCCCCGTTGTGATCCTGCACGGACTCGGGGCCAGCAAAGCCCATATGATTGATTACATCCTGTTTGCCCAGGAGCAGGGCAATCCCACCTTGGCGATCGACTTCCGCGGTCACGGCGGCAGCGATCCCAGCCTGACCAGTATCGGCTTTTACGAGAGCCGCGATGCGGAGGCGGCGATGGAGTTTGTCCGGAAAAGGGGGGCCGGGGATCCGGTTCTCTGGGGGACTTCCATGGGAGCGGTCTCGGCCTTGTTGGCGGCGGCGCGAGACGGATCGGTCGCTGGTGTAATTGCCGATGCCCCTTTTGACACCTACCGGAACACGGTGCTCCACCATGCCAAACTGTTTTACGGCTTGTCTGAGTTTCCCTTGATCACGTTGGCCATGCCGATGATCGAGCAGCGGGCCCGCTTCCAGGTGGACGAGGTGGATTGCCTGAAGGCGGCGGAACAGATCCGGGCTCCGGTGTTGGTTTTGGCGGGGGAAGAGGACGTGCGGATGCCTCCGGAAATGGTGAGAACGATCTATGATCGGGCGGCCGGCCAGAAAGAGTTTTGGATCATTCCCGGCGAGGGGCATGAGAACCGAGGGTTTGGTGAGGAGTTTCGCGCGAAGATCGCAGGGTTTTTGAGCAGGATTCGGAAAGGGATTTAGTTGTTTCGTCCTTCGTGACGGAGGGGAGCTCGAACCTGTCAGTTCCCTCCATTCCCAAAAACTAAAAGACTAGGCGGCTTGCGGCGTGAGCTCCCGCAAAAGGGAATCGGTGCCCACGTGTCGGGCGTACTGCTGCATGGCGGTTCGGTCGGTCAGCCCGGATAGAAAGTCACAGACGGCCCTGCTCACCCCCTCTTTTTTGATGCGCAGGACCGCCCGCTCCGCAATCAAGTGCGGATGAAGGTGGTAGAATTCAAACAACCCCTGGAGGACCTGGCTGGCGCGTTGGTTGATCTCCTTGATGTCGGGGTGCTGGTAAAAATTTTCGCGGAGGAAATCCCGCAGATTCTGGATCTTCACCCGCATGGGCAGGGTGAAGGTCACCAACCGGCGACCGATGGTGCGGGCATCGGCGGCGGTGGCCGGACCGGACTCCTCCAAATTGATAATCGACTGGCGGACGGCGTCCTCGACCAGTTGATCCGCGAGGCAGCGGGAGACGAAGCGACGAGTCCGTTCCGGGTCCAGCCGCGCATAGTTGCGCCGGATGCCGGATTCGGTTTCCTTCCAAAGCTCAATGCCCAAAAGGGTGTGGGGATCGATCAGGCCGCTCTCCAGGGCGTCTTCGAGGTCATGGCAACAGTGGGCGATCTCATCGGCGAGATCGACCGTCTGGGATTCGAGGGAGGGCTGGGTATCCGGAGCGGGAGTGGGATGGATGCCATCCCGGACCTCGTGAGTCAGGTTGAGGCCGTTGAAATCAGGATATTTGACCTCGAGGGCTTCCACCACCCGCAAACTCTGGCGGCGGCGACCAAAGCCACCGGCATCCCGCATCAACTGGTCGAGGGTGTGCTCCACCGGATGTCCGAAGGGCGGATGTCCAAGATCGCGGCCCAAAGCGATGGCCTCGCTCAGATCCTCGTTGAGAGCCAAAGAACGGGCCAGGGACCGGGCGATGGAGGCAACCTCAATCGTGTGGGTCAGGCGGGTGCGGACATAGTCTCCAGAGGAATTGAGCGGGACTTGCGTCTTGTACTCCAAGGTGCGGAAGGCCGAACTATGGACAATCCTTTCCCGGTCCCGCTGGAACTCGGCGCGGAAGTCGTGGGAGTTTTCCGGGTGTTTTCGCCCAAGACTTTCCCGGCTTTTGGAGGCGTAAGGAGCCAGTAACGTGGCTTCCTTCTTTTCAAAATCCTCCCGAGTCCGGATAGGCATAAAATCGTCATGGACGACCGCATGGGAGAGTCGAGGGACGGCCAATTTTCAGAAGAACAAGGTGTGAAGAAAAGGGAAATGGAAGGGAATAAGTCGGGCTAGGATTAAAAACTCGAAAAGCGGAAGGCGGAAAAAGATGAGAGAATTAGTCGTTTAGTCTTTAGTTATGGAGGAAGGCAATAGACTACAGACCACCCGCTGTGAGGAGGGCTTCAGGCTTGAATCGGACGCCGCGTCTAAAAACCTAAAGCTGGATGCGGAAAAAGGTTTTTTTGCCAGCTTGGAGGATTTGGCCGGTGGAAAGAGAGACCTCGGCCTTGGGGTCAGTTAGCTTCTCGCCTGCCAACTTGACCCCGCCCTGGGTGATCAAGCGGCGGGCCTCGGAGTTGCTGGGGACAGCGCCGGTTTCCTGAACAAGTTTGGCCACGGAGAGCTTTGGCGCCGAGGGCCGGAAAAAAGGCAATTCCGCGGAAGAGAGATCTTTCTTGGAGAACTTGGCCTCGAAGTCCGCGCGGGCGGATAGGGCGGCGTCCCCACCGTGAAAGCGGCGGACCACGGCGGCCGCGAGCTCCTTCTTGGCCTCCATGGGGTGGGAGGGAGCTTCGCGGGGAAGGCCGAGGAACGGCCCCAACAGATCCCGCCAGACGGCGCAGGTTTCGTCGGTGACCGACATGACCTTGCCGAACATCTCCCCGGAGGGTTCGGTGATACCGATATGGTTACCGAGGGATTTGCTCATCTTCTGTTTGCCATCCGTTCCGGTGAGCAGAGCCGTGACGAGGACGACCTGTGGCTCCTGGCCGGCCTGCCGTTGGAGATCGCGGCCGACAAGATTATTAAAGAGCTGGTCATTGCCGCCGAGCTCCACGTCCGACTTTACGGCGACGGAGTCATAGCCTTGCAGAACGGGGTACTGAAATTCCGCGAGGCTGATGGCCACGCCTTCCTTGTGCCGTTTGGAAAAGTCGTCGCGTTCGAGCATGCGGGCCACGTTGACCTGGCCGTTCAGGCGAAGGAGATCCGCGCAGGTCAACTTGGCCAGCCATTCGCCGTTCCGGCGGATTTCGGTCCGGTTTGGATCGATGATCTTAAAAACCTGATCGGTGTAGGTTTTGGCGTTTTGTTCGATGACTTCCGGCTCCAGGGCAGGACGGGTTTTGGAACGGCCCGTGGGATCGCCGACCCGGGCGGTGTAGTCGCCCACGATAATGACCGCGAGATGGCCCGCGTCCTGGAACTGCCGGACTTTGGCGAGGACGAGGGCGTGGCCCAGATGGAGGTCAGGGGCAGAGGGATCAAAGCCGAGTTTGACGCGGAGGGGGCGGCCCGAAGCGAGTTTCTTGGCGAACTCTTCGCGGGTGTGGATGTGGGTCAGGCCGGAGAGCAGGGCATCAGCGGACATCCGTTCAGCGTAGAGATTTGGAGGGGGAGATGAAGATTAAGATTCGGTCGGGCGGCGTGTCCCTACGCCGCCTCGTAGGCCTTTGGTTTTCAATCCTTGAACGAGGCGGGCTGGGACAGCCCGCCCCCTACCTTGGCGCGAAGGCAGAGATTATTTTTTGTTTTTGGGAAGGGGGAAGCGGGAGGGGGGTTCGACCCGGCGCTGTTCGACATAGATCGGAATGCCCTCGTCGGGGAGCTCTTTCATGATGATCTCAGGATCGAGGGCCTCGGGCATCATGACGCCCCGCTCCTTGATCCGGCCTTCCGCGAGGAGGCGGCAGATCAGGGCTGGGGGCAGACCGGTTTGGACAACGGTGAGGCTGTAGCCGTAGCGGAGGTAGGTCTCCCGGTGATCGTCCATGGTGTAGACGAAATATTCCGTACGGACGCCGTCCTTCATGCCGCGAACCTCGGTGCCCACGCAGGAGTAACCTTCGACGGTGGAGCCGAGCTGGGCAGGCTTGGGCAGGCGGGCGGTGGCGACGCGGACGGGAGTGACCTCGACGCCATCGACCTTCATCTTGCGCCAGTTGTCGAGATCGAGCAGGGCGAGGGATTTGGCGATGTTCACCACCTTCTCGGAGAGGGTGTATTTGAAGACGGAGTAGTTCACCCCTTTGGCCACGAAAGGCGGGTAGATGCCGAGGCTGACGCCCTCCTCGTGGGCGACGGCGTAGGTGGTCATGAGTCCGATCGGATCAGGGAAGCGGATGACTTCCACCTCGGTCTCGAGCGGCTTGCCGGAGACGATGCGGCCGTCCTTCACATAATAGGGGACGGCGCCGAGCTCCTCGAACAGGGTCTCGGGGCTGAAAAGGACGGCGAAGCGGTAGCCGCGGATTTCGGCATTGTCCGCATCGAGAACGCGGATGGAGGTGGCGATATCCAGTCGATCCACGGCCCAGCGGCCAAAGATGTTCACGGCGCCGGGGTCCATCCCCATGGAGAGAATGGCGGCGATGTCCTTTTTCTGGAAAGTTTCCCCGAATTTTTCGATCTCCGCCTCAAAGGAGCTTTTGCCGTACTTTTTGACGCCAGGGGGGACATAGCAGTCCGATGCCATGTCGATGTAGTGGGATCCGGCTTCGGCACAGGCGGTGAGGACCGAGTCGTTCACCTGGCTGGGGCAGGCGTTGACCGTGATGAAGATCTTCTTCTCTTTCAGGAAGGCAGCCAAGCCGACGGGATCCGTGGCGTTAAGCTTAACGATCTTGAAGCGGCTGTTGTCGGTCTTGGCGGCGAGGGCTTCGGCGAACTGGGTGTCCGTGTCACCGAGGTACACCTCGCTGAAACAGTCATAGGTATGGAGGCGCTGACCAATGACCGAACCGACTCCTCCCGTCCCAAGCACTAGGGCGCTTTTCATGGTCACAACCTCCTGATTGTAAATTGGTTAAGTATTTTAGGTGGAACCCTGAGCCAACGCCAAGGGGTCTCCCACTTATGAAGGTAGTTAGGTGGTCTGGAGGCGGCAAGTCAGGCCGCCGCGCAGACGATCGGGAAAGTCTTAAGTCGATGACTGGAAAAGAGATTTAAAAGTAGCTTAGGAATCTTGGGCGGAGAGTTGGTTGAAATTGGGAATGGGTCGGAAGAGAAAGCTTTCGTTGGGACAGACAAGGTGTTGGCTTCGTCCGTTCCCTTCCAAAAGTGAGTGCTTAAACTGTGTGAGCTGAGCTTTTTTTTCGGCCGAGGATGAGGAATGAGGTAAGAAACAGGAGCATCAATAACACGCCCAAAGCGGCCCCAAAGGGCTGGTTACGGGCCTTGGTGAACTGGTTTTGGATGACCTCGCCGATCGTGGGGTTGGAGCCTCCGCCCATCAGGGTGGTGATGGCGTACATGGCGATGGCGGGCACGAAGACGAGAAGGGCTCCGGCGGCGATCCCCGGCTTGGTCAGCGGAATGATGACCCGGGAGAAGGCTCGCACGGGTCCGGCACCGAGATCATAAGCCGCCTCGACCAGGGAATTATCCAGCTTCTCCACACTCGTGTAGATCGGAAGAATCATGAAGGGCAGGTAGTTGTAGACCAGGCCCAGCACGATCGAGAACGGGGTGTACATCATGGGCAGGGGTTGGGTGAAAATTTGGGAAGAGAGAAGCAGGCTGTTGGCGAGACCCTGCTCACTGAGAATGGAGATCCAGGCATAGGTGCGGATCAGAAAGCTGGTCCAAAACGGAATCATCACCAGCGTGAGCAGGAGGCGGCGCGTGCCCGGGGCGGCCCGGCCGATCGTGTACGCGGCCGGGTAGCCCACCACCACGCAGATGACCGTGGCGAGGAACGCATAAAGAATGGAGTTTCCGAAGATCGTCAGCCAGGTCGTATCAAAACAGCGGAGGTAATTTTCCAAGGTGAAGTCGTAAACGACCCGTCCGAGAAAATCCCGCTGACTGAAGCTGGTGAGAATCAGCAGGGCGGTGGGGAGCGCCACAAAAACGCCGAGCCAGACCAGCAGGGGGGCGAGCAACAGCCACGCCCGCCATCCGGCCCTGGAGGAGGCCGGATGGGAGGCTGCTGCGTCGGAAAAAGCCGCCCCGCCCAAGGGAACTTATTTTCCGCCGGCCTTGATCTGCGTGACGAGTTCGTCCACGGCCGAGGCCTGTTGACCGAGATCCTTGAAGGTCTGCATCCGGGCAACGTCCTGGGCGGGCGGATAGCTGGCGGGATTGGCCAGCTGATCGGGGCTCAGGAGAGAACGCGCGGCACTGTTGGGATTATAGTAGGGGAATTCGTCGGAGATCATTTTGCTGACGTCCGGACGAAGCAGATAATTGATGAAGAGATGGGCATTCTTCGGATGCGCCGCGGTCTTCGGGATGGCCATGTTGTCCACGAAGAGATGGGCCCCGTTTTGCGGCAGGACGAACTGGAACTTTTTATCGTCGTTGTAAAGGATGGCGGCCTCCCCGCTCCAGACCACCCCGATGTCCACATCGCCGTTCTTGAGGGCGGTCTTGGGACTGTCGGAGTCGTACACCTTCACCAATGGGAGCCATTTCTGGAGGAGAGGCTTGATCTTGGCCAGGTTCTCCGGGCTGACATCGTTAATGCCGAGACCGGCTTCCGCCAAGGCCCAGCTCACGATTTCCCGGGAGTCGTCGAGCAACACGATGCGGTTTTTCAAGGCCGGCACAAAAACGTCGCCGAATCCCTTGATCGGGGTTTTGACCTTTTCCGTGTTCACACAGATGCCCACGAAGCCGGCCATGAAGGGCACGGAGTACTTGTTGCCGGGATCGAACGCCATGCTGCGGAACTCGGGGGCCAGGTTCCCGAGATTCGTGAGGGCTCCCTGGTTGAGCGGAACCAGCTGGTTGTCCTTGATGAGAACCTCAATGGCATACTCGCTGGGTTGGATCAGGTCATATTTGCCGCCGCCCGCGAGGAGCTTGCCGATCAGCTCCTCATTGGAGGCGTAGTTTTCCACGGAGATCTGGATGCCGGTCTCCTTGGTAAAGCCGTCGAGGACGGCCTGGGGGATATATTCCGCCCAGCAGAAGATATTGAGTTTTTTCTCCTCGTTGGAGGTTCCGGCAGTTTCGGCCGTTTTGGAGCCGCCGCCACAGGCGGCCAAGAGAAACGGCAACACAAGGAGGGTGAGGTTACGGAGGGTTTTCATGGGTTAGTTTCCTTTCGTGGGTTGTTTCAAACGCTCACTGGCAAACACGAGAACAATGGTGAGGAGGATTCCCAGCGCAGACAAGGCATTCAGCTGGGGATTCAGGCCCACCCGGACCATACCATAGACCTTGAGTGGCAGGGTCTGGGATTCGGCCCCGGTGATGAAGACCGTGACAATGTAGTCGTCGAGGGAGAGCGAGAAGGCCAGCAGCGCTCCCGAGGCGATCGCCGGCATCAAGTACGGGAGAATCACCTTGTGGAAGGCCTGCCAAGGAGTGGCGCCGAGGTCCATGGCCGCCTCTTCCAGGGCCGGATCCATGCCTTGGAGACGGGCCTGCATGCCCACGAGGACAAAAGGGAAGGTGAAGGTCACGTGGGCAATGATCACGGTGAGATACCCGAGGTGGAAATTCAGGATCACGAAGAGAACCAACAGACTTACCCCCATGAGGATTTCCGGCATGATCATCGGCACAAAAATAAAGGCCTCCAACGTCCGGTGGATGGAGAAGCGGTAGCGGTAGAGCATCCAGGCGCCCAAGGTGCCCAGCACCGTGGCGAGGATGGTGGAGGCGGCCCCGATCAGCAGGCTGTTGCCGAAGGCGTGGAGGAGAACGCGGTTACTGAAGAGAGCCTCGTACCATTTAAGGGTAAACCCTTCCCAGTGGAAACCGGACTTGGTCTCGTTAAACGAGAAAACGACAAGCAGGACAATGGGGAGATAAAGGAAGGCGAAGACCAGGGCCGTCCAGCCTCCGCCCAACCAGCGGACCAAGGTGGGCCCGTCCGGCATTTGCCAACCCCAGGTGCGGGCGGATTCGGCAACCATCGTCGGGATATCATCAGACCTGACCCCCGAATGGGGCAAGGAAATCTGGCGGGCAGGTGGGGCGGGATGTTTCCAGCCCGCCTCGCGGACTGTGGAAGATTCAAAGAGGCGACCAAGGGACGGGTCGCCTTACCTAAAGTTCAATTTAGAGAATCCGGGGCTTCCTGGAGGACCTGTTCATCGGCGGCGAAGCGGATGAGGCCGCGGCCGCCGGGATGGCGATTGCCGGATTCACCCCAACCGCCAAACGGCAAGGCGGAGGGGGACATCGTGGTGGGCAGGTTCGCGTAGATATTGGCGGCATGGAGATGGTTGGAGAAGTGCTCGAAGCTTTGGCGTGAGGTGGTGAAGACGGAAGCGGAGAGGCCGAACGGCACGGCATTATGCGCGGCGATGGCTGCCTCCGTGCTTTCGACGGGAACCAGATCGATGACGGGGGCGAAAAACTCCTGCTGGGAGCCGGGGTTGGCGAGAAAGGCGGAGGCGGACGGCCAGAGCCGGACACAAGGCTCGACATAATAACCCCGGCGCCCGTTCCATTCCGCATGCACTTTCCCCGGCTCCAGAAATTTGACGCCGGCCGGGGCGGTGAGGGCGGAACGGTAGCGCTCGACAGAGCCGGCATTCACGAGCGGCCCCAGCTTGGTCTTCTCCTCGGCCGGCCAGCCCGGTCGAAAGGGGGCGATGGCGGCGGAAAGTTCCTTGGCGAAAAGGGTGCAAACTTGGGCGTCGACCAGGACGCGGGAGGTGGCGTTGCAGCGTTGGCCGGTGGTGAGGCAGGCCGCCTCGGCCACCATTTGCGCCGCCCGGACAAGGTCGGCATCGCCCAGAACCACCGAGGCGTTTTTGCCGCCGAGCTCCAGCGCAACATCCTTGGTTGGGTCCAAGGCCGTAATTTCCGCCAGGAGTCCACGGCCCGCTGGCACGGATCCGGTGAAGACGATGGAGCGGATGCGGCGGTCGAAACAAAGCGTCCGGGCTAATTCGGTCCCGCCTTGGGCGATCTGGAACACGCCGGGAGGGAACAAGGGAGACATCAGGGCCATGTACCGGGCGGAGACAACCGGGGCCATGGGGGATGGCTTGAGGATGACCGGATTGCCGGCGAGAAGGTGTGCGGTGGAGGGGCCGTGGCTGAGATGGAGCGGCCAGTTGAAAGGGCCGATGACGAGGCTGGGGCCGCGGGAGCGTTGCCGGATCCGGCTGGGGTTCGGGGCATCGACCGGCTTTTCTTCGGCGAGAAAACGCTCCGCATCGGAAATGGCAAAATCGATCTTGGTCACAAGGGCAGCGGCTTCGGCCCGGCACTCGGTGATGGGCTTACCGATCTCCCGGCAGACACCCTGCGCCAACTCTTCCTGGTGGGCCTGGAGGATTTTCTGGGCGGAGCGGAGCCGTTGGATTCTTTCCGTCAGCGGACTTTCTGCCCAGCCCTCGGCTGCGGCCGCCGCCGCCGCGAGAACGGTTTCCGGCAGGGTGGCCTGAATCTCCGGCAGCAGATCGGAGAGATCGGCCGGATTGGCGTTGCGCCAGGCTTTGGGGTCAGCGGCCATGGATATCGAGGGCCGCCCGGAAGGTGCCGACATGCACGGTGACGACTTTCTCCACGGGGCGAGTGTAGCCCCCGGCGAGGGTCCACGCCACCGGCACGCCGTGTCGCCGGAAGAAGGAAAAGACATGGCGATCGCGGGCTTCCAAGTCAGCGGCGCCCAGATCCAGAGGGGAGTAGGGATCGTCCCGGAGGGGATCGGCACCTGCCTGGAAGATCAGAAGATCGGGAGGTGCCGGCTGGAGAAGCCAAGGGAGATTTTGTTCCAGCACTTCGAGCAGGTGGGGCCCGTCTGACTTGGCAGGCAGGGCGACGGAAAGATGGTTGGGACCGTCCGGATGCTTCTTCTCGGTAACCTCCCGGAAGCAGACGTTGTTCCAGTAGTCGTTCCCATAGATGGAAAGCTGACGGATCCAAGGCCGGTCCTGAATGAGCTGGGCGGTGCCGTTGCCGTAATGGAGGTCGAGGTCGAGCACGGCGGCCGTGCGGAGGGTGCCGGCCTGGTGGAGCTTCTCCAAGGCGACGATGAGGCCGTTGAAGGTGCAAAAGCCCTCCCCATGATCGGCGCAGGAGTGATGAAAGCCGCTGGCGATGGCGGCACCGATGCCGTGGGCCAGAGCGGACTTGGCGGCGGCAACCACCGCCCCATTCGTCAGGCGGACCGATTCATACAGTCCGGGCACCCACGGAAATTTTTGCGATTCGGCGAGGGGCTTGGGTTTTCCCGTCTCCATGGCGTGAATGTAGTTGTCCGTGTGGACACGGAGGAGATCGTTCCGGGTGACGGGTTCCTGCCGGAGGAGGCGCACGCCCTCCATTTGGGCCACGCGATCGGCGACCAGCTGGAACTTTTCCATCGGCATGGTGTGGTTGCCGATGGCGGCGGCCTGTCCGGGGTGATGAAAGGCTTCGATCATACCTGGGTGGGTGGGATTAAAGGTATCGGAACCGGGCCGTCGGGGTAAGCCTTCCAGTTCTTCCAAAGCGGGTCCATGTCGGCGGGGCGGAACGTGTCGGAGTACATCGCATAGAGGTCGCGAATCATGGCGCGAAGTTCCGAGGCAGGGGCGGACTTCTCCGCCTCGTGCCCGACACGGCGAAGAATCGGGGTCATGGGGATAAACTCGTGCCGGCCGCTGGTGTCGATCTCGGCGGGATCACGAAAGTCCGGCTGGAAGTAAGGCATCACCTTGGCGTCGACCTTGAGGTAGCCGGCTTTCTCGTAGGCAATGAGCCGGACCATGCGGGCCTCGTCTTTCTGATCCGGCAACTCCATTTCGCCGACCAAGGTGATGGGGGCATGGAGGGCGTGCCGGGCCCGGTGGAGCAGGGTGCGGGCGGTTTGCACCGGAAACGCCCGCATCCAGCCGGCGAGGCCGGAGCGGCGGCGCGTGGGATCCACCCACAGATGGGAGAGATGGACGGTACAGGCGGCGCGTTCCGGCGGGGCGTGGACGATGGCGGTGTAGTCGCGCACGGCGGCGATTTGGTCCTGGGGATCCAGCGCCAAAATCATGGCGTAGTGGAAGAGAGGTTTGCCGGCTTGAGGAGATTGGGTGTTCCAACCCAAGCGGTGGGTGATCACCGGAAGGGTTTCCATCTCGTTGCGGGGGCCGAACAGCTCGGTGAGTTTGTCGAAGGCGCGCGGAAAGAGGGGATCTTGCGCGGATTCAATCAGATGAAACTGAATGCCCCCGAGATCGGCCGAGGCGGAGCGCTGGTCTCCGGGGGAGAGATCTTCGGGGATGAGCTTGGGAGCGCGGATCAAACGAAGGCGGGGGCCTGGTGCGGAAGTTTGTGGGCGGCGGCCACCGCCGGGCAGGTCAACTTCCCGTTCTGGATGCTGATGCCGGTGAGGAGGCCAGGTTGCCGTTGGCAGGCGCCGGCCAGACCTTGGTCTGCGATCAGCTCGACGAAAGGGTAGGTGACATTGGTGAGCGCCTGGGTGGCGGTGCGGGCGTAGGCCCCGGGCATGTTGGCGACACAGTAGTGCACCACGCCTTCCTCGACATAAATGGGCTCATCGTGGGTGGTGGGGCGGGAGGTTTCCGAGCAACCGCCCTGGTCGATGGCGATATCCACGAAAACGCTGCCTGGGCGCATGCGGCGGAGCATGCCGCGGTTGACGAGCTTGGGGGCTTTGGCGCCCGGGATCAGCACCGCGCCGATCAGCAGATCCACATGCGGCAAGAGTTCGTCGAGGTGGGCCTGGTTGGAGAAGAGGGTGTGGGCGGTATGCATCGTGATATCGAGAAAACGCATCCGTTCGAGATCCACCTCGAGGATGGTGACGTCCGCCCCCAGACCGGTGGCCATCCGGGCGGCGTTGATGCCGGAAGTGCCGCCGCCGATGACGACGACCCGACCCGGAAGGACGCCGGGGACCCCGCCCAGCAACACCCCGCTGCCGCCGCGGTTCTTCGCCAAGAAGTAGGCTCCGACGATGACGGACATGCGCCCGGCGATTTCCGACATCGGCTCCAATAAAGGGAGACGGCGTCCCTGGGAGACCATCTCGTAGGCCACGCCGGTGACGCCGGAGTTCAGGAGGGTTTCGGTGAGTTTGAGGTCGGCGGCCAGATGCAGGTAGGTGAAGAGAATCTGATTTTTCCGGAGCAAGCTGAACTCTGAGGTCAGAGGCTCCTTTACTTTCACCACCAGTTCGGCGGAGAAGGCGTCGGCGTGCTCCGGGACAATCTTGGCCCCGGCCTGCTCGTACTCCTGGTCGGGATAGCCGGAGCCGATGCCGGCATTCTTCTCCACGAGGACCTTGTGGCCGCGTTGGATCAGCTGGTAGGCGGCGGAGGGAAGCAGAGCCACCCGGGCTTCCTGCGTCTTAATCTCCTTGGGCACGCCGATGACCATGCCTTTATTTTGCACGGGGTCGGGCGGGATGCCAGCGGGGAAAAGGCGGGGGCTGGCGAAAAGCGGGTTTTCGAAGTAAGTTGGGGCATGCACGAAAAACTATCGGCTGCGCGACTGGAAGAGCTCCGCCAGATGGATCGGGCGCATCACCTGCACCCTTTCACGGATCATGCGGCGATGCACCCCACGGGCACCCATGTCATCACCAGCGGGGAGGGAATTTATCTGTATGGGGAAGAGGGTAAGTTGCTGGACGGACTCGCGGGGCTGTGGTGCGTCAACGTCGGTTACGGACGCAAGGAGATCGCGGACGCGGTATCCAAGCAGATCCGGGAACTCTCCTATTATCCCAGCTTTTTCAACACCACCACCGAGGCGGCGGTTTTGCTGGCGGACCGGCTGGGAAGAATGGCGCCCGGCCAGCTAAAGTATGCGGTGTTCAGTAACTCCGGCTCTGAGGCCAACGAGACCGGACTCAAGATCATCCGGCAATATCAAATCCTCAAGGGCAAGCCGAACCGGACGAAAATTCTCACCCGCAACTACGCCTACCACGGGGTGACGCTGGCCACAGCCAGCATGACCGGCCTGCCCAACTGTCAGCAGCCTTTTGGGCTGCCTTTGCCCGGATTCCTTCATGCCCCGGCTCCGTACGCCTACGCGGTCGGACGGGAAAAGGATGCGGAAGCCTACGGGCAGGAGTGTGTGGCCGAGACGAGGAAGCTCATTGAGAAGGAGGGGCCGGAAACGATTGGGGCCATGATTCTGGAGCCAGTGCAGGGAGCGGGCGGGGTCATCGTGCCGCCGCCGGGATATCTGGCAGCGATGCGAAAACTCGCCCGCGAGTACGACATGCTGTTTGTGACAGACGAAGTGATCAGCGGCTTCGGGCGGATGGGTTGCTGGTTTCTGAGTGAGATGTGGGACTTGCAGCCCGATCTGATGATTTTGGCCAAAGGACTGACCAGCGGCTACATCCCGATGGGGGCGACGATGGTCGCCCAGCCGATTGCCGAGGCGCTGATGAAGGGCGGTTACTTCGCCCACGGATTTACCTACACCGGCCATCCGGTGTCGGCCGCCGCCGCGCTCGCGAACCTCGACATCATCGAGAAGGAGAAGTTGGTGGAGCGGACCAAGGAGAAGACCGGGCCCTATTTCCAAAAGAAGCTGCAGGAGTTTGTTGGGCATCCGGCGGTGGGGGAGGTGCGTGGATTGGGTCTCATCGGGGCGATGGAGCTGTTGCCCAAAGGCGGAAGAAAGGATCTCAAGCCAGGAATGAATCTCGGGATCCTGGGAGCGGCCAAAGTCCGGAGCGAAGGGGCCATTGTACGCGGCATCCGCGACCTGCTGGCTTTTTCGCCGCCGCTCGTGATCACCGAACCTCAGATCGACGAGATGTTCGCGGCCGTGAGGCGGGGAATCGACAAGCTTTGGACTTAGGTTTTTAGGGGTCTGGCCCTGATTCATGGAGGGGCCCTTGGGGGGCCAGGTGCCCATTTCGCTGCCGTCCGTCGGGTTTTTTAAAAGTCTTTGAGATTGGCGATGGCGGACATGATTTCGTCCGCAAATTTCTGATAGTCCTCCCGGTTTTTCGGGTCGCCGGAAAAGCGCATGGGCTGGCCATAGACCACGTGGATGGGGCGAAAGGGGCGCCACCCTCCTCCACGGGGCAGGGCATCCCGACTGCCGATGATATGGACCGGCACCACCGGAGTGCCGGTGCGGGCGGCGATCAGGCCGATCCCGGGCTCGGCTTTGCCCAGGTCGCCGTCCATCGTACGTGCTCCTTCGGGAAAAAGAACCAACGTTCCCTTGTTTTTCAGGACTTCAAAAATGTTCTTCAGGGAGGAGGGGCCGGGGGAGTTTTGATTGACGGGGATGGAGCCGATGGAGGGAAGGAGCCAGGATCCGATCGGAGGGGCAAAAAGGGTGTGGCGCGCGAGGTAGTACGTCACGCGGGGGACATTGCAACCCACGGCAGGCGGATCGAAGTAGCTCGCGTGGTTGGGGGCAAGGATCAGAGGTCCGGGAGGCAGGGACTCCACCCCCCGGCTGCGCATGGAGTGAAAGGTCCGGAAGAAGAAGAAGGAAAAAAGACGACAGCAGTGAAACCAGAACGGACAGACTTTCATGGAACGGACGGCGCGGGGGAGAGACGGGAGCGAACTTCGTGCACGATCAGGTCGGCCAGAGTGCGGGCATCGTGGTGACCGCTGTCCAAAAGTTTGGCGTCGGCCGCGCGTAGGAGGGGCGCGGCGGAGCGGGAGGAGTCGAGCTTGTCCCGGGCGGCCAGATCATCGCGCTCTCCCTGCTTTTGGCGCCGGGCGGCCCGGACCTTGGGGCAGGCATCGATGAAAAATTTATAAGGACTGTCGGAGCAGACGACAGTGCCGATGTCCCGTCCTTCCATGACGAGCGGGGCGGAAAGACGAAGCTTCCGCTGCACATTCACCAAATATTCCCGAAGTTCCGGCAGGGCGGAGACCGGGGACACGGCCGCGTTCACCTCCGGCAGGCGCGTGTGTGGCCCCAGATCCCTGCCGCCTTCATGCAGTTGAATTTCCCCCTGATGGATGGTTGCTTGGAAATCTACCTTGCGGAGAAGTTGCCGAATGCGTTCGCGGGAAGTGGGGTCGTGACCGGCTTCCAAGGTGAGAAACGTGAAAGCCCGGTACATGGCTCCGGTGTCGACGTAAACAAAACCGAGATCCTTGGCAACCAGGCGGGCGACCGTGCTTTTGCCGGAGGCGGCCGGACCGTCGATGCAGATGACCGGATGCAGCATGCCTAGCGTCCCAGTTCCTGGAGCAAGGCGATCTGTTTGGCAAAGCCAGGGTAACTCGTCTCGATACAGTCGGTGTCCTTGACCAGAGTTTTGCCTTTCGCGAGGAGTCCGAGAATCGCGCAGGACATGGCAATTCGGTGATCCCCGTGGCTTTCCACCTCGGCGCCGACCAGGGAGCGACCACCCTCGATGGCCAGACCGTCCGGACGTTCTTCCACCGGCACCCCGAAGAGGCGCAGATTTTTCGCCATCACGGCCAGGCGGTCGCTCTCCTTATGGCGAAGCTCTTCCGCATCCTTAATTTCCGTAATGCCTTTGGCGAGGGCGGCGGCGGCGGTGAGGATGGGGATTTCGTCGATCAAGGCGGGGATCTCCTTGCCGCCAACCGTGGTGGCGCGCAGTTCGGTGCCGCCTTCCACGTACACGGTGCCCATCGGTTCGGGTAGGGGTTCTTCCACTTTCTCCACGATGCCGGCGCCCATCCGGAGCAGGGCAGAGAGCAGGGCGGTGCGGGTGGGATTCAGGCCGAGCCGACGAAGGGTGAGTTTCGATCCGCGGAGTCCAGCGGCGAGGACGATCCAAAACGCCCCTGAGGAAAAATCGCCCGGCACTTCCAGGTCGGTTCCCTCCAGCCGCTGGGGGCCGTGGAGGATAAGGTGATTTTTTTCCCTCCGGAAAGTGGCCCCGAAGGCAGGCAGGAGTCTTTCCGTGTGGTCACGGGAGAGGGTGGGTTCCGAGAAGTCGGTTTTGCCTTGGGCCTGGAGCCCGGCGAGAAGCACGCACGACTTCACCTGGGCACTGGCGACCTTGCTCTTGTAGTGGATGGCCTGCAGCTGTTTGCCCCGGATCGTCACAGGAGGGCGATCCCCGCTTCCCTCGCAAAGGATTTCGGCGCCGAACAGGCGCAGGGGTTCGGCGATGCGGGCCATGGGGCGGCGGCTGAGGGAAGCGTCCCCAAACAGGCGCGTAGTGAAGGGTTGGCCCGCCACGATGCCCGCGAGCAGGCGCATGGTGGTGCCGCTATTGCCGCAGTCGATCGGTTCGGCGGGAGCCAGAAGCTGGCCGTTTCGTCCCTCCATGACCACCTCATCGGGCGAGACTCGATCCACCCGACAGCCTAGGGCCTGGAAGGCATGGAGCGTGGAGAGGCAGTCCTCCCCGGGAAGAAATCCGCGGATGCGGGTGGTGCCGTGGGCGAGACCCCCGAACATAATGCCGCGGTGGGAGATGCTTTTGTCCCCGGGGACGGAGAATTCAGCCTCCAACTTGCGGAGCGGGCGGATTTCCAGCTGGCTCATGAGCGGGCAAGATTGCGCCGGATTTTGGCGGCTTCATCCAAAAACTTTGCCAAGGCCGGGGCATCCTGTTTTTCCAGGGAAGTCTCGAGATCCTGCAGCCCTGTGCGGAATTCCCTGAGGGCCGAAAGGATTTCGCCCCGGTTGCCGAGCAGGATTTCGGCCCACAGGGCAGAGGAGCCGGCGGCGACGCGGGTGGTGTCGCGGTAGCCGGGGCCGGCCAAGGCTAGGCCCGATTTTCCCGCGGCGAGGACCAGGGCGGCGGCTACCGCGTGGGGAAGATGGCTGATGCGGGCGACCTGACGGTCGTGCTCTGCGGGATCAAGCTGGAGGATGCGGCCGCCGAGGGCCTGCCAAAATCCGGCTGCATCCTGGATGGTGTCTGCCGGAGTCTGTTGGCCGGGGGTAAGAATCACGGGAGCACCCTGAAAAAGATCAGCGCGGGCGGCAGAGAAGCCGGCATTTTCCGAACCGGCCATGGGGTGGGAGCCGATCCAGCGGGCGCGGCCGGCGAGGAGAGGGGCAATTTCTTTCTCCACCGGGGCTTTGACGCTGGCTACGTCCGTGACGAGTGTTTTGGCGGAGAGATGGGGAAGCAGGGACTGAACTAAGGAGGCAAGGACCGAAGCGGGAGCGCCGAGGATGACGAGGTCGGAACCGGCCACGGCAGAAAGGTCGGTTCCGGTTTGGGCTTTGGGCAACACCTTTTGGATCGGAGCCAGGGATTCTTTTTTTCGCGACCAGATCAAGAGGGAGGCCTCGGGAAACTTCTGGGTCACCGCGAGGGCCACCGAGCCGCCGATCAGTCCAGGGGCGAGAACGGAAATCTTGGCTGGCTTCATTTCTGACCGGCCAGCACGCGGGGCAGGGCCTCCTCGAGGCGGGCCATCTGCTCGGGGGTCCCAATGGAGATGCGAATCCAGGTCGGGAGGCGGTAGCTGCGGAGCGGACGAACGATGAGCCCGCGTTTCTGGAGTTCCCGGAAAACGGCATCGCCGTCCCCGACCTCGACCATGACGAAATTGGCCGTGCCCGGGATGAAGCGAAGCCCGAGTTTTTTCAGGAAGGCCTCAAGGCGCTCGAGCCCCGTGAGGGTAAGGGTGACTGTTTTGCGAACGTGCTCGGTGTCAGCCAAGCCGGCGAGGGCGGCAGCCTGGGCGGGGGAGGAGGTGTTGAAGGGTTGGCGGGATTTCTGGAGAACGGCGGCGATGTCAGGCCGCGCCAGGCCATAGCCGATGCGGAGTCCCGCGAGGCCCTGGACTTTGGAGAAGGTGCGGAGGACGACCACAGGCCGGCCTTCCTTGACCCAACGGACGGACGGAGGGGGTTCGGGGAGAAATTCGTAGTAGGCCTCGTCGAGGACGAGGAGGGGGCCGGCGGGAAACTTTTCGACAAAAGCGGCGAGCTCCGCGTTGGGGATGCGGGTGCCGGTGGGATTGTTGGGTGAGGCGAGGAAGGTGAGGCGCACTTCGGGGGAGAGGCGGGCGACGAATCCGGCGAGGTCATGGTGGAAGTCGCGATCTGGAACCTCTTCAAAAGGGACGCCAAAAAGTTTGGCCATGAGACCGTACACAGCGAAGGCGTAGGCCGAGGCCAGGACCTTGCCTTCTCCCGGGCGGGTGAAGGCGTGGTAGCAGAACTCGATGATCTCGTTGGAGCCGCAGCCGAGGACAACATGGTCGCGGGTGAGGCCGTGGGCTTTGGCGATGGCGTCGCGCAGGGCGAGGCCGGCGCCGTCCGGGTAGAGGTGAGTGTGGGGTAGCTCGTCACGAATGGCCTGCAGGGCGTGGGGGGAGGGGCCGAGCGGATTTTCGTTGGAGGCGAGCTTGGCGATCTGGGAAGTTTCGAGGCCGTATTCGCGGGCGACATCGGAAATGGGGCGGCCCGGCTCGTACGGGACAAGTTCCTCGATGTAGGGATTGGGGCGGGGAGTCACGTTGTTAGTTTAAGTTTAAGATTAAGTTTAAGTGGGGTGGATGAGCTAGGGGCGTAAAGGGACGGAGGAGGTCTGGCGGGCGCGGAAGCGGTCGAGAGCCCGGCGGGTTTTGGGGTCACGGTGGGCGAGGCAGGCAGCGGCGAAGAGGGCGGCGTTGATCTGCCCGGCTTTACCGGCGGCGAAGAAGGGACCGGCGGAGGAAGCGCCGAGTTTGCGGAGGAGGGCGAGCGTACGGGCAGGGGAGGTGGAGTCCGGAACGAGGAGAGGGCCGGGCCCTTTTGATTGTCCCACTTTCCTAGGAATGTAGGACGATGCGGCAGAGGGATAGGGAGCGATGGTGAGGGGTGCTTCAGGAGAAAGACGGATGCCGAGGCGGCGCAGGGTGCGGACGGTCTCGGGAAGCCGGCCAGCAGCAGGGAGGCGGACGGTGGCGGACATAGTCTTTCAGCCTAGCGGGAAACCGCCCCCCGCCTCAACTGGAAGCACTCTGATACCGGCGGAGCCCTAAAAGGAAAAATAGCGTGGCCAAAACAGCCACCACCCCGCTGGAGAGAAGAAAAAGAAGAATCGGACCGGGTTCCATTCCCCGAATCAGGGTCGAGGCGGGGACATTCGCCACCAGAAGAAGCGGGATCGCAAAAGTAAAGGCGATCCGGAACCAACCGGAGGTAGCTTCGCGGGGAATTCGGGCCACATGGAAGATCGTGTAGTAACCCAGCAGAACCGATTCCGCCTGGATGATCCAGAAGGTCAGGGAGACCAGGGCCATCAGGACCGCGTAGTGAACCAGGAGTCCGGCGAAAACCAGGGCGAGATAGGATCCCAGTTCCGCCAGCGAGGGGTGTAGGTCCAATCCCTGGACGGCACCGGCCAGAACCACCGCCGCGATGGCCCCGTTGGCGAGCGGGCCGATTTCCAGATGGGAGGTGCTGACCAGAAACGGAGGGGGTGCCGGCTTGAGCAGGACAAAGTCGAGTTTCCCGGTGCGGACCAGTTCGGGAAGTTTGGTCAGGCCGGGCATGAGAAAAGCGGTGAAGATCTGGATGACCAGCTGATTCGTGGCGACCAGCACAATCATTTCATTCCGGCTCCAGCCGGCCACTTCGTCCACGTGGTGGTAGATCACCCCGACAAAGGCGAGCTGGAGAACAAACCAGGCCAACTCCACCGCCACCCAGACAAAGAAACTCGCGCGGAACATCAGTTCCCGGGTGGCGGCGTAGCGGACCTGCAACAGCCAAAGACGGAGGAGCTTCACTTTTCTTCAGCCGCCGGCGGCGGTGTAACGCCGGAGGCCGGCTTTCCAGATGAAATGGGCGAGAACAAGAAAGAGAAAAGCCCAGCCGTACTGGAGACAGAGGCCGGCTTTCCACGCTCCTTCGGTCAGGGTTCCGCACAGGGCCGCCGCCGGGAACCAGTATTCGTAGGCAAAGGGAAGGAGGCGTACCACGGCGAAGAGCGGGGCGGGCAGCAGATCAAGAGGAAAGACATGGCCGCCGGCGAGAAACTCAAGGGCGTAGACCAAAAAGATCAGGGCGCTGACATCGAGCAGCCAGAACGCGCACAGGGAAAGGCAGAGGGTGAGGCTGAACTGGAGAAGAGCAGCGCCCAGCAGGGCCGGAATCCCGTGGACGAGATTGAGGTTGGTCAGTTCAAGGTCCACTGCCCGGGAAAGTATGAAAAGGCAGAGGGAGACGGGGATCAGGGCGGCGACGAGGTAGGCGCAGCGTCCTGCCGCAAACAGGGCTCCCCGATAGAGACCGTAAGGAAGGGGGCGCAGGAGAATTGGATTGAGCATGCCCTCGCGGATTTCCCGTGAGATCTGGAAATCGTCGTCGGAAGGCTGGCAGATCGCCTCCACCACCAGCATCACCGCGTAGTACGTGAGGATGCCGGCGAAGGTGTAGTTGCCCACCCTCTCCCGCCCCTGGAAAACTGCGCCCCAGAAGACCCACGAAACCAGCAAAGGAAGTGCGCTGAAGAGTGAGCGGAGAACGTAGTTCCAGCGATAAGCCAGCTGCTGTTGCAGGCCGAGGGAAAAAACCGCCGGAAGGGCGCGGAGAGAGGTCAACGTTTGCGCCGGAGGTGCGTGGGCAGGATGCCCAGCTCGGAACGGTACTTGGCGATGGTGCGCCGGGCCACCGGAATACCCCGCTCCTTGAGGAGCTCCTCCAAGGTCGCGTCCGAGTAAGGTTGGGAAGGATTTTCCCGGCCAACGATTTCCGCGAGGATCTCCTTGGCGCTGGTGTTGGCCACGGCCGGGCCTTGGCCGTCCTCCCCGCCGACGGCGGTGGCAAAAAAGAAGCGGAGCGGCACCACGCCGAAAGGCGTGCGCACGTATTTGTTGGCGACTGCGCGGCTGACGGTGGTCTCGTGAACCCCGATTTCGGCGGCGGCATCAGTCATGGTGAGGGGGTGAAGCGCCGCGGGTCCTTCTTCAAAATAGTCGGCCTGCCGCCGGGCGATCACCTCCAAAAGTTTTTGCAGGGTCTGTTGGCGACGCTCGAGCGCCTGCAACAGAAAGCGGGCGGAGCGGATTCGTTCCTTGAGGTAGGTGCGGGTCTGCTCGTCGGCGGAACCGTCCCCGAGCAGATCCTTGTAGAGATCGCTGATCCGGAGCCGGGGCAGAAGATCTCCCTCCAATTGGGGGACCCAGCGTCCATCGTCCCGGGCAAAATTGGCCTCGGGGCGAACCACCAGATCGGGGCGGTCGGGGGCATAAGCCGCACCGGGGCGGGGGGAGAGGCGGGCGATGGCCTCGGAGGCAGCCAGAACGGAGTCAACCGGAACGGAGAGGGCGGCGGCAATTTCGGTAAACTTCCTTTTGCCGAGGAGATCGAAATGTTCCCGAACGATGCGGGCCTCCAAAGAGTCGTTCCGGCCCCGAGCGTGGAGTTGTAAGAGCAAAGCCTCGGGCAACGTGCGGGCGGCGACCCCTGGCGGGTGAAAGGACTGTACCAGTTCCAACGCCTGGGCGGCGGTTTCCACGCCAACTTTCGCGGCCGAAGCGATCTCGGGAAGTTCCACCCGCAAAAAGCCGTCTTCATCCAAATTGCCGATGATTTCCAAAGCCGTGGCGCGAAGTTCGGCGTGGGCCGAGGTTAAAGCCAGTTGGGACTCGAGATGCTCTGACAAAGATTCCGGGCGAATGGTGGACTCGAGAAAAGCTTGCTTGGCATCGAGCTTAGGGCGATCCGGTCGCGCGGATGCGACGGGCCAGTCGGTATCCGGCCCCGGCGTCTCTTCGTCCTCGGTTTCGGTTGAAGGGGTTTCGGCCAGCTCGGCCTGAGGAGTTTCTTCCTCCAGCACCGGGTTGGTCTGGAGTTCTGATTGGAGAAGGTTCTGCAACTCCAAGGCCGGGGTCTGGAGCAACTGGAGGGATTGCTGAACCTGCGGCGAGATGGTGGTGGTTTGCCGTAGGCCAGTCTGCAGGGAAATCGACATAGGGTGGATTTTGGGATTGGGGTCGGGCTGAAAAAAGGCAAAAGACTTCATGGCCGATGCGATTTTGACCATCCTCGGGAGCGGAAGCAGGGGAAATGCCCTTCATTTGGAGCACCGGGGGGCTGCCTTGCTGGTGGACGCCGGGCTCAGTGCCAAGCAGCTGGAGATGCGGATGGAAGAGACGGGGGCAGCCGGAGCGGAGTTGCTGGGGGTGGTGCTGACTCATGAGCACGGGGATCACTCATCCGGCCTGAAGACCTTTCTTAAAAAAAGAAAAGTACCGGTCTATGCCTCCCACGGGACCAAGGATGCGTTGGAGCCCCATGTGGCCACGGCGGAGTGGAGGTCTTTCGAGGCAGGGGCCCAGCTCGAAATCGGTGCTTTCCGGGTGGAAACCTTCCCGGTTCCGCATGATGCGGCGGAGCCGATCGGGCTGCGGGTGACGGCGGGGACGGCGCGCATCGGCCTCATTTCCGATCTGGGGTTTGTGACGCGGTTGGTGGTGGAGAGGTTAAGGGGGTGTGCGGCCCTCGTGCTGGAATCGAACTATGACGAGGCGATGTTGCGGGAGGAGGAGAAGAGGCCGTGGTCGGTCAAACAGCGGATTTCAGCCCGGCACGGTCACCTTTCCAACGGGGCGGCTGCGAAACTGGTGGAGGAAGTGGCGGGCGCGGAGTTACGGGAGCTTTTTCTCGGGCATATCAGTGAAGACTGCAACCGGCCGGAACTCGCCCGGAAGGCCATGGAGGAGGCTTTGCGCAAGGTGGGACGGTCCGGGGTGAGAATCCATGAGACCTGTGCCGATCAGGCGGGCCCAAGAGTGGAGATTTAAGGCGGGGAAATAGGGTTGCGCCGGGGGCTTGGCGGGAGGATAATTTCTCTAATCGCGGGCGTAACTCAGTTGGTAGAGTGCAACCTTGCCAAGGTTGATGTCGAGGGTTCGAATCCCTTCGCCCGCTCGAACGAAGTGAAAGCGGGTGAACCGCTACCTATCCCAGAGGGAAGAAAAGGATAAGTCGGGGTGGTTTTTTTTGGGGACTAATCCCTTCGCCCGCTCAGGAGAGTTTTCCCGCCGGAGGCGTAACTAGGATGGCGCGGCGGCGGGTCTTACGGGGCGCAAGACCTTCACCCGCCCGAACCAAGTGAAAGCGGGTGAACCTAAAATCCTTGAGTAGGTAGGGCGGGTTGTCCCAACCCGCCTCGTTGAGGGGTTAGAGCATCCCGATCCAACACAAGAGGATCTACGAATAGGCCGACCTTCTGGGGCTTGAAGCATGTTCCCGGGAAGTTAGGATTACCCTTCGATGAACTTTCTTTGGGGAAATTCGGTGGCGCTATCCTGGATGTGGGGGTTAGGCCTATTTTTTAGTGTTCAGTTCTCCCTGCAGTACGGGCTTTTTGGGCTCCTGACCTTTGCGATCCCCAACGCTCTCGGTTTGATGGTTTTTGGCGGCCTGACCCAGCTCATCGCGCGGCGCGCCGGCAACGGACCGGATGCGTTGGGCTCTTTCTTCGCCAACTGGTCGCGCCCCTATCGTCTGGTCTTTTTTCTTTATCAGATCCTCGCGATCACCCTGACCGTTTTTGCCTTGGTCCGGTATGGATGGCAGCCGCTCGGTCTCGAACCGTCCGGCCTCTATCTTCTTCTAACCATTTTGGTGATTTTGGCGGCGGCCACCCTGTTTGGAGAGGAGTTCGATATCCGGCGGATCAAATTCAGCCACGGGATCATGGGGCTGATCGCCCTGGCCGCCATGGCGGTTCTCGCCCTGCAACTTCCTTCCATCGGAAATGACAAACCCATGATGACTGGGGCGAATCCTTTCATGGGTTTGAATTTCTGGGGCTACGCCATTCCGATCTGCGTCGGGTTGACCTTGGGACCTTGGCTCGATCTGCAGCAGTGGCAACGGGCGATCCAGATCCAGCGGGAGGGGAAATCACCCCTCCTCAGTTATCTGTTTGGAGGCTCTCTCTTCTTTCTCCTTCTGCTGGCTCACGGAACCCTGGCCCTCTGGGTGACCGGCCAGATGGGCGCGGCTCCGATGCGGCAGGGCATCGACGGGTTGGCGTACGGGGAAGACGGCGTGACCCGGTTTCTCTGGGGTCTGGCCTCCCTCCATCCGTTGGCCTTTGGCGCTTATGTGGTGGCGCTTTTGGTCATGACCCTGACCACCCTCGACAGCGGGTACATCGCCCTGCGTTGGCATTTGAGCAAGTCAGGCGGAGCCGGCCGGCCTTTCCCCTTGAGCCTCTTGCCCGAAGGATTGCTGGCTTCCCCCGTGCCGGTGCTGGTCTTTTCGGGGTTCTTCACCCTGATTGCGGTGTATCTCCGGCTTGAGCTGGAGTATTTCATGATTTTTTATGCGACCTTTTTTGTCGGATACGCGGCCTTGGCCCTGTTGCGGGCTTTCCACACCGGCCAGGGAAACTCCCTGCCGCAGATCAAGATGTTCTGCGTGGGCAGTGTGGCGGTGGTGATTTTCGCCTACGGGTATTTTCTGTCGAACCCCTGGGGCATGATTCTGGGCTCGATCCTGCCGGTCGGGTATGTCGGCTGGCTGCTCGTGAAGCCGGGATCGGCCCATGAGTTTGTCAAAGGCGTGGAAGAACTGGAGGGCACGGCCACCGGTCCTACCCGGGAGCTGGTCTTGGCGGAAGAAAGAGTGGAGCCGGGGAGGGTGGTGCCGTTCCCCAAGGCGGAAGGCGGAGCCGCCCCCGACCTCTTCGGTCATTTTGAGGGGAAGTGGTTTGTGCACACCTTTGTCGCGACCTATGCGGACACCAACTCCGTCGGGAATGTTTACTTCGGGATGTATGCCATGTGGGTGGGAAAGACGCGGGAGCTGTTCTTCAACCGGTGCCTGCCCAAGTTCAATCTCAAGACCACACCCTACTACATCCTGACGCGCTCCTTTGAGCACAAGTTCATGCGGGAGACCCGGGAGTTTGAGCGGGTGAGCGTGAAAATCCGGGTGGGCGAATACAACCGTAAGTTTGTCACCCTGGAGCACGCCATTTTTGATTCTGCCGGAAACCAGCTCGGGAGGGGTAAGCAACAGCTGATCTTTGTTTCCTCCACCGACTACAAGCTGCTCGATATTCCCGACGAGGTGTACGAGGCGTTCGTCGCCTACGCCTGATTTAGGCGGCCAGTTCCCGCGCCCGGGCCAAAGCGGCTTCCCGGTCCGTCAACTTACCCTCCAGCTGCTCGTCCATCAGTTGATGGAGTAGTTTTCCCATCGCTGGGCCCGGGGGAACGCCCAGCCCTTGCAGGTCATGCCCCGTGACCAGGGGGCGGGGTTTGATTTCTTCCTTGGAAAACTCGGCCTGTTTGGCGGTAAGAAATCGATGGATATCCAGTTCGCCATGGCTGGAGGAGCAGTCGATCCGGTGGAGTTCCAGCTCTTCGGAAAAAGTTGGGCGGGCCAGCAACCGTTTCAGGGTGCTGACCCGCATCTGGGGGGCATCCTTGAAGGCCATGTGGTTGGCGATGCAGGCCTCGACGGCCTCGATTTCGTCATTGGAGAAACGGAGTCGCCGGAGGATCTCTTGCGCCATCCTGGCTCCGACCCCCTCGTGACCGAAGAAACGGATCCGCCCCGAGGGCTCCGTGCGGGAGGTGCGGGGTTTGCCCACGTCGTGCAACAGCGCGGAAAGGGCCAGCACCGAGGAGGGATTTTTCAGGTGGGTCAGGAGCAACCGTGTGTGGACCCAGACATCGCCCTCAGGGTGGTGCTCGGGGGACTGGGCACAGCCGCGCATTTCGAGAAGCTCGGGGATCCAGACAGCCACCAGCCCGGAGTCGTACAGCAGATCCAGGCCGCGGGCCGGGTCGGGGCTCGTGAAGATTTTGACCAGCTCATCGCGGACACGTTCGGGAGCGAGGGTTTTGGATTCGGGGGCAAGATGGACGAGGGCATCCCACGTTTTGGGTTCGATGACAAAGCCGAGTTGGACGGCAAAGCGGATGGCGCGGAACAGGCGGAGGCGATCCTCCGTGAAGCGGGCGGCGGGGTCGCCGATGGCGCGGATAATTTTGGCCTCCAGGTCGGCCCGGCCGTGGACAAAATCCAGCACCTTGTTTTGGATGGGATCGAAGAACATACCGTTGACGGTGAAGTCGCGCCGCTTGGCGTCCTCTTCGGCTGTGGTGAAGGTGACGGAAGAGGGGCGGCGGCCATCGAGGTAGGGACCGTCCACGCGGAAGGTGGCGATTTCAAAGACATGATCGCCTTGTTTGAGGCGGATCACGCCGAAGGCCTTGCCCTGGGGATCTGAGGCCTTGGGGAAAATGGATTGGACCTGATCCGGCGTGGCAGAGGTGGCGATGTCCACATCCGGATAAGAGCGGTTCAGCAGGGCGTCCCGGACGCAGCCGCCCGCATAGACGGCCTGATGGCCGGCCTCGGTCAGTTGGCGGACGATTGGTTCGGCCTGGGGATGGCGGATCATTTCTTTTCCGGGGTTTTCAGGGTGAGGTATGCCAGTCCGCCGAAGAGACTCCAGAAAAGCCCGAGGCCATAGATCAGGAGGGAGTAGGCGATGGCGGACTCCGGGTCCTGGCTAATACCGAGGTGGGCGAAAAGATAGATCATCACGCCTTCCCGCACGCCATGACCGCTGACGCTAATGGGCAGAGCGGAAGCGGAGAAAACCAAAAAGAGAATCAGGCCGGCGAGGGCATAGTCGATGGGCAGCCCAAGGGAGCGGGCGAGGAGGGTGGCGGCGGCAAAGCTAAAGAGGTGAACGGAAATGGCGACGGCCACGGAAGCGACGGTGGTCCAGCCCCCGTGCATGGTTTCGCGCAGGGCATGGAGCAGGTCGAGAACGACCGCTCGGCCGGGGAGTTTGGCGGGGAGAGGGAGATTGGGCAGCAGGCCTGGAAGGATAAATCCAAGGATGAGAAGGATCGCGCCGGTGGGTCCCAGCCAGGGAATCGCGGCGGCCAAGGGGGCGAAGGTGGGATCCTGGGCGAGACGGGAGGCGGTGGCGGGAAGAAGAAGCAGGGTCAGTCCGAAAAGAACGGCAACGCCGAAGACGCGGTCGAGCAGGATGGCGAGGGCCGAGCGGGCCTTGCGGTCGGGGAACCAGCGGATGAGGTAGTAGATGCGGACGGCATCGCCTCCGGTGGAGCCGATGAGGAAAAGGTTGAAGAAAAATCCGACGAAGGTGAGGTGCAGGGCGCGGAACAGGGGCAGGTGAATTTTTTGAAGGCGGAGAAGAAACCAGAAACGAACTCCGCAAAGCAGAATGGAGATGAGGGTCAGGCCCAAGGCGCCAAGAAGCCAGCCGGGCTGGGCGGAAAGAAAGCGTTCTCCCAGTTGGGACCAGTTCACCTTGCCCGCCAGGAATCCCAGAATGCCGGCGGTCACGCCCACCCGGATCCAGGGGGAAAGACGGCTCAGGAGCGAGCGGGCTGGTTTTGGTTCCACCATGCGAGACTGGCACGGACGTCGTCGGCGGACACATCCGGAGATAGTTCCAGGGAGACGTGGGCGGAGGGGGGCAGCAGGGGCAAAAGGCGGGAGAAGGGAATGGATCCCTGCCCCAAGGGAAGGTGATCACCTTTTTGAGGATGGTAGTCGTGCAGATGCACACCGATGAGCCGGGGAGCCAGTCGGCGAAGATGTTGCTCGTGATCGATCAGCCCCAGCCAGTCCTTGGCGGCGGCGTGGCCGAAATCGTGCCAGTAGCCGAAGGTGGGAGCCGGCAGGCGTTGCAGGAGGCGATCCCAGAAATCGTCCGGCGGAATTTCCCGCATGCTTTCCCGGCATTCCAGGCCGAGCCGGAGGCCCAGGGCCGATGCTTTCTCTCCGAGGCGGAGAAGAATTTCTTCCACCCGGGGCCAAGCCTCCTCGAAAGCGCGTTCCATCTCCCGGATGGTGGCGATCTTTTTCTGCACATACGGCTGGGTGCCGATCCCGCCTTGCTGAGCCAGGGACTCGAGCTGTTCCGTTCGCCCCCGCGGGCCGGCGGAGCCGATATGCAAAACCACCAACGTGGCGCCGACGGCGGCGGCGGCCTCGAAGGTTTCGAGGGTGTGGCGTTCGGCCAACCGGCGGGCCGAGGGCCGGGGATCGGAAAACTCGTAGGCGTTGGGGTGGGGGCGGAGAACTTCCACCGGAACGGGGCAGAAGTTGTGCAGGACGGCGATCTTGGGCATGCCGGGTTCCTGCCGACCGGAAAGAATTCCGGGCCAGAGGCTGTACCGAGTGTTGTGGCTGAGTTCCACCTTGGAGAAGCCCAGATCGGCGGCTTCCCGCAACAAGGCATGGCCGTCGGTCACCCGTTCGGCATGCCAGCAGGTGGAAAGGGCGAGATTTTGCACGAAGGCCATTTTCCAAGAGAGCATAGGGAAGGGCGAGATCAGGTTTCAGAGATTGGAGGGCGGAATTTTTGCGACGCGAGACGTCCGGCTGGCAAGGTCAGTCCTGCTTGGGAGATTGATGGATGGGTGGCTTGGGGTTTGAATCTTGGGGCGGGGGATGGGAAAATGATCCGGGATGATGGCAAAAAAGATTTTGTATGAGGGTCGGGTCCAGGGGGTGGGCTTCCGTTTCGGAGTGCGGCAGATTGCCGAAGGGTTTTCCGTGGCTGGCCATGCCGCCAACCTTCCGGATGGGCGGGTGGAGGTTTTTTTACAAGGGGATCGTGCCGAGGTGGAGGCCATGGAGAAAGAAATCGCCCAAAGTCACCTGGAGGGCTTTATCCGAAAGCACGAAGGGAATGAGGTTGCCGTGGAAACCGGGCGAAAGGGGTTTCAGATCCGATGAGTACGGCCGTTTCCACCCAAGCCCTGCGGAAGGAGTTTAATCTAGGTTGGGGGCGCGGCCGGGTCTTGGCGCTGGAAGGGTTGGATCTGGAGGTGAAGCGGGGAGAGGTCTTTGGCCTGCTGGGGCCGAACGGGAGCGGCAAGAGTACGGCGATGAAAATGATCTTGGGGCTACTCCGCCCGACTTCTGGGCGGGCGGAGGTCTGTGGGGCGCGGGCCGGGACGCTGGCCGCCCGGCGGCAGATCGGTTTTCTTCCCGAAAATCCCTACTTTCCGGCCTTTCTTTCGGGGGTGGAGTTGGTCCGCTACTACGGAAAGCTCAGCGGGATGGGCGGGAAACAGTTGGAGGAGAGGCTGCAGGAGCTGCTCGCCCTGGTTCGTCTTGGCGGCGAGGCGGGCCGCAGGCCCCTGCGGACTTATTCCAAGGGGATGTTGCAGCGGGCGGGGTTGGCGGGTGCTTTGGTTAGCGATCCGGAAATCATCATGCTGGATGAACCGACCGCAGGAGTGGATCCGGCCGGATCCCGGGAAATCCGTGACTTGATCCGGCAGTTGAAGGAGCGGGGCAAGACCGTGATCTTTTCCAGCCATCTTTTGGAGCAGGTCGAGGATGTGGCGGACCGCGTGATTATTCTCCACCGGGGACAGAAACTTCGAGAGGGCCGGCTGGAGGAGCTGTTGACCCAGACCGGGGAGTGGCAGGTCCGGGCGAAGGGATTGGGAGAGGCGGAGCAGCGGGAACTGCACGCCTGGTTGGTCCAACGCGGGGCGGAGGTCCTGCAGGAGGGCTCGCCCCGGGAAAGACTCGAGGACTATTTTCTCCGAAGTCTTCCGGAAAGGGAGCGGCGATGAAGGAGAGTGGGCGGCGGATTTGGGCCGTGGCGGCCAACACCTTCCTTGAGGCGGTGCGACAGAAGGTCTTTGCCGTTCTGCTGATCTTCGGGTTGGTGCTTCTTGGCGGGGCGAATTATTTCGCTGAGTTCTCCTTTCAGGAGCAGTTCAAGTTCCTGAAGGACCTGGGGTACGCCGCGATCAGCCTCATCGGACTGCTGGTCGGGTTGCTGGGGGCGGCGCAGTTGATTCCCGCGGAAATCGAACGGCGGACCATTCTCACGGCCCTGTGCCGACCCTTGCGGCGTTGGGAGTTCGTGGTGGGAAAATATTTGGGCTTGGTGTCCTTGCTGGGTGTGATGCTGGGGTTGATGGGCGCGGTTTTTTGGGCGGTGCTGCGCTGGAAAGAGGCGCAGTTGATCGGTGCGGAAGGTGGCGGGGCAGGAATCGTGCAGGCCATTCAGGCGGAGTCCCGGGATCCCCGGTTGTGGCAGGCCTTTGTGCTCATCGCCGCCAAACTCTTCGTGGTCTCCGGAGTGGCGGTGTTTTTCAGCACCTTGGCCACCTCGACCACCTTTGTGGTGGCCATGACCCTGATGGTTTACCTGATCGGGCATCTGCAAAGCGTGGCGCGGGAACAGTGGCTGGAGTCGGGGGAGGCGGTGGGTTGGGCGCTGAAGCTTTTTTTGGCGGCGGTGGCCCTTTTGGTGCCTGACTTCAACCTCTACAGCTTGATCGATGAGATTGTTGCCGGGAACGAAGTGCATTGGCGCGCAACCCTCCAGGTGACGGGTTACTCGGCGGTCTATGTGGGGGTTTTGCTGGCGGCGGCGGCCTGGCTTTTCGAGGGAAGGGACCTTTGAGCCGGACGAGCGGCTCCATGCTGGCGGTTCTCTTGCTGCTGGTCTGGGGGGCCCTCAAGCTTCCTTGGGAAATCCGGATGACCCGCGAGCAACGCCTCGCCACGCTGGGATTTTCCGGTCCGACCACCGTGGCCCTCCGGGAAAAGTTGGGCCAGGGATTGGCCTTGGCGGCCTTGGGAGGGTTTCGCGGTCTGGCGGCCAACGCCCTGATGCTGGAGGCGCACGGGGCCTGGGAGGAGCAGCAGTGGGTCCGGGTGCGGAGCGCCTTGGAGATGGCCACCTTGTTGCAGCCCCGGGTGGCGCTTTTCTGGGATCTGGCTTCCTGGCATTTGGCGTGGAACGCGGCGGTGGCGGCGGAGCGCTACAGCGGGGAGCCGAGTGAAACTCGGCGGCGGATTGAGGCCCGAAAGTGGGTGGAGGCCGGAAGAGAGTTGTTGGAGCGAGGGACTCGGGCGGTTCCGGAAAAGTCCTTGTTGTTCCAAAGGTTGGGGGATTTGTACTGGCAACGGCTGGCAGATTATCAGGCGGCGGCTGCCTGTTACCGGGAGGCCCTGGCCAAAGGCGATGCGCCGCCTTACCTGGAAAGATTCGTCGGCTACGCCCTCGACAAGGCCGGAGACAAGGCGGCGGCCTTGGAATATTTCCGGGAACTGCGCCGGTCCATGGGCCCGTCCCCGGATCCCGCCCGCAAACCGGAAGTGGTGGAACGGGAGATCATGAAGTTGGAAAGGGAGCTGGAAGCAGCTTCCCGAAAAGGTCGTTCATGAAATACGGAATCTTTGGCGATATTCACGGGAATCTCGAGGCCCTGGAGGCCGTTCTCGCGGATATGGAGGAGCAGGGCGTGACCCATCCGCTTTGTCTGGGGGATCTGGTCGGATACGGGGCCAATCCTGCGGAGTGCGTCGAAGTGATCCGGGCTCTGAACTGTCCGGTCGTCCGGGGAAATCACGATGATCTTGTTCCTCTCGGCAAGAGCCCAAGCTCCTTTTCCGAGGCGGCCCGGATCTCGCTGGAATATTCCCGGCGCCATCTCAATCCCTCACAGCTGAATTTTTTGCGGCGTTTGCCCATGGTGTGGTTGGAAGATCCCCTTACGCTCGTGCACGCGACCCTGGATGGTCCGGAGGGTTGGGGTTATATCTCGACCCGGTTGGAGGCCCAAACCTGCTTCTTCTACCAAAAAACCCCCCTCTGTTTTGTGGGTCATACCCACCGGCCCTGTGCTTTTGCCCAGGAAAAGGAGGTTCGTCCTTTGGAATTCCGGCAAGTCGATATCCACCCAGACCGCACGAAGACCGGCCGGAAATTTCTCTTTAATGCCGGTTCCGTGGGCCAGCCCCGGGACGGCGACTGGCGGGCTAGTTATGCCATCTATTCACCTCATGAATATTCTGTGGATCTTCGCCGGGTGAATTACAACATCGAAAGGGCAGCCTCAAAAATCATTCAGGCAGGTTTGCCAGAATCGCTTTCCAAACGATTATTTAGAGGCGAATAAACTGTTCAAACCATTACAAATCAAGAAACAGTAATTATGAAAATTTTCTGTAACTTGACAAATATGCTTTTCCGTCTATCCGTAAGGTATGCAAAAGACCGGAAGAAAAAATATGAGGTGGACTGCGGATCAGGTTTTGGCCGAGGTCCGTGTGTGGAGAGACAAAGGTGAGCCCCTTTACGCCAACCATGTTCGCCTGAACTATCAGGAGCTTTTAGCTGCTTCGATTCGTTACTTTGGTAGCTGGCAAAAGGCCGTCGAAATGGCCGGGATTTCCTACGAGCAGGTGCGGAAGTACCGCAAATGGTCGAACGAGGCCATTATCCAAGAAATCCGTGACCTCCATGGTCGTGGGGTGGATCTCTCCTTCCGTGCCATGGCGCTCAGCCAACACAACGCCATGGTCTATGCGGCCATCCGCCCGAAATACTTCGGCAGTTGGAAAGCCGCCTTGGAGGCCGCTGGATTGGAGTCTGAAGAAATTTACCGTTACCGCAGTTGGGAAGAGACCGACATTCTTGAAGAAATCCGCCGTCTCAAATCGGAAGGTGCAGATCTCAGCTCCAAGGCGATGGACGAATCTTCCAACCGCCTCATCGCCACCGCCCGTCGCCGTTTTGGCAACTGGGGTCGCGCCCTGGAACGGGCTGGAATCAACTATGACGATATCCGCCGGCGTAAGCGGTGGACCCGGGAAACCCTCGTGGAGGGAATTCTGGAGCTGAAGCGTCAAGGGATTCCCCTGATCACCCCCGAGGTGAAGCGGGCCAATCCATCGCTCTTCGCGGCCGCCTGTAAAAAGCATTTCTTCGGGACCTGGAAAAAGGCCCTGAAAGCGGCTCTCCGTGCGGAACAGAATGAGCAAGTTTCCGTGACGGCTCCTGCCGTGGCGGAATCCCCCGTCCTTTCCTAAAGAGCTTCTTGGGGGGCGGTTCGGGGATCACCCTTGCGGGGGGTAGAGATTCTCCACAACCTTTTTAGGTTATGTTCCGACTGGCAAAATTTCTCGGGGTAGCCTGTCTGGCTTTCGTCGTCGTGCCAAAGGTTCAGGCCCAGCTGGATCTGCGCCTCGAGACTCCGAAGTCCTCCTATCTGCAGTACGCCTCGATTCCGGTGACGGTGAAGCTGAAAAATTTGGGGGCGCAGGATCTGGTTTTGGAAGACCAGGCAGGTCAGCCATGGCTCGAGATGATCGTTCAGTCCACGGACGGGCTGCTGCTCAAGTCCGATCGGCCTTTTTTATCTCCTCCCGTGACCTTGGCTTCCGGGGAGGCACGGGCCTTGCCCCTTGATCTGGCTCCGCATTTCCTCGTGCGGGAGCCGGGTGGTTATCTGGTCCGTGGCTCCGTCCGTTTGCCCTCCGGCCAGACCCTCCTCACCGAGCCGCTGACTTTTCTGGTTGGGCGTGGGGAGGTCGTTTGGACCACGCCCCGGGGAGAGGGGAAGGATCGGCGGATCTTCTCCCTGTTGAAATTTTATGAGGATCCCAATTTGGGCCTTTATCTCCGGGTGGAGGTCCCCGAACAAAATCAGGTCTTCCCCGCCCGTCGTCTGGGCCCCTTTCTCCCGCTGGGAAAACCGGTCGCGGAGTTTGACATCAAAAACCACCTCCACCTTCTTTATGTCGTTGCGCCGGGTGAGTATCGAATCGCCGTGGTCAACCTGGATGGCCAACTGCTCCGGGAAGAAACGCGGCAGGAAACAACCGAGCGACCGAGTTTACGCCGGAGTCCGGATGGCTTGGTCGATGTGCAGGGAGGCACGGTGATCCTGCCATCCCACTTGCGGGAAAAACTCTCCACCCTGCAGGCCCGCGCCGGCACGGCCCCCGCCGCGCCCTAACCTTCGCGCTGGCGGTTTGAGCCAAGAGCGGTTGCGCCTGGCTTGGCTTTGACCGGCTTGAGGAGACGGAGCCCGGAGGGGCCGAAAAGCTTTGGATCCAGCGGCGGGGCCAGAAAAACCCGGTCCCAGGTCCGCTCAAAGGCATGCGCCGCATCCGGGAAATCCGCGGCTAGGTCTCTGGCTCTGGCATAAAAATCACGGGATCGGCGATGAACCGCCCGGCGGGAGACCGCAAACTGGCCGCCGCCGACATACCTCACTTTTTCCGGCGCCGGCTCTCCCCATAAACGCTGGAAAAAACCCTCCAGATCCAGTTCCCGCCGCTCCGGGTTTTTTGTCCAGTGCACAAAGGTAGGACGCCCGCGGGCATCGTCAGTTTCCCACAAGAAACCCAGCCAAAAAAAATCCTCCGTCCGTGGCTCGGGGGTCGCCAGCCCCCGGATGAACGGATGCATGTCGGGGACATGATCGAAGGGATGACCTTGGGCAAACACCGTCCATTCGGCCAGCGAGTCGTAGCGCTCGGTGAGATGGTGAAGCCACGCATGCGCCTCCCGGCCTACATTGGCCAGGGGAATCGAATCGGGCCAAGGCGTGCCGGGGCTTTTTTCATAAATGGTCACCCGGAGACCCCGTGGCAGGTTGCGCAACCAAGCGAGAGGTTCGCCGTACCGGCAGACGACCACCTCGAGATCCGTCGGGCCGGCGGTCCGGCTCATCCGCCCGCGGTGAGATCCTGGATGATGGTGATCAGCGGTAGGAACAGGGCCACGACGATGGTGCCCACGATGAGGGCCAAGAGAACAATCATCACCGGTTCCAAAAGGGAGGTGAGGCCGGAGACCGCCACGTCCACTTCTTCCTCAAACACATCCGCCACCTTGGTGAGCATGTCAGGGAGTTGGCCGGTCTCCTCTCCCACTTGAACCATGGAAACCACCATGGGAGGAAAAATCTGGCTCGCCTCCATTGGGGCGACCATGGATTCCCCCTCCTTCACGTTGTCGTGAATGCTTTCAATGGCCTCACTCACTCTTTCGTTGCCAGCGGTGTCCCGGGTGATCTGGAGGGCTTGGAGAATCGGGACCCCTGAGGAGACGAGCGTACCCAGAGTCCGACTGAAGCGCGCCACGGAGGTTTTGGTCAAAAGATCGCCAAACAGGGGGAGCTTCAACTTGTAGCGGTCCACCGCGGTGGAAATCCCGGGGAGCCGGAGGGCGAAGCGGAAACCCACCGCCAGAACCACCAAGGCCACCACGATGAGGATGAAGTTCCCCTGAATGAAGCGGCTGAGATCCATAATCACCTGGGTGATGATCGGAAGGGGGCGTCCTCCCAGCATGTCCTTAAAAATGGCTTCAAATTTCGGGACGATAAAAAGCATCAGGAAAGCCACAATCACCACGGCGATCGTCAAAACGACCAGAGGATAGACCATGGCGGAGGTGACTTTTCCTCGAATCCGTTGGCTCTTTTCGGCGAATTCAGCCAGACGGGTCAGCACAATTTCCAGCACGCCGCCCAGTTCCCCCGCCTTCACCATGTTCACGTAAAGTTTGTTGAAAGCTTTAGGATGCTGGGAGAGGGCCTCGGAAAAGGTCGTCCCCCCCTCCACGGACTCCGCCAAAATCCCCATGATCTTTTTGAGATTTACGTTTTTTTCCTGTTTGCTGAGGGTGCGCAGACTCCGGAGAAGGGGCAGGCCTGCGCTGATCAGGGTGGAGAGCTGTCGGGTGAAAACGGTCAGGACCTTGGCGGGTACCTTGCCCGTGGCACTGCCTCCCCCCATGGAGAAGCTGAGGGAAAAACCTTTTCCCTTGGATTTGGCGGCGACGGAGGTCTCCGCGATGTTGGTGGGGAATTGCCCCTGCTTTTTGATGGCCGCGGCCGCATCGGCCGCATGGTTGGCTTCGACGGTGCCTTGGTGGGTTTTGCCTTGGGCGTCGACCGCGGTGTAGGCGAAGAGGGGCATAGGAATTAGGTGTACTTGAGGACCTCCTCGAGGGTGGTGTTGCCTTCGAGGATGTTCCGGATGCCGTCTTGGCGCAGGGTAGTCATGCCTAGCTCGATTCCTTTTTGCCGGATGACGACGGAGGGCGCACGCTCATTGATGAGTTGGCGGATGGGTTCGCGGATGTCGAGCAACTCGTAGATCCCCACCCGGCCCCGGTATCCCGTACCGTTGCAGGTATCGCACCCCTTGCCAAAATAAAAGGGGCGATCCCCCACTTCGGAGGGAGTGAGACCGATCTGGGCCAAGACATCTTCCTTGGGCCGGAAGGGTGTTCGGCAATCCTTGCAGATCCGCCGAAGGAGGCGCTGGGCCAGAATGCCCTCCATGGTGGCGGCCATCAGGAAAGGCTCCACTCCCATGTCCAAAAGGCGGGTGACGGCGCCGGAGGCGTCGTTGGTGTGCAGACTGGTCATGACCAAGTGCCCCGTCAGGCTCGCTTGGATGGCGATCTGGGCGGTTTCCAGGTCACGCGTCTCTCCCACCAGGATTTTGTCCGGATCTTGACGGAGAAACGCCCGGAGGGCGCGGGCAAAGGTCAGACCGATGCCTTCATTGGCCGGGACTTGGATGATTCCCTCCAACTCGTACTCCACCGGATCCTCCACCGTCAGGATTTTGGTGTCGATCGTGTTGACCCGTCCGAGGCAGGAATAGAGGGTCGTGGTTTTTCCCGATCCGGTGGGCCCGGTTACGATGAAGATTCCGTTGGGCTTCTCGATCGTGTCGCAAATGTAGTCAAAGATATCCTTGGGAATGCCCAGCTTTTCCAGGTCGAGGTTGACCACGGAACGATCCAACACCCGCAACACCACGCTCTCGCCGTACTGAGTCGGCAGGGTGGAGACGCGCAGATCCACATTGCGTCCTCCCAGCAGCGTTTGGATTCGTCCGTCCTGGGGCACGCGTCGTTCCGCAATGTTCAGGTTGGCCATGACTTTGATGCGGGAGGTGAGAGGTACGGCCAGTCTCCGGGGAGGGGGAGCCATCTCGTAGAGTGCGCCGTCCACCCGGTACCGGATCTTAAACTCCTTTTCGAAGGGCTCGAAATGGATGTCGCTGGCCTTGGCTTGGATGGCGCGGGCGATCACCGTGTTCACATATTTCACAATCGGAGCGCTGCCCGCTTCGTTTAGGTCCACGCCCTCGGTTTCCAGGATGGATTCCGGAGACTTCTCCAGCTCGCTGATCAGTTCTTCGATGTTGGTTTCCGCCGCCCCGTAGTAGCGCTCCACCAAGGGTTGCACCTGGTCTGGAGGGGCCACGACTTGGACCACCTCCATCCCGGCGGCAAAGCGCAGGTCCTCGATGGCCTGGGGGGAAAGGGGGTCGATCAGGGCCACGGTCAGCGTCATTCCGTCCGTGGCCACCGGCAGGGCTCCCAGATTGCGGGCGGTATGGGGTGGGATCTTGGAGAGCAACTCCGGGCTGAACTCCACCCCGGTTAAATCCGGGATCATGGGGAGGCCGAGGCTGTCGGAAATTTTTTCCAGGATTTGGGGGATCTGGAGAATTCCGAAGTTGGCCAGAACCGCTTCCACCGGTTTTCCGCTCCGGCTCTGCTCGTCCGCAATCTCCCGGGACTGATCCGGGGTCAGGAGGTTTTGTTCCTCCAAGAAGGGAAGGAGAAGCCGCGCGTCCATCGGCTACTCCTTGTCTCCCATGGTGGCGGAGATGACCTCTTCGGGGGTGGTCATGCCGGAGGCAACCTTGCGGATGCCGTCTTCTCGCAGGGTGCGCATCCCAAGGTCGCGGGCCCGCTGGCGAATTTTGGAAACGGGGGCGTTTTCGTTGATCAAGTGGCGGATCTCGTCATCCACGACGAAAATTTCAAAGATGCCGGCCCGACCTCGGTAACCCGTGCCGCGGCAGCGGTCGCAACCGCGTCCCTTGGCAAAACGCGCCTCGGACAGGCTGGCGGCTGTGAGGTTGAGGGCCCGCAGTTCCATCTCGGTCGGGGTGTAAGGCTCTTTGCAGTCCGGGCAGATTTTGCGGATCAGTCGCTGGGCCAGGACCGCCCGGATGGAGGAAGAAACCAGAAACGGTTTGACGCCCATGTCCACGAGACGGGTGATGGCGCTGGGCGCGTCATTGGTGTGGAGCGTGGAAAAGACCAAGTGTCCGGTGAGGGAGGCGTTGATGGCGATGGAGGCGGTTTCCACGTCCCGGATCTCACCCACCATGATGATGTTGGGAGCCTGCCGCAGCATGGCGCGAAGAGCTGCCGCGAACGTCATGCCGATTTCGGCATTCACCGCCACCTGGTTTACGCCAGGGAGCTGGTACTCCACCGGATCCTCCACCGTGATCAGTTTCCGGTCCGGCTTGTTGATGGTGTTCAGACAGGCGTAAAGAGTGGTTGATTTTCCTGAGCCGGTCGGCCCGGTCACCAAAAAGATGCCGTCCGCGTAGTTGATCACCCGTTCCATGATGGCTTGGTCGTCCGCAAAGAAGCCCAACTCCGGCAATCCGAGCATCAGGTTCTTCTTGTCCAGAATTCGCATCACCACCGATTCGCCGTGGATCGTCGGCACCGTCGAGACGCGGAGGTCGAGCGTTGGTCCGTCCGCCGTGGCCAAAGAGATGCGCCCGTCCAGCGGCAGACGTTTTTCCGCAATGCTGATGTTGGACATGATCTTGATCCGGCTGACGATGCTCGACTGGAGCCGCTTCGGCGGATCGCGCATCTCCTGCAGATTGCCGTCAATGCGGTAGCGGAGGCGGAGACGTTTTTCGAGAGGTTCCAGGTGAATGTCGCTCGCCCGCAGACGGTGCGCTTCCAAAATCAAGCCATACACCATTCGGATGATGGGAGCATCGCCCTCCTCGGTTTCGCCTCCATCCTCGCCCGTCCCGGGACCTTTCACCTGCAGTTCGTCTCCGCCCATATTGGCCATGAGCGTCTGCAGAGACTCGTCGGTCTTGCCGAAATACTTGATGATCGCTTCGTCGATCTTTTCCAGAGGAACCACCACAGGCTCCAGATCGGTCTTCAGCAAATAGCGCAGGGCATCCAGAGTTTCGAAGTCGAGCGGATCCGGAATCGCCACCCGCAACCCTGCGGGCAAGCGTTTGACCGGCAGGGCGTGGTAACGACGGCTTTCTGCGGACGGGATCGTCGCCAGGACATCCTCGTCGACATGTTCGATGGTGGGAACAAACTCCATTCCGCAGTCCTTGGCCACGAACTCCAGAATCTGGTCCCGGGTCATCAGCCCCTTTTTTACGATGCCCTCCAGCGTGGAGTGGCCGTTCATCGCCGCCTCTTGATGACAGGTCGCCATGTCCTCCGGGGAAACCACCCCTGAGTTTTGCAGGAGCTCCAGCACATACGCTTCGTTGGAAATCATGGCCTTGGGAAAGTTCGCCCAATTTTTACCGGGAAGCAATCATCAGCGGCCGGACGTACACCCGCAGGGGCCTGAATCAGGCAGAAGGTGAAGGCAGAGCCGGAACTTGGATTTTCCAGCCTCCTTCCACCTCCCGCCCTCCACGAAGCAATTTTAACTGCCCAGCTTTTGCTTCAAAATCTCGTCGATCTGTGCGGGATTGGCCTTCCCCTGACTCTTTTTCATCACAAATCCCTTCAGCGCGTTGATCGCATTCATCTTCCCGGCCTTGTAGTCCTCCACACTTCGGGGGTTAGCCGCGATCGCCTCGTCGCACATCGCCGCCAACGCCCCCGTATCGGAAATCTGCTCCAGCCCCAGTTTCTTCACGATCTCATGGGGGGAGGTCGGGTTCGTCACCAGTTCCGCAAAGACCTTCTTGCCCTGGGCGCTGTTGATCTTTCCGGCCGTCACCAGGTCCGCCAGTTCCGCAAAGTACTCCGGCTTGACCGGCGTTGTCGCCGGGTCTGGCTGGGTGGAGAGGAAGTCGTTCAGGATCCAGTTGGCCACCGCCGCCTTGTTCTTGGTCGCCGCCGCCGCCTTTTCGTAATAGCCGCACAGCGCCCGGTCCGCCGTCAGCACGCTCGCTTGGTATGGCGTCACCCCAAAGTCCCGGATGAGCCGCTCCTGCATTTCCGAGGGTAGTTCGGGCAGCGATTTCCTGGCCGCTTCCTGCAGGCCCCGGTCGGTTCGCACGGGCAGCAGGTCCGGATCGGGGAAGTAGCGGTAGTCGTGGGCCTGCTCCTTGGTCCGCATCGTGAAGGTCGCTCCCGCGTTGTCGTCCCACCGGCGCGTCTCCTGAACCAGCGACCCGCCTTTTTCCCGCACGTCGATCTGCCGGGCGATCTCATAGACCAGCGCCCGCCGCACCCCGCTGATCGAATTCAGATTCTTGAGCTCGACCTTGGTGCCGAACTTCGCCTCGCCGACCGGTCGGATGGAAATGTTCACGTCGCAACGCAATTGACCCTTTTCCATGTCGGCATCACTCACGCCCCCCGCCCAGAGGATCTGGCGCAGGGAGCCCAGAAACGCGAAGGCCTCCCCCGGGGTACGGAGGTCCGCCTCCGTGACGATTTCCATCAACGGTGTTCCCGCCCGGTTGAAGTCGATCCCGCTCCGCTCCTCGAAATGGAACGACTTGGCCACATCCTCTTCCAAGTGGATCCGAACCAGCCGGATTTTTCGCCGGGCCAGGGCCTCGTCTGACTCCTGGAGCTCCTTGGGGAACTGGAACAGATCCAGCCCCACCGACCCGCCGGCACAAAGCGGATCGTCATACTGGCTGATCTGATAATTCTTGGGCATGTCCGGATAGAAATAGTTTTTCCGGTCAAACCGGGCCACCGGTGCAATCTGACATCCCAACATCAGGCCCGTCAGGATCGTCTTGCGAATCGCCTCCTCATTCGGCACCGGCAGGCTGCCGGGCAGGCCGAGGCAGACCGGGCAGACATGGGTGTTGGGCGAGTCCCCATACTGGTTGGCACAACCGCAGAACATCTTCGTCGCTGTCCGCACTTGGCAGTGCACCTCGAGTCCGATCACCGCCTCCCACTTGGCGTTCGTACTCATGCCGGCGGCATCCTTTTCCAAAAGTCATGCGCCTGTTCGTAGGTGTGCGCCGCCTGCAAAATCTTCTCTTCGCCGAACTGCGGCCCGATCAGCTGGAGTCCGATCGGGAGGTTCGACTTCGTGAAGCCGCAGGGGAGGGAGATCCCGCACGTGCCGGCGAGGTTTACGGAAATGGTGAAGACATCGGCCAAATACATTTTCAACGGATCCTGCGTCCGCTCGCCGAGTTGGAAGGCCGGCTCCGGGCTGGTGGGCGTGAGCAGGAGATCGCAACCCTGGAACGCCTTTTCAAAATCCTGCCGAATCAGGCCCCGCACCTTCTGAGCTTTGCGGTAATAAGCATCGGTGTAGCCGGCGCTGAGGACAAAGGTGCCCAGAATGATCCGGCGTTTTACTTCCGGGCCGAACCCTTCCTCCCGCGTCCGCTGGTAAAGATCGAGGACATCCTTGGGATCAGCCGCCCGGCGTCCGTAGCGGACGCCGTCAAACCGGGCCAAGTTGGCCGAGGCCTCGGCCGTCGCGAGGATATAATAGACTGCGATCGCGGAAGGGGTGAGGGGGAGGGAGACCTCCTTGATTTCAGCGCCGTTCTTTTGGAACCAGTCGGCCGCCGCCCGCACCGCCTGCTCCGTCTCCGTATCCATGCCTGGGATAAAGTACTCCTTGGGCAGACCCACCTTCAGGCCTTTGACTGAGTTTGTCGGCTTCGAGAGGAAGGTTTCTGGGGGGCGGGAGTCGGTGGTGTTGTCCCGGGGGTCGTGCCCGGCCAGGGAAGATAGAAGGAGTGCCGAATCCTCCACTGTCCGAGTCAGGGGACCGATCTGGTCGAGGGAGGAGGCGAAAGCCACCAGTCCATAACGTGAAATTCTCCCATAGGTTGGCTTCAACCCCACGCATCCGCACAGTGCCGCCGGTTGGCGGATTGATCCGCCGGTGTCGGAGCCCAAGGCGGCCAACGCGATCCGGCCGGCCACCGCGGCGGCTGATCCTCCCGACGACCCTCCGGGAATCCGGGAGCTGTCCCAGGGATTCCGCGTCACCCCGAGGGCCGAATTCTCCGTGGAGGAACCCATGGCGAACTCGTCCATGTTCGTCCGACCCAGAAACACCGCCCCTGCTTTTCGCAACCGGGCCACGGCCGTGGCGTCGTAGGGAGCTTTATATCCTTCCAGGATTTTGGAGGAGCAGGTGCAGGGATCGCCGGTGGCGTTGAGATTGTCTTTGAGGGCGATCGGGATTCCGCCCAGAGGCAGAGTGAGATCGGCTTGATCGGCGGCTTTCAGCGCCGCCTCACGGTCCAGATGCGTGTAGGCGTGGATCGTTTTCTCGCGGGCGTCGATCTCCTTGAGGAGGTCGGTGATGATGTCGCGGGCCTGGATCTCCTGCTTCGCCAGTCGCCGGCGGAGGGCGGCGATCGTCTCGTGGGCCAGGCTCATTCGACGATTTTCGGCACGACGATCAGGTCGTTGGCCTGGGCCGGGGCATTGGCAAGGGCGTTTTCGACGGAGAGGCTGGGCGAGGGGACGTCTTTCCGGAGAACGGGATGATCAGGCGGATGGACCTCCGGGACATTTTCCGTGGGGATTTTGGAAAGCGCCTCCATATGGGCGAGCACCTGGCCGAGTTGGGCGGTGAACTTTTCCGTCTCCTCCTTGGTCAGGGCCAAGCGGGCCAGGGTGGCGACGTCGGAAACGTTCAGTTTCGGGGCGGACATAAGCTCTGAAGCTTAAGAAAACCGACGGGAATCAGGAAGGAAGAAGTCGCTTAGCTGTTTAGGCTTTTAGTTTTTAGTCACGGAGGAAACGCTGAAACTTGAAAGGCTCCCTCCATTACTAAGGACTAAAAAACTACCCGCCTACCCCTAGTCTCCCGCAATCACCCTTGTTCCCACCGGCCGTCCGCTGGCCGCCGCCCGCAAATTCCCTTCGCGGAACACGTCGAACACCACGATCGGGATCCGGTTGTCCATGCAGAGGGAAAACGCGGTGGAGTCCATCACCTTGAGTCGTCGGCGGAGCGCATCGCCGTACGTAATGGTTTCGAAGCGGTGGGCCCGGGGATTGGTGCGGGGATCGGAGTCGTAGATCCCGTCGACCTTGGTGGCCTTGAGGAGGGCATCGGCGCCGATCTCGCTGGCGCGAAGGGCCGCCGTGGTGTCGGTGGAGAAGAAAGGATGTCCCGTGCCGGCGGCGAAGATTACGACGCGGCCTTTTTCCAGATGGCGAAGGGCCCGGCGACGGATAAAGGGCTCGGCGACGTTTTTCATTTCGATCGCGGTCATCACGCGGGTCTGGACGCCGGCCTGCTCGAGGGCGTCCTGGAGCGCGAGGGAGTTGATGACCGTGGCGAGCATCCCCATGTAGTCGGCAGTGTTGCGGTCCATCCGGCCTTCACCGGCGGCGGGGGCGCCGCGCCAGATGTTGCCGCCGCCAATGACGATGGCGAGTTGGAGCGAGGGCGAAACGATCTCCTTGATCTGGTGGGCGAGGTGGCGCGTGACGCGGGGGGAAAGATGGTTGCCTGCCTCGGCGAGAGTTTCTCCGGAAAGTTTGAGGAGGAGCCTGCGACGAGCTTGGCCTGCGAAGCTCCGCCCCTGCGGGGTTTCGGAGCGAAGGAGTGGCTGGCTAGGAAACTTTAAAGAAGAAGATCGGGCGACGGGATTCTTGGTTTTTTTGGGAGTTGTCTTTTTCGCCACGGGGATTTTCTGGCCGAAATTTCCCTGAATGGGAATGGAAATGTTAACCGCTGAACGGCTTCGCTGTTAGTTATGGAGGGAATTCAAAAGCTTTAAGCTTCTCTCCATGACCCAGGATTCAACCACCAACCTCTTTTCCTATTCCCGCTTTGAGCCCTACGTAACTGCCCTACGTAGCGGCTTGAAGCATTGGAGGGACGCTTTTCGCTATTCGATTTTGAAAAACTCCCTTCACCACTAAGAGTGAAACGAAAAAACCGCTAAAATTTGAATCAATCCAAAGCCCGCAGACATCTTATTCTTAAGTAGCTAATAGTGAGGATTTTAAATTACAATAATCACCTTAGTAGCTATTTGTGACAAAATCATGCCAAGCAAAAATACCCCCTTGATTTTGAACGGAACGTGTTGCAAGCTGTCTGAAGAAGGAGATTTAGAAAAAATATGAAAAGGATCCAACTGCTAGCCAATGTCGTCGGTATCATCGCCACTTCCACTATGTTACAGGCCCAAGGCACCACCAGTTACAGCGATATCGTGGGCTATCAAACCATCTCCGTTCCCGCCGGTTTGAGTACGGCTGGCTTTCCTCTTCTTAACGCGGATCTCGTCAAGACCTCAGCTACGTCGCTCTCCGGGGCTGGCTTGGGTCTGTCGGGTCAGTCCAATGTTGGTTCTTTGCTCACTGCCAGTGAGCCGTATTACATCGAGGTCTATAGCGGCGCTCTCAAGGGCGACCGTTTCGACGTCGACACCGCTGCGACTATCTCGGCTGCCAACGGGACCGTGGTTCTCAATTCCAGCAGCGCCAACAACACTTATCCGGCGGCCAGCATCGCCGCCCAGCTTGACGGGGCCACCGTGGCTCTCCGCAAGCACGTTACTCTGGAACAGGTGCAGCAAACGTCTTCCGCCCCTCTTGTTGGCAGCAATACGGCCTCCTCGGCGGATCAGATCCAGTTCTACGACAATGCCACCCAGGGTTACGCCGCTTTCTTCCTCCGTGCGGATGGGATTACATGGAGACGGGTCGGCACCACTACTGCCGCCAATAAGACCCCGATTCCCCCTGCCACTGGTGTGTTTATCTCAAAGCAGGGTTCCCCGGTGACCTTAACCACCTCCGGAAATGTCCGGGCCAATGACTTTGCCAACCCTCTCAAGGCAGGCCTGCAACTCCAAGCCCCTGCTTATCCTCTGGACATCACTCCGGCGAGTCTCGGGGGGACAACCGCCAATGGTTGGACCGGAAATAATACCGCAGCCTCTGCGGACCAGATCCAAGTGTACAATCCGACTACCTCTGGATACGACTCCTACTTCCTTCGCTCCGACGGAACCACTTGGAGAAAAGTGGGCACCACCACCGTTGTGACCAGCAACAATGTTGCCTCGTCCGCCCAAGCGTTTTTTGTTTCCCGTCAGACGGCTGATAACAACAACGTGCTGGTCAACCCCTTCGCACCATAACAGAGGAGAAATAAGATCATGAAAAAGCAGTTCGTAAAAATCCTGGGTTTGGTGGTTCTTGGAACCGGAATTTTGGTGACCCCAACCAAGGCGGAAACCATCACGATCGACGACTTTAATTTCTCGGTGGGTAACGTTCCGGCTGGTGCCGCTGGAGGAGTTCTCAGCGGGCGCTGGGGGGTGTGGAACACCGGCACAAGCACCTTTGTCCAGGCTGTCACCTCCTCTTTGAATGCGGGGTATGTGGACTTAAGTTCCCCCGAGTTGTCCATCACTTTAAACCAGACCACGGCGGGGAACTACGCCGCGGGTACCGCCATGGCCTTGGCGATCTTCACTGACGGCTCTGCGGATGCTCAAGCCCTGAGCTATGGTTCTGCAACCAGAGGTGCGATTTTCACAGACTCTTCGTGGGTTGCACCAAGCTGGGCCAATAACGCGAACATGATCTCCTTTGCCTTCTCCGCCAACACCATCGCCCGCCTTGGCACCTACAGTTTCAACGGTGGAAATGAAATTTTAGCTTTGGCCGTGATTCCCGAACCCTCCACCTTTTCCCTTCTCCTGGGCGGCCTCGGGCTGGTGGCAGCTCGTTTGCGGAGGAAGAGAGCTTAAGGGAGTTTGATCAAACTAGGAAACGAACCCATGAAAACAATCAACCCTCGTATTCTTGTTCCGATGACTTTGGTGGTTCTCCAGGCACTCGGGCAAGCTCAGACCACAGTCAGCACCCCAATCGTCGGCTTCCAAAAAACCTCCGTGCCGGTAGGTCTTAGCACGTTGGGTTTCCCGTTGCTGAATTCCGATTTGGCCAAAACGACCTCAACTTCTCTTTCCGGTAATGCCCTGTCTTTATCTGGCCAATCAAATGTGGGCTCTCTCCTCAGTGCGGGGGAGCCTTACTACGTTGAAGTTTACAGCGGAGCCCTCAAGGGGGACCGGTTTGATGTGGATACTGCTGCAACCATCTCGGCTGCCAACGGAACCGTTGTGCTCAATGCGGCGAGTGCCAACAACACGTACGCGGCTGGCGCCATCGCCAATCAGCTTGATGGTGCCACCATTGCTCTCCGTAAGCACATTACGATTGAACAGGTTCAGCAGATGGCCTCCGCTTCACTTGTGGGGAACAACTCGGCCGCCTCTGCCGACCAGATCCAGTTATACGACAACAGCACCAGCGGCTATACAGCTTATTACCTGAGAGCGGACGGAACGACTTGGCGCAAGGTGGGAACTGTGACTGTAGCGAACAAAATTCCCGTCCCTCCGGGAACGGGGGTATTTGTCTCCAAAAAAACAGCATCTGTGGATGTGCTCAATTCAGGTGTGGTTCGGCAAAACGACTTTGCCACGCCTTACAGCTCGGGGCTTCAACTTCATGCAACTGGCTTTCCGATCGACGCGAGCCCGAGCTCCATTGGAGGCACAGCCAGCAATGGGTGGACTGGAAACAACTCTGCGGCGTCCGCCGACCAAATTCAGGTCTACAACTCATCCACAGGTGGGTATGATGCTTATTACCTCCGGGCCGACGGCCTAACTTGGAGGAAGGTCGGCACGGTAACCACGGTAACCACAGACCAGTTGATCAATTCCTCCAAGGCGTTTTTCGTTTCAAGGCAGTCTGCGGATAATGACAACGTGCTCGTCAACCCCATAACCCCATAACCCCAGGAACCATAACCTCATGAAAAACCTCATAACCATCTTAGGTTTGCTTGGAGTCCTTGCCGGATCCACCCCATCCAAGGCGGAAACACTGTCTATCTACGACGATACTTTTACAATCGATAACCCCCCCGGTAGTGTGGGATCTGGAGTTTTGAGCGGTCGTTGGGGTATCTGGAATGTGGGGTCATCCACTTTCACCCAAGCCATCAACAACTCTTTGAACGCAGGATATGTGGATTTATCGGGCCCGGAACTCAGCATCACCTTAAATCAAACCACTAATTCCACCTACACCAGCGGCACACTCATGGCATTCGCCATCTTTACGGATGGAAGCACCGATGCGAGCAACCTGCACTACAATACCAGTTACGATTATCGGGCGATTCTAACCGACCCCCTTTGGCAAGCGGTGAGCTTCGCCAATAATGCCAACATGGTGAACTATGTGTTCTCCAGCAACACGACAGCTGTGGTTGGAGGTTACAGTTACAATGCGGGAAATGAAGTGATCTCTTTGGTGCCCGAGCCCGCCACGGGTTCGCTCCTGCTTTTGGGTGGGCTGGGTTTGGTTGCCCTGCGGAGGCTTCGTAAAGTTTAAGCTAGATCTGATCTAGTTTGGTTCGACGGGCGGGTTCTTTGGAACCCGCCCGTTGTGCGTTTGGATGAAGTCTTTTAGGGGTTTAGCAGTTAGTATTGGGGGGAGTTTTTCCGCTGACAGGTTCCCTTCATGACTAAGGACTAAACGACTAACCCCCTAAAACTCCTTGAAAACTGAGGCATTAAGGTTGTAATTCCAAGATGCCCTCGGATCGGATTCTCTTCAACGCTGGGGCTAAGGTGCGGGTGATTCGTGGCAAGGGAAAGCCACTGTCGAAAGGGAATCTCCTGGCGATTTTTATCAAGGAGGTCCGGGTCGACCCACGGGCTTTCCGATCCAAAGACTTCGGTCCCAACCGGGAAGGGGCTCTGGAACTTACTGTGGCGACGGAAAAAACAGTCATTCCCTTCAGTGGTCCAGGTCCGATCAACGAGAAGTATCTCCGCAAAATCGCCTATTTAGGCCGGAATCCGGGAGGGATTGGTGTTTCCGTGGGAGTGGTCGAATCGGACGAGGAGTCTCGCCGGAAACTGGACAAAGCCTCCAACGTGGCCGCGGCGCTGTCGGGCTCACTGCCTGGAGCCAAGACCGGCTGGGGACTGATGATCGGGCCGGTCGCACCTGCCTTTGGTCTAATCGCCGGCTTATTGAAGTTCCTTCGGGCCGGAATCGATGACGACGAGGAAGCACGTGTTTTCGGCATGGTGGAGGAGGGTGTGAACCACGGCGACCGAATCGTGGCGGAATTCAAACGGGACGGGAAAGAAGTGTTCTTTGTGGAGCTTGAAGTTGAAGATCTGGGCGAACCCACTGCCCAGGCCGGCGGTTTCAGCGTCCGCATCTCCCGTCCGGAGATTTTTTTGGAAGATGTCGAGATCGGCGTCCGGAAAGGCTCCGTCCGGCAGGGCAAGAAGGGTTGGATGAGTCGACCCGATGCCGGCCTCAGCCCCGTGAAGTCCGGCGAATACTTCCGCAGGATGAAGTGGTTTGGCTGCGAAGCGGTGGCGGGGATCGCCCGGTTTCAGTATGAAACCCTCCGGGTCGACGCCTCCGAAGTCCTCACTTGGGACAAGGCGGAGATCTTTCAGGCTGCCGCCCCCAGGTTGAAATCTGACCGCCACTGTCTGCCGTTGACCCTCTCCTTTAGTCTCCATCCTGATCGGCCCGAACTCAGTCCGCTCACGGGAATTGCCCAGGCCGGCACGGAACTGGTCGAGGCCATGCTGGAGGGAGGTAGCGATAAGAAAGGTCGGGAATTTTTCGCCGACATTGCGCCTTATATCCGGAAAGCCGCTCCCTCGATCAGTGCCTTGGTGGCCGAGATCTCCGAGGGGCGTTTCTCCCTCTTCTCCATGGAAGGGTTCCTGATCCTGATGCCGAAGGGCCGGAAAGTTGAGGCAGCGGACTCCGATGGCCCGCGGCTCATTCTGGAATGGGATGAGAAGAATGGAGTTTGGAGGGGGCAGGTGAGGAGCAAGCTGGAGTGGCGGGGGACGGTGGTGGGGAGCTTCACTTTCGGACTCGAGGTGGCGGAGCTGTAGATACGGGGGATTGGCCTTGGGACGAACCA
>JBBAWG010000004.1:0-59870 GCA_040397305.1 Methylacidiphilales bacterium | reverse complement strand
AAACCGGTCCACCCCCAGGATCAGCGCGATCCCCACGCCCGTCTTTTCCGGATCCACTCCCAGCGAGGCCAGCACGGCCGCGATCAGCGGCAATGTCCCGCCCGGAACCCCCGCCGTCCCCATGCTGGCAATCAACGCCCAACCCGCCACCACCGCCTGCTGCGAAAGACTCAGATCCACCCCCGCCGCCTGCGCGAGAAAGATGACCGTCACGCCCTCATAAAGCGCCGTCCCGTTCTGGTTGGTGCTCGCCCCCGCCGTCAGCACAAACCGGCTTACCTCCGGCCTCATCTCCAGCGGACCTTCCGCCGCCCGCAGCGAAACCGCCAACGTCGCGTTGCTCGAGGCCGTGGCAAAGGCGGTGGAGACCGGCTCCCGGATCCCCCGCCAAAACTTTCCCAGATCGTACCTGGCCAGAAACTTCAACAGCAGCGGATAGACCCCGAACGCCTGCACCCCCAGTGCCAATACCACCGTGAACACAAACGTTCCCAGATATCCCAACAGCTCCGGCCCCGTCCGGAAAAAGGACATGCAGGTCAGGCAGAACACCGCCCAAGGCGCCCAGCGGATCAGCGCCCCGATCAGCTGCATGCAGACTTCAAACACCCGCTCCCAGGTCGACCTCAGCCATCCCCCCTTCCCCTCCGGCAACAACAGCAGCACCAGCCCCCACGCCAACGCCAGCCCCAGGATCGCCAGCATCATCTTCGCGGCCGAAGCCCACCCCATCCATCCGGCCAGAAGGCCGAAAGGATTTCCGGGAATCCAATCCACCGCCCGGGCCAGCCAGCTCGCACTTCCCTCCATCGCCAGCTCCTCCGCCGGCGGCACCTTCGCGGCCATGGTCTTTCCGGGCTGGGTGATATTCACCAGCGCCAACGCCACCAGCACGCTGCTCACCCCCAGCGCCAAAGCCATCAGTAAGGCGATGAGAGCCGTCCGACCGAGCTTGAGCAGACTCCCTGCCGAGGCGATCCCCAGCGGCAACGCGGTCAGCAGTACCGGAATAACCAAAAGAAACAGCAACCGCAGGAAAAGTTCCCCCCACGGTTCGATCCACGCCTGCAAAAACGGTCCCGCAGCAGGATGCCACACCCGTAACCCCAGCCCCGTGGCGATCCCCGCCCCCAAGCCCGCCAACACCCACCAGGGCGAATGGCCTTTGGGCGCAGAACTGTCGTCAGAGGCGGGCAATCAGAAGCTCCCGCTGGTAAATCAGTTCCTTGGGCAGTTCGTGGTAAATCTTGATGAAAAGCTCGTTTTGGAACACCAGCTCCCGCCGCCACTCGTCCGGGTCGATCTTCATCATCTCGGCAAACCGTTCCCGCGTCATCCCCTCGAGTCCCTCCGTGTTGATATCCTCAAAGCGGGGCACCCAGCCAATTGATCCCTCCCGCGCATCCGCATGCCCGTGGCACCGGCCTACGATCCATTCCAACACCCGCATGTTCTCCCCAAAACCGGGCCAGTAGAACTTTCCCTCGGCATCCTTCCGGAACCAGTTCACGTGGAAGATCCGGGGCAGGATCTTGATCAGCTTCCGCATCTCCATCCAGTGATCAAAATAGTCGCCCATGTTGTAACCGCAGAAGGGCAGCATCGCCATGGGGTCGCCGCGCACCTGGCCGTGGCCGCCCACCGCCGCTGCCGTCATCTCCGATCCCATCGACGCTCCCACAAACACGCCGTGGAACCAGCTGAAGGCCTGGAAAATCAGCGGAATGGTCGAGGCCCGACGCCCCCCGAAGATGATCGCGTTGATCGGCACTCCCTCCGGATCGTTGACCTCCGGAGCCAGCGCCGGGTTGTTGGCCATCGGCGCCGTGAAACGGCTGTTGGGATGGGCCGCTTTCTCCCCGCTCGCCGGATTCCATGGATTACCCTTCCAGTCGATCAGGTTGGGCGGAGGCGGATTGTCCTTCCCCTCCCACCAGAGGTCGCCGTCCGGAGTCCGCGCCACGTTGGTGAAGATGGTGTCGTGGGCCATGATCTTCATGGCATTGGGGTTGGACTTCTCGTTGGTCCCGGGCACCACCCCGAAATATCCGTTCTCGGGATTGATCGCATGCAGCCGGCCGGTGGGCCCGGTCTTCATCCAGGCAATGTCGTCCCCGATCGTGGTGATCTTCCAACCCTTGTAGGACTTGGGCGGGATCATCATGGCAAAGTTGGTCTTCCCGCAGGCGGAGGGGAACGCTGCGGCCACATAGCTCTTCCTTCCGTTCGGCTCCTCTACCCCCAGCACCAGCATGTGCTCAGCCAGCCAACCCTCGTCACGCCCCAGGAAGGAGGCGATCCGCAGCGCGAGGCACTTTTTCCCGAGCAGGGCGTTGCCGCCGTACCCCGAACCCACCGAGATGATCTCGTTAGCCTCGGGGAAATGGGCGATGAACCGCCGCTCGGGGTTGCAGTCCAACACGGAATGCGTGCCCCGGTTGAACTCCTCTGTTTTCCCCAAATGGTCCCAAGCCACCTTCCCCATCCGCGTCATGATCCGCATGCTCAGGACGACGTAGACGGAATCGGTCAGTTCCACCCCGACCTTGGCGAGCGGCGAACCCGGCGGCCCCATCAGATACGGGATGACGAACAGGGTGCGTCCCTTCATCCCGCCAGCGAGCATCCCCCGCAGCTTTTGCCGCATCGCCTTCGGCTCCATCCAGTTGTTGGTGGGGCCGGCCTCCTTTTCGCGCCGGGTGCAGACGTAGGTACAGTGCTCGACCCGCGCCACGTCGTTGGGATTGGAGTGGTGGTAGTAACAGCGGGGCCACTTTTTCGGGTCGAGGGGGAGGAGCACCCCTTGCTTCACCGCCTGTTCGGTAAGGTACTCCTTCTCGGCCTCGGAGCCGTCACACCAAAAGACATTCTCGGGCTGGGTCAGCTCCGTCACTTCCCGTACCCAGGGCAGGACGTGCTCGTTGGCAGGCTGGTGGCGGCCCAGACGATCCGTCGCCGGAATGGCCGAAAGTTTGGTCACCCGGAAATTTTAATCCCGACCGGAGGGCGAAAAAACCTTTTTAGGAACACTTCCCGCACCCCTTTCCTCCTCCCTTTCTGAAAATTTTCCAGACGAGATAGCCCACCGCCCCCAGCACCGTCACAACCACCGCCGCCAGCTGCCACCCTCCTTCCATCTCAACTCCCCAGAACCCGGCCCACCGTCTGGACCAGCCACGCCCCGGCGTACGCGAGGACCGCCATGTATCCCATCATGAAGGCCGGCCACTTCCAGCTGCCGGTCTCCCGCCGGGCCACCGCCACGGTGCTCAGGCACTGCAACGCATACACATAAAATACCAAAAGGGCCACGCAGGTCACCGGCGTGTAAATCAGGGAACCATCCGGCCAAGCGGCCGTGCGCATCGTCTCGATCAGCCCCTCCTCGTCGCCCCCGGAGTGGTAGACGATCGACATCGTGCTCACGAACACCTCGCGGGCGGCCAAGGAGGCCACCAGCCCGATGCCGATCCGCCAGTCGAACCCCAGCGGTCGGATGACCGGCTCCAGAGCGTGACCGAGCTGACCCGCGAAACTTTTCGCCAACCGCTCCGAGGGATCCTCGGACGCATGGGGGAAGTTGCAGAGGAACCAGAGCAGGATGGAGAGCGCCAGAATCACCGTTCCCGCCCGGCGGATAAAGATCACCGCCCGCTCCCACATCCGCAAAGCCACGGTGCGGAATGAAGGCCGCCGGTAAGGTGGCAGCTCAAGGATCAGCGGCGGGGATCCGCCTCCCAGCATTTTTTTGCGGAACAGCCAGGCCAAGGCAAAGGCGGTGCAGGTTCCGAGGGCATACAGGCCCAGCATCGCCCCGGCCTTGCCCCACGCCGGCATGAGGGCGGCTGGCACCGCCGCCGCAATCAGGGTGGTGTAGACGGGGATCCGCGCGGAACAGCTCATCAACGGAGCCACGAGGATCGTGGTCAACCGGTCTTTCGGATCCTCCACCGTCCGTGTGGCCATAATCCCCGGAATGGCGCAGGCATAGGAGCTGAGCAACGGGATGAAGGACTTTCCAGTCAGCCCCACCCGGTGCATCACCCGATCCAGGAGAAACGCTGCTCGTGCGAGGTAGCCCGAGTCCTCCAGTAGACCGAGGAAGAAAAAGAGAATCAGGATCTGCGGGAGAAAAATGACCACCCCACCCACTCCGGCCAGGACCCCGTCCACCAAGAGGTCCCGGAACAGGCCGGCCGGGATCGCCCCTTGCACCCACTCCCCCGCCGCGCTGAAGCCGGCATCAATCCACTCCATCGGATAGGCGGCGATCGAAAAGATCGAGGTAAAGAGGAGCATGAGGATGCCCACCAACACGCCCCAGCCGGCAACGGGGTTCAGCACCAGCGCGTCGATCCGGTCGGTCCAGGTCAGGTGGCCCTGCGCATGCCCCACCCCGGCTTGCCCCAACATATCGCGGAGATAGGAGTACCGCGCCTGGACCACAGCGGCCGGCCAATCGAAAGCCTGCTCCCGGAACCGTTCCCGCCAAGCCACCGCCAGTTTGCGGGCCCCCTCGGGACCCTCTGTGGATCCAGCCAGAAGATCCAACGCTCGGCCCTCCGCACCCAGCTCCGCCGGCAACGCATCGCGCCAGGCGGCCGCAATCTGGCCCACCGCGGTGGCCAACTGGGGAGGCATCACCCAGCGGCGTTCTCCCGGATCCGTGAGTTTCTGGCCAAGCGCGGTGCGCAGTTCGACCAGACCCTTGCCCCGGTGGGCTTGGGTCGGGATGAACTTCACGCCCATCCGCCGGCTGAGCTCCTCCGGCTTGAGTCGGATGCCCCGCGCCTCCGCCATATCCACCATGTTGAGGGCCACGAGCACGGGAATACCCAATTCCATCACCTGGGTGACGAGAAAAAGATTTCGTTCCAGGTTGCTCGCGTCGACCACGCAGAGGATGGCATCCGGCTTGGGAATGCCGGGCGATTCGCCCCGGAGAACCTTTCGGGCGATCTCCTCGTCGGGCGAGCGGGGTGACAGGCTGTACATCCCCGGTAGATCGACCAGCTCCATCGCATCGCCGTGCAGGGTGTAGGCCGTGCCGGTCCGTTTTTCCACGGTGACGCCGGGATAGTTGGCCACACGCTGACGCAGGCCGGTCAGGGCGTTAAAGAGGGTGCTTTTGCCGGCATTTGGGTTGCCGACGACCGCCACCCAGCGCTTCGGCTGGTTCTGGCTCAAGGGACGATCAGGAGTTCCCGTCGACGGTCTCGACGAGGATCTGCCGGGCCAACCGGGCGCTCAGGGCCACGCGGGTCCCGCACACCCAGCAGACGAGGTCCGCCCCACCCCGGATTTTTTTAACGACGGCGTTCTCGCAAAAGCCCATCTCGCGAAGGCGCTGGCAGGTGCCGGGGGCGCATTCGAGGCGGCTCACCCGGACCTCACGCCCGGCACCGACTTGGGTCAGATCGATGGCTTTCATCCTACAGAGGAAGTTTGGGCTTCTTGAGACTGAGTTGCAAGTACGGGGTAACCCGTTTCCAAATTCTAAAAAACTTAACCCCTTAACCCCTAAATCCCTTCGGTCTCAAACAAACCACTGGTAGAGCATCAGATACACGAGGACTCCGGTGACGGAGACAAACATCCAGCTCGGCCAAAGCCAGCGGGTAATTTTTTTGTGTCTCTCAAACCTGCCCGTCAGGGCAAACCAGATCGCCGCCAGGATGAAAGGCAGGTTCACGATCGCGAGGATCGTGTGCGGAATCAGGATGGAGAAGTAGACGGCCCGCGGCCACCCCTGCATCGGAAAAAGTTTTGGGCCCACCGTGAATTTGTGAAGCAGGTAGCCAGCCAGGAACAGGGCCGAGACCGTGAAGGCCGCGGTCATCAGCTTGCGGTGCGCATCCTTGTTTCCCTTCTTGATCTGGATCCAGCCCAAGGTCAGCAGCACCACGGTGATGCTGTTGAGCACGGCGTTGACCAAGGGAAGATCCTGGAACGTCATGGCCGGTTCCCCTCACCCACCTCGCGCATCACGGCACCAAGATCGGGCAGAGCCCGCCCCAGAAGTTCGCCACTGGTTCCGTCATAGTAGCCCCGAATCCTGCCTTGCCCGTCCACGAGTGCAACCTTGGTGCTGTGCAACATTTTGCCGGCCTGAGGAACGGTTTCGGGTGGGTTCTCCTCCACCGCCACCTTGAATCCCTCCCGGGCGATCCGGAACACCTCAGGCAGCGGACCGGTCAGCAGCCAAAAATTTTCCCCCACCCCCATCCGCTTGGCGTATTCCCGCAGCCGCTGCGGGGTGTCCGTCTCCGGATCGACAGAAATCGCGACCACGCGTACCTGCCCCTTGGTTCGGGCCACGGCCCGGGACAGCTCCACCATCTGGCTGATCAAGGCAGGGCAAGGGCCGGGGCATTCGGTGAAAAAAAACCCGGCAAACCAGATCTCTCCTTTCAGATCCGCCAAAGCACGGGGCTTCCCGTCGCGTTCGACGAGCTGGAAATCGGTCAGCTGACCGAGGATCGGCAGTTCCCGAAAATCCTGCCGTTCGGAGGCCTGCCACATCTCCCGCATCCCACCGAGCATCACCGCGAAGAGACCAAGCGCCAGCAGGGTCCAGACAATGGCGGTGAAGCGGCGATTGGCGGGTCGCGGGCCCGGGGCGGCCGGGGCCGGTGCGGTCACGAACGACGGCTGACCTGGAAGGCGCAGGCCATGACCAGCACCAGCGTCACCGCGATCACAATGGAAAAGTCATGAGAAAGATCCGCAGGTAAAGGCATTCCCGGCTTGGTCACGAGGAGCCCCTGCAGGGCGTTGTGGGCGTAGCTCAGCGGGTTGAAGCGCATGAGTACGCGCACCCACTCCGCCGCACCCCCGGGCGGAAAAAGCGCCCCGCTCAACAACCAAAGAGGAACAAAGAAGAGGTTGATCACGGCGTGAAAGCCCTGGGTGGAGTCCATCGGCCAGGCGATGAGAAAACCAAGGGCCGTCAGGCCGATGGCCAGGACAGCGATCACGCCGATCAGATAGAGCAAAACCCGGGCATCCGGATGGTGGTCCGAGTAGGGCGCCAAGAGGATCACGGCGATCGCCTGGAGCACCGCCAAAATCGTTCCCCCCATCAATTTTCCAAAGAGAATGGCAGCCCAACCCGACGGCGCGACCAGCACGCCCTGGAGGAATCCCTCCTTGCGGTCCTCAATGATCGAAACGGTGGAAAGAATCGCGGTGAAAAGGACGATCAAAAGAATGATCCCCGGGAAGAAATAGGAGAGGTAGTCGATCCGGCTCCGCGAGCCGGTTTCCAGCAGCGACCGCCCCACCCCGGAGCCCAGCACGAACCAGAAAATGACCGGGGTGGCCAAAGCGCCGATCACCCGGTTCTTTTGCCGCAGGAAACGCATGACTTCCCGCAAGGCCAGACTGTAAGCCGCTTTCAGCATCGTTTAGATCTCCCCGGGAGTGGAGGACCAGGGACGCCCGGTCTTTTGAATGAAAAGGTCTTCCAAGGTGGGCCGGCAAAGGGTGACCGAAGTGACCTCCTTGCCGTACTGGCGCCAAAGCCGGATGGCCAGCGGGGCCGCGGCGCCCCGAACCGGAACCACTTTGACCGAAGCAGGCTCGGCCGTGGCCTCTACTTCCCCTTCCTTGCGAATCTTCGCCGCCAACTTCTTGGGCTGGTAGGTGCCCATCCGGACATACTCCTTGCCAAGGGAGGAACGGAGTTCCGCCACCGGTCCGGAGGCCACACAGCGCCCCTGATCGAGCAGAAGAATCTCATCGGCCGGTTCGGCCTCCTCGAGAAGGTGGGTGGTGAAAAGGACGCTGAGTTTTCGGCTGTTGCGGATGCCGGAAATGATGCTCCAGAGCTCCGAGCGGATGGCCGGATCCAGCCCGGTGGTGGGCTCGTCCATCAGAAGAATGCTGGGCCGGGTGAGCAGGGCCTTGGCGATTTCCACGCGACGGCGGAGTCCACCGGAGAGGCTTTCCACAAAATCCCCTCCCCGGTCTTCGATGCCAAGGGCCTCGAGATTCTTGGTGATCCTTTTTTCGAGGTCGTACGACTCCAGCCCGTAGAGATGACCGTGGTGCCGAAGGTTTTCCCGGACGGTCAGCTTCATGTCGACGGCCGGATTCTGGAAAAGGACGCCGATTTTTCGGCGGATCGGGGTGGGAAACTCCCGCAGGCTGCGCCCGGCGATGGAGATCTCCCCGTCTTGCAGGGCAAAAATGGTGGAGAGAATTTTAAAGAGGGTGGTTTTTCCGCTGCCGTTGGGGCCGAGGACACAGTACATGCCGCCTTCTTCGAGGCGGAAGGTGATGTTGTCCAAAACCCGCTTCCGGCCATAGGCGTAGCCGACCCCCTCTGCCTCCACCGCCGCCAAAGATGTCGCTGCCATGAACCCGCACTTTGATCGGAAGCTTCGAAAGGGTCAAGCCGATGGGAGTCGGCCATGCGAAAAACCGGCTACCGAAAGACCGGTAGAAATTCGGAAACCTTAGCGGCGGGGAAAAGATTCCGTCTGCCCGTTCAAGCGGGCTGGAATCCCCTGCTGGCGCAGGAAGCTTTCGATCAGAAAGCGGGTCTGGCTGGCGAGCGGGCGGGTGCCTGCGGAACGCGAAAGCGAACGTTCGCACTGGTGGGCGATCTCATGAATCTCCATGCCCCGGGTTTTGGCATGTTCCACCGAGAGGGTAAGCCGGCTTTTCCAGTAGTTCATCCGGTTGTCGGCACAGTTTTGCTGCTGGGCATCGGAGACCGCTTGGGCAAAGCCCCAAACTTCTTTTTGCAGGTCCTCAGCGATCCGGGAGGCATGCAAACCCACATGATGTTGAGTGACCCGGGAGATCATGGTTTCGGTTCGAACTATTGGTAATTTTTATGTCTTTGACAATAAATAAGTTACGGAAAATCGTTTTTACGCTTAAATGATTGATGGACAGATGTTTAAAACAAAAGGCGCGGAAACCTTTTTCCGCGCCCTTTGCCAAACACTAGGAGACTGAACTGAAAACTAAAGGAATAGACAGGCGAGACCCGAAAACGTTCAAATTATTTGAGCCTACTTCAGCCATTTGATGGCCATGAAGCCCCCGATCCCCAGAAGAAACAGAAGGGTAACCGCCACCTCCAGGTACTTTTCGATGTGAGGCTTGAGCCTTGGTCCGCCTAACCGAATTACGGCGGCCACAAGAAAGAATCGCCCAGCCCGACCCAGAATCGAGGCAGAGACCAGCGTTGGAATTGGCACGGCAAACACGCCTGAAGCCACCGTGAACACCTTATAGGGGATCGGCGTGAAGGCTGCTGTCAGGATGAAAAGAAAAGCGTTCTTCTGATAAAATCCCTCCACTTTCAGAAAGGTGGCCTCGGTAAACCCCGGCACGTGGGCAAAGAACCAGGGTGCGACCGCCTCCCAAAGGGCGTGCCCGATCCACCATCCAAAAACGCCCCCCGCCACGGAACCCACCGTGCACCAGAACGCGAAGTGAGCCCATTTTTTCGGGTGGGCGAAGCAGAGGGCCATAAGGAGAACGTCTGGCGGGATCGGGAAGAAACTGGATTCGATAAAGGCGATGAAAACCAGCGCCGGTACCGCCTGCGGGGTGGTTGCCCAGTGGATGGTCCAGGCATACAGACGCCGCACCCAGTTTGGCTTGGGCGCCTGCTTCATCTCAATCTCCCCTCCTCCCCAGCGAATCCGCTTCCAGCGATCCCCCAACGCCACCGCCACAAATCCGCCCACCGCCAAGGCCACCATGGCCAGGATTCCATTCGGAGGCAGGATTCCCTTCCAGCCCAAGATTCCCGCCAATAGAAGGACTGCTCCGGCGACCCACGCGGCGATTCTCAACGACCCGTTGGAGGACATGAAAGGCAAGCTTCTAGGGAAAAAGCGGAAAAACAAGCGCCCAAGATTAGGGTCGGCTGATCTGCAACCGCATGAAACGGCGGTTCGTGGAGGCAGCGTCCACCGCATCTTGCACGGTCACAGCCTGAGACGAATTGGTGCCGCCACCATAGGCATTGGAGGCGCTCGACCAAAGGACCGTGGCATTGCTAAATCCGAAAAGATCCCCGGCGGCCTGGACTTGGTAAACAATATCGCTCGCGCTCTTTTGGCGGCTGAACGTCAGGGCCAGTCGACCATTGGTCATCTTCATTTCCGGCAATCCATGGGTGGTAGGCACGGTGGGGTCCATCCCCAGCGCATATTTCATCAGATTCGAAACCCCGTCGCCGGCCGGGGCATTGGTGTCGGCCCCGGGACCGCTGTTATCGGCGGATCCGAAATACTGGTTTCTCCAGCTGTCCGCGGGCGAGATCGTCGTCACGCTGATTGTATTGGTATTGTTCGTGGGGTAGCCATCCCCTCCCCCTGAGAGCGTAAAGGTGGGTTGCAGATTGGCGGGTGCGTTGCTGGCCACCGCCACATTCAGCGTGATCACTGGATGACTGCCGCCGACCGCCAAGGTGTCCGATCGTGTGCAAGTCAGCCCGCCGGCATTCGTGGTCCAGCCAGTTCCCGACATGCCGATGGAAGTTAGCCCCGCGGGAAGATTCGCCGTGACGGTCAAAGTTCCGCTGGAGGACGCCGATCCCGTATTGGTCAAGGCAAGGAGGATCTGCCCAGCCGCCCCACGGATCCAAGGGGTTCCGGTAACGGAGCTGCTGATCGCCAGATCCGTGCCAGTAAAGAAAGAGGCGTTCAAGCCATAGCTTGCCCCCCCGTCCAAATTCATCGCCGCTGCCCGATAATGGTACATCGTGTTGGCGGAAAGCCCGGAAAGAGAATTGCTCACCAGGACGGGATTGAGGCCGGTGCCCATGGGCGAAGATCCCCGGAGCTCGAGACTGTCAAACATCATATCCTGAAAGCTTCCCGTGCTATTCCAGGCGGCAAAACCGATGTGGGTGACATTGGTACCCGTCCCGCTCATCAGGCCGCTTATTTTGGTGAAACTGGAGCTGGCGCGAAACTTTACCCCGACAACGTAACGGCGGTTTTGCGCGTCGAAATCGACCTGAAAGTCGAGAATGGTGTTGCGCACATCCGCACCCAAATCCAGCACCCGCTGACCACCGGCATCGGTCACCAAAATTCCGCTGTTACCCGCGGCCGGGGAAATTCCGAAAGACACCAGCTCTCCGGCGCTAAAACCGCTGGCGCCGCTCCCCGCCGCCGACTTGAGGTTGAACCCGCTAAACCCCTTGGTGTTGTCCACGTTAAAGCGGGCGGAAACTGTCATGGTGCCAAACTGGCGCGTCGTGTTGATGGCCCTGCGAAACGAGATGCCAGAACCCGAGCCCGCATAAGCACCGAAGCTTTTGGCTCCATCAATGGTTTGATTCGAGGAGTTGTTGGCCAAAAATGTTCCGGCCCCGGTCCCGGCAGAATAGCGACTAAAATTTCCCAAGCCGGATCCCCCCGCATTGTTCGGACTGGTGAAATTAAAGTTGGCATAGGTCTCGGCGTTGTCCGACGCCAGCACGCGGGACGTGGAGCCATAATTTGTGGAGGTGCCCCACTCAAACCAGGAGGAAGCATGGGAGTTGTTCGGGTTGACCGAGCCCCTTAACTGCGCGCTGCTCGTGGTCAGGCTACCCGGTGCCAAAGTAATGACCGCGGGAGGCGGATTTCCCGTGTAGAAGCTTTGATCGGTTCCGTAAGAAATCCCAAAGCTGTTCGAGGCCACCGCACGGTAGTAATAGAGCTGCCCCGATGTGAGCCCGGTGAGCGCGGCGGCAAGGGATACACTGTTGGTTCCGTTACCGGCCGCCTGCACCTCGGTTGAGGATCCGTAGGATGGGGTGGATCCGTATTCAAAGTAGAAGCTGGTCGGACTTCCGTTCGGATTCACCGCCCCCTGCACGGTGGCCGCGGTGGTCGTGGCATTGGTAACGCCCAGCGTCGTCACGGTGGGTTTTACCGGAAGGGTTTTGAAATTGAGCGTCGCACCGTACGTCCGGTTGGTGACACTGGTGCCCACGTTCACGGCCACCACCCGGAAAAAGTAAGTGGAATCCGGATTCAAGCCGTCGGCCCGGGCAAAGTTCCCCACAATATTGGTGCCGCTACCAATGACCTGCGGGGAATTGGAATAGCTCAATATGTCGGAACGGTCCCCCCATTCGAAATACACGGAAGTGGCCAGTCCGTTTGGGGTAACATCACCGTTGAGGTTGGCTCCGTAGGCCCCGACAAAGGTGGCGGGCATCGTGGCCACCGTCGGCAGAGGCGTGGTTGTGGTGAAGCTCAGGGTATTGCCGTAGGTGGTGCCCTGCGTATTCGTGGCCACCGAGCGGAAAAAGTAGGTGGTGTTGGCCTGCAAGCCGGTCAGGTTGGCACTCACCGAAATCGGCGAGCTTCCGCTCCCGATGTTTTGGCTGGTGGTGGTGCTCCCAAAAGACGCGCTGGTTCCGTATTCGAAAGAGACGCTGGTCGATGCCCCGTTTGCGGTCACCGTGGTACTCAGCGTGGCTGTGGTTTCCGCCACATTGGCGTAGGAGGAACTGTTGATGGAGGGCCGGGCCAGGCTGGAAGCGGCCCCGGTGGTGAAGCGTGATTCAAACCCGCCCACCATGGCCAGGTTGTTGCCGTCTACGGCGGTGGATTCGATCCGTACGGTGTAGACCGTGTTGCCGGCCATGTTGGAGGATGGCGTGTAGGTCATCACAGTGTTCCCGGAGGCCCAGGAAAAATTCCCGGAGGTGGCCGGGATGGTGGAGAAGGCGGACTGGACGCTGTTGGTGTTCATGGCCTGGCTGAAGGTCAGCGAAAGGGTGGAAGCGACGGACACACCCGTGGAGTCATGGTTGGGCGTCACAGAGCCAACCACCGGCTGGAGATTTCGGAGCTGAGTTTGCGAGACGAAGGCCTTGTAGGAAGTGGCCGGAATGGACATCGCAGGAATCCCGTCTGTTCCGGCGACGACCGTGACTGTTTCCGCCGGGTTGAAGAGATTCACCAGAACCGTGCCGGCCGGATGGATGGTGGGACGGGCCCCGATCGTTTGAGCCGTAGTGGCCGTGTTCATCACCACAAATACCTCCTCACTGCCAAGACGGCGTGCGTAGGCCAACAAACCCGGGGCCGACCAGTTGACCCAGAGGAATTGTTGGGTCCCCGTGCGCAGCGCCGGATAAAGTCGTCGCAAATTGTTCAACTTCGCCACCAGCTTGAAACGCGGATGAGTCATGTTGAAGTTGTCGCCGAGCGATGGTCCCTGCTCGAAGAGCCCATCGAACATGTCCTCACGGTTGTTCGGGTCCGCCCCGCCGTTGAAATCCTGCTCGGTGCCGTAATAAAGGGAGGGAATGCCCCGGGTGGTGTACATAAACACCAGTGCCATCTCGAGCCGGGCCGTGGTGCTCCCGGTGGCGGCGAGAAAGCGCGGGTTGTCATGGTTGTCCAAGTTGAGAACCAGCGAATCCAAAGAACTGGCATCGTAATTGGCCGTGGTGAGGTTGTTGTACCGGCCCTCGATGGCGCCGGTCGCGCCCGTGGCCGTCGCGAACACACTGCCGACCTGATAATAGAGCGGGTAATCGAGCACGCTTTCCATTTTATAGTTCCCACCGGTCTTGCTGCCTGTGTAAGAGCCGCATTTACTGTCGGATCCGTCGAAGACCTCACCGAACTGGAAAAAGTTGGGTTTGTCCGCGGCTTGGGCCACGGTCCGCATCGCCGGAGACCAATCATCCCAGAACCCCATTTCGACATGCTTCACGGTGTCGAGCCGATAGGCGTCAAATCCCACGGTGTTGATCCAGTAGGCCCAAATTTCCCTCATTTTTTGCCGGATGAAGGACGTTTCGGTTTTGAAATCATCCAACGAAAGGAGTTCACCCAGCTCGACCTGGGTGGCGTCACTCCAGTTCTGCGTGGTCCCGTTGTTATGGAAAATATTATTGAGGTTGGTGCCCCCAAATTGGGCCTGCAACGTGGCGTTATCAAAAGGGGCGGCGTATTGCTGTCCGCCGGAATTGTAACGGAGGTTATAGCCGGTTAGGGAAAAGTTAGGCCAACCGGTGTCGCCGCTGTCCACCCAGGTGCTCCCGTGGTTCACGACCACGTCACAAATCACCAGAATTCCCCGCTTTTGCGCCTCACGGGTCAGGCTCTGCAACTCCGCCAAAGTCCCCATCCGGGGATTCACCGCGTAAAAATCCGTGGCGGCATAGCCGTGATAGTCCCCATTGGCGTTTTTCAGGACCGGGGAAATCCAGATGGCCGTGGCGCCCAAGGCCTGGATGTAATCCAACTTCCGCTCAATGCCCTTGAAGTCCCCACCATGGGCCTGCCCCCCGTTGGAGGCATTAAAGTTGGGCAACCCAGCCACATCGTTGCCGGTGTCCCCATTGTAGAAACGATCCGTAATGATCTGGTAGATGTTCTGGCTTCGCCAGAAATCCGTGGAGGCGGCCGGGGAAAAGTTCTGGTTGCGAGTCAGCAGAATGCGATCGATGTCGAGCCATGCATCGCGCATCCAAAGGTTGAGAGTGTAGGTTCCGGCAGAAGGGATGTTGAGGGTGACCGCTGAGCCCGAACCAGCAGCCGTGTTGGCCCAAGCCCAGGCATTGAATTGCTGAATATCGATGCGGGCGTTCGCCAGACTGGTGCCATTCAAGCCGACATAAACTCCGGCGGAGGTCGCATCACCCGCAAAACCCCGGACCCAGACGTAGTAGGTTCCGGCGTTGCTGAAGGTGATGCTGTAATTGATCTGCGGGCTGGTGGTTTCCCATGAACTGGTGACCGTATTCGTCGATGTGCCATTGGCGGGGTAAGCTTCAATGTAACCGGTGCCGGAAAATCCCGGCGTCGCACTATCTGTGGTCCAGGTGTAAAGCACCCCGCCCAAGGTTCGGGGAAGGTTGGAGGCAGACGCTTCCGCTTCGATCCGTACTACCCCATTGGTTTCAGAAATCTGACCCAATGCCACCGATGCCCCTAAAAGGCCAAGAAGGAATATGGGCACAACTGAACGGCAGACGTTCATATAAGTATCGTAGCATCAGAATCTTAAAATTCTAGATTGATTCTGGATCTAGTAATTCTGATAGAATAATTTAAAGTATTTAGGTTCAGCAACATACGACTTAAAACTCCCCGCCCCCAAGGGAAGCTCAATGGCCTCAGAGTGTAGGAAGAGGGATTCAGCCTTGGAGTTGCGATTTTTGGTAAAGTCGCCGTAGGTTCTGTCCCCAACAATCGGAATCCCCCGGTTGGCACACTGAATTCTCAACTGGTGGGTGCGACCCGTGCCCGGCCTTAGCTCCAACAAGGCCATGGCACCGCCCTTGGCCTGAAACTTTTTCCGCACCTTCATCTTGGCCTCTGCCCAAACCCCGCTTCCGGCCCTTCCCCTGGCCTTCCCTCCTTCCTTGGTGACCTCGATCCGATCCCGCCAGATCGCCTCGTTTTCTTTCGGCCACCCAAACACCAAAGCCACATAAGTTTTTTTTACCCGATGTTCCGCAAACGCCTTCTTCACCTCCTCCGCCGTTGCCTCCTGATCCGCCACCAGAATCACCCCCGAAGTTCCTGCATCCAGCCGATGGAGCAACCAAACCTTGCCTCCACCCTTGTCCGGCGGGATGTGATAGGCCTCATCCTTCAGGGAGTAACTGCAAGTGAGCAGCGCCTGCGGATCCTTCCCCCCCTCCTTGGGCTGGGAGCGGATTCCGCTGGGTTTGTTCAGGGCATAGATACCGCCTGGCCCCTGTTTCACGATTTCCACCCCGGGCCCCAGCGGCCAACGAACGATCGGCTTACTTTCCTCCGGCACCGTTTCCCGCCCTCTGTTTTTGAAAAAATTCCCGCAACAGCTCCCGGCACTCCTCCGCCCGAACCCCGCCCCGCACTTCGCACCGGTGGTTCATGCCCTCAAATTGCAACAGGTTCAGCGCCCCACCCGCCGCACCCATTTTGGGATCGGCCGCGCCATAGACCACCCTCTTCACCCGCGACAACGCCATCGCCCCAGCACACATCGGACAAGGCTCCTTGGTCACGTACACGGTCGCTTCGTTCAGACGCCAGTCCCCCAACTCCCCGGCCGCCGCCGTCACCACCAGGACCTCCGCATGGGCAGTGGCATCTTTCAACTCCTCCACCTGATTGTAAGCCTTGGCCACGATCCGGTCCCCCATCACCAACACCGCCCCGACCGGCACCTCCCCCTTGGTCGCCGCCTTGCGGGCTTGGCGAAGCGCCTCATCCATGAAATGTTCATCGATCACCCCCCGATTCTGATGAACCCAGACCCTCTTCAAAAGATCAAAGCACCCGCCGGCTCGTGGATGCCCGGGCCCCGCACCCTGCTCAAACTCACCGGAGAGGACCGAATTCGTTTCCTCAACGGGCAGGTCACCCAGGACCTGAAAAAACTCCAGCCCGGCCAAGCGGTCCGGGCCGCCGTCATCACGGCCAAGGGCAGGCTCGAAGCCGACTGCCGGATCGGGGCCACCGCCGATGCCCTCTGGATCGAAACCGATGCCCCGCTCCGCGAATCCCTCCGCACCCGCCTGGAAAAGTTTATCGTCGCCGACGATGTCACCGTGGAGGACGTCTCCGACTCTTTCCATCTCGCCCATTTATCAGCTATCGCCGCTCCCCCTCCCGATGCGCCCAAAGAATGCCTCTCCTTTTCAACTGCCCGCTTCCGAGAACCTGGGCTCGACCTCTGGATTCCACCCTCCTCCGCGTGGGGCCCCCCGGCCTCGCCCCTGTCCGATTGGGAACCTCTGCGGATTGCCCGTGGCCTCCCCCTCTGGGGAATCGATATCGACGCCAACACCCTCCCGCCGGAGGCAGGCTTTGAATCCGACGCCATCAGCTCCACCAAGGGCTGCTATATCGGCCAGGAAGTGATCTCCCGGCTCCGTAGCGTCGGCCACGTTAACCGCCACCTGTGCATTTTGGCCACGGCCAACCCTCCGAAGCTCCCCCCGGACGCACCGGCGGAGGGGATTTGGAGCGAAGGAGGGCCACCGTTGCCGTGTACTGACCCTCACGATAAAGCCATCGGCTCCCTCACCAGTCTCGCCCCTGCGGAAGGCGTAGCCCTCGCCATGATCCAACGCGCCTATGCCGATCCGGGAAATTCAGTGTTGGCCGGAGGAGCAACTTGGACCATTGTTCGACATGCTTAAAAAACTCTTTTTTCTCCTGCCTGTCTTCAGCTTCGCCCTTTTCACCGCCTCCGCGGAGGAAAAAGAAACCAACCAACCCAAGGACACCGCCGACATGAAAGACAAACCCGTGATTGTGGAAGAAGAAATCATCACCCTCACCACCCCGGAGGGCGTCATCGTGATCAAACTCGACGCCGTGGCCGCGCCGAAACATGCGGAGAACTTCAAAAAGCTCGTGAAAGACGGCTTCTACGACGACACCACCTTCCACCGCATCATTCCCGGCTTCATGATCCAAGGGGGCGATCCTCTCAGCAAGGATCAGGCCAAGCGCTCGGAGCACGGCACCGGCGGACCCGGTTACACCATCCCGGCGGAAATCGGGAAAAAGCACAAACGGGGTTCGGTCGCCGCCGCCCGTCAGGGCGACCAGGTCAACCCCAAGCGCGAATCCAGCGGCTCCCAGTTCTACATCTGCGTGGTGGACACCACCTTCCTCGACGGCCAGTACACCGTGTTTGGTGAAGTCATCGAGGGAATGGAAGTCGCCGACAAAATCGTCGCCAAACCGCGCGATCCCCGCGACAACCCCAAAGAGCCAATCACCATCAAGGCTAAGCTGGGTCGGCCCAAATCCTAACCCCCCGCTCCCCCTCCTCCCGGAGGGCTGGCCTCGGCGAGTTCTTCATGAAACGCCACGCGACATTTCTCGCGGAAGTGCGTTCCGTTTATGCGGAGCTTGCTCAGCGTCCTGTTCAAAGAAACTGCCTGCGCCGGACGGAATGCTGCCAGTTTCAGCTCACCGGAAAAATTCCCCAGCTGACCCGCGGGGAAGCCCTCCTCGCCGCCCAGGCATTTCGGGCCACCGGGCGAAAAACCCTGCCTCAACGCCCGGACGGAGCCTGCCCCATGCTCCAGGCCGACACGGGAAAGTGTCTGATCTATGAAGCGCGACCATTCGGCTGCCGGACCCATTTCTGCCAAAACGCGGGCGGACCGATCGAGCGCCATGAGGTGTTGCCGCTGATCCATCGTCTGGAAAAGATGGATCGTGAACTCGGAGGGGATGGACCCCATGCCTTGCCCCAAAGCGTGGCCCAGGCACTGGACGAATTTTGAAACCTCTCCGCATCGTGGTGGCCGGAGGAGGTGCCGCCGGATTTTTCGGAGCCATCGCGGCGGCGGAAAAGAACCCCAAGGCCTCGGTCGTTCTTCTGGAAAAAGGAGTCCACCTTTTGTCCAAGGTGCGCATTTCCGGAGGCGGCCGCTGCAATGTCACGCATGCCTGCTACGATCCCCGGGAGCTTTCCCTCCGATATCCCCGAGGGGGGAAAGCCCTCATCGGACCTCTGACCCGTTTCGGACCGGAGGAAACCATCGCCTGGTTTGCCTCCCGCGGGGTGAAGCTCAAAACCGAGCCGGACGGCCGAATGTTTCCCGTGACCGACTCCTCGCAATCCATCATCGAATGCCTGACCCAGGCCGCCCGGAAGGCCGGGGTCAACGTCGTCACCCAGTCTGAAATACAATCCGTAGCTACGAAACCTGACGGGAGTTTCCATCTGCAAAGATCTCACGGGACCTCCATGGAATGCCAACGCCTGCTGTGGGCCGCCGGAGGATGCCGACAAGGTCCGCACCCACTCACCCCTTTGGGACACCGGCTGAATCCCCCGGTACCTTCCCTTTTCACCTTTCATCTGGCCGAAGATTGGATCCGTTCCCTGGCAGGCCTTTCGATCCAAGACGTCAAGATTGCGGTGCCGGATCTTCATCTCAAAGAGAGGGGACCGGTTCTTTTGACCCATGAAGGGCTGAGTGGCCCGGCAGTTTTACGTCTGTCGGCTTGGGGAGCCCGGGCCATGCACGAAAAAAGTTATCGTTTCCCGCTTTCTCTGGATTGGATTCCTGGGCAATCCATGGACAAGAGCCGGCAGGAAATTCAAAGCCGGCGAAAACAGCAAGGGGCGAAGACCCTATTCCGTTCGGGTTGGCCTCCCCTGCCCTCCCGCCTTTGGGAGCAACTATGCGGATTAGCCGGCATCACCCCGGACGAGCGCTGGTCCAAATGTTCGCGAGAGAAGGAAAATCTCCTCCTCAGGGCACTCCATCAAACCAGGCTCGAGGTCGTAGGCAAAAGCATGAACAAGGAGGAGTTTGTGACCTGCGGAGGGATTCCCTTGGAAGAGGTGGAGTTGAAAACCATGGAAAGCAGGAAAGTTCCCGGCCTGTATTTCGCGGGGGAGACGCTGGACATCGACGGGGTTACCGGGGGATTCAACTTTCAGGCCGCCTGGACCACCGCCTGGATTGCCGGCCAGTCTATGGCAGAAGACGGTTAGGCGGGGTCGGCTGAGGTCCACGACAACTCTTGCCAAGGAAAACCCCGGCCCCTTGTTGGGGACCGGGGTTTTTGTTTCCGCCAACCTTACTGCTTGTCGGACGTGCTTTCTTTGGAGTCCTTTTCCTTCTTCTCGTCGGACGGACAACCCCCGCAGGAGTCACCCGCGCGAGCAACGGTGGAAAGACCCATCACGCATCCCAACACAGCGAGGCCGAGTAGTTTTTTGATCATGAAGATTTCTTAAAAGAAGGGCTGGTAGATGCAAGTTATGCTTGGGTGATTTTTCGTAAAACCTTCTCCAGTAGAAGGATCCCGCTGTCTTGGCTTTTTTCCGGGTGGAACTGGAAGGCCGCTACTCTTCCTTTCCATACCCCGCTGGGAAAGTGGCCCCCGTACTCCGTCTCGCAGGCCAGCCATTCAGCGGGGGCACTCTCCGGTCGGTAGGAGTGCACGTGATAGAAGTAAAGGTCGCCCCCGGCAAATAGCTCCCGGGCCTTCGAGGCTGGCTTCACCTCACACCAGCCAATGAGAGGAACCTTTAATTCCGGCGCACTGAATTTGCGCACCGTTCCGGAAATGACCTTCAGCCCTTCCACCCCGGGAGCCTCCTCGCTCCCCTCCCAAAGAATCTGAAACCCTAGACAAATTCCCAAATAAGGTTTTCCGCCGCGGACCCAATCCCGGAGCGGGTCCCACAATTTCCTCTCTTGTAAGCCCTGGATGGCGTCCCCGAAAGAACCCTGCCCCGGAACCACCAAGGCATCGGCTTGGGACAGATCCGCCGGACTTTCCGTGCGGATCACCTCCGCCCCGGCCTTGACCAAAGCGCGCTCCACGCTGCGGAGATTTCCTCTTCCGTAATCCAAAAGAGCCACCTTCATCGAAGATTCATTCTAGCGGTTTCTTTCGCCTGCGAAATTCCTATTCCAAACGCAAAGAATCCAAATTTTCCACCACCGCAACCCCGCACCCCTCCAAACGGGTCCGGCTGTTGTGTCCACAGGGTACCAACACACAGTCCACCCCCATCGCCCGAGCCACCTCCGCATCATGGGTGGTATCCCCGATCAGGAGGGTTTCCCGGGGGGAAACATGTAGCTCCTCCAGCATCTTGAGACCGTGGCCGACCTTGCCGGCGGCGTAGTGGTCCCGGCCTCCGGCCACGCTGCGAAAATGTTGCCGTACCCCGAAATACCCAAGAAATTCCTCCAGGGTGTGGTGAGAGTAGGCAGAGAGAACCGCTTGGGACCAGCCGCCAGCGGCGAGCTTGGCGAGAAGGGCCTTTCCCCCGGGCTGCAGGGCGCACTCCTTCTTGCGCTTTTCGTACTCCACAATGAACTCAGTCCCCGCATCCTGAAAACTCTCACGGCTCCAATCGAACCCCACCGCCCGGTAGTACTTCTCCACGGGAAAATCAAAAATCTCCTCGTAGCGCTCCTCGGAAAGGATGGGAAGCCCCCTTCGACTCAGTTGACGATTCATGATTTCCCGGCAAAGCCAGGCGTCGTCCAAAAGAGTTCCGTTCCAATCCCAGATCACGTGACGGTATTGCTTCAACTTCACCGGACTATTTTATCAAAAATTATCCGCAGACCCCACCCTCTTTCCTTCCCTGAGCCCTCCTGAAGTCGGTATCCTATCGAAAGTGTCTACTGGCCTTACCCCCCGCTCGCACTACCCGCAGGGTTTTCGTGCCCGGCGCGGACTCAACTGGGGCGCTCTGGGGGTTCTCTACGCCTCCTACTACATGGCTCGCTACAATTTTCGTTTCGCCACTCCTGGGATGGTCGAAGAATTCGGATTCGATGTAGCCGGCATCACCCAGATCTTTGTGGTCTGGTCCTTGGCCTACGGCACCGGCCAGTTGGTCAACGGCCTGCTCGCCGATCGGATCGGGGGCAAAACCTCCATGCTGATCGGGGCAGCCGGCACCATCCTTTGCAACTTCATCTTCGGCTTCTCCTCCTTCGTCGGCACGCTGGCCACGTTCGGCCTGATCGCCATTCTGAATGGTTGGTTCCAGTCCTGCGGAGCCCCGGGAATGATCAAGATCAATGCCGCTTGGTTCGCCCGCCATGAACGCGGCACTTTTTCCGGCATCTTCGGCATTATGATTCAGTTGGGGCAGTATGCCATTAACACGCTGGCCCCATTTCTCCTGGCCGGATTCACCGTGGGTCTTTGGTTTGTGGGCACCTGGGTGGTGGAGCCAGGAACCTGGCGGGTTCTCTTCATCATCCCCCCGTTCGTCACCGCCGCCGCGGCCGTTTGGATGGCTCTGGCCGTGAAGGAGGAACCTGCGACCGCCGGTTTTCCCAATGTCATCCACGACGAACTGGACGACTCCGCCGGCACCCGGGTTTCCCTCAAGGAAAGCTTCACCACCATCTTCACGCATCCCCTGGTTTGGTTTTATGCCGCCGCCTACGCTTGCACGGGGGCCGTTCGCCACAGCTCGGACCAACTCTCCGTCCTCTTTTTCACGCAGCAACTCGGCATCGACATGAAGGCCAAGCCGCTGGCCGTGTTGGTCATCCTTAACCTGATGACCACCACCGCGATCCTCGGCTCCATTCTTTCCGGCTGGGTCTCGGACAAGTTTTTTGCCGGTCACCGTTCGCCCGTGGCGCGCTTCCTTTACCTCTTGGAAGCGGGCGTGATCGCCCTGGCCGCCCTCATGATGTTTACCGGACTGATCAAGCCGGGCCTGCTCGGCGTCACCTTGGCAGGCATCTTTCTGGTCCTCGTCTCGCTTACCGTAAACTCCACCCACTCCGTGGTTGGCGCCGCCGCCCCCATGGACATCGGGGGCAAGAAAATGGCTGGCTTTGCCGCCGGAGTGATCGACTCCTTCCAGTACTACGGCTCGGCCGTCTGTCTTTTCACCACCGGAATCCTGATCAAAAAGTTCGGTTGGTCAGCCTGGTACCCCGTGATGATTCTCTTCGCGCTCGGTGGCGCCCTGGCCATGCACCATGTCCGCAGGGTCCAACTCCATCATAAAAACTCTCCGGACGGCGACCCCCGCATCAAAAATTCCTGACTTTACTGATACGGATGACTGCTTCTTTCGATTTTATCGTTTCTTAATCTTCATCCTAATCCTAATCGAATCACTTTTCCGGCGACTTTCCAGCCACCCAACTCACCAGCAATAACCCCACTCCCAAGCTGATCCCGGCATCGGCGATGTTGAAGGCCGGCCAGCTCCATCCGCGGTAATGAAAATCGAAAAAATCCAGCACATAGCCCAGTCGCGCCCGGTCGATGAGATTTCCCACCGCTCCTCCCGCCACCATCGCGCTGACCAGCTGGACAAACCTCCGGTTCCAGTCCCATCCCCGGGCCAAACCTGCTGCCAGCACCAAAATAGCCACGGCCAAGAGCCCCGTGAGCAGGTTGTTGCCTTGGGCCATACCAAAGGCCACTCCGGTGTTGTGCACCCGCGTCAGGGAAAAGAAGCCGGGGATCACGGCCACGCTGGCACCGAGTTTTAACACCTGTTCCGCCCAGATTTTCAGGGCCTGATCCGAAATCAGAACCGCCAAGGCTAGGGGCCAGAACCACCCACCCCCGTACCGACCTGAACTCAAGCCCCCACCCCCTTCACCACTTGGGTGCAGCGCTCACACAACTCCGGGTGATCCGCACTCTTACCCACGCTCTCCTCATGCTTCCAGCACCGGGTACACCGCGTCCCCCTCGCCGGCACCACTTGGACGGTGGCTTCCCCTGATCCGGGCCGGATCTCCAAATGACTCACAAGGCAGATCTCCTTGAGGATTTCGGCGTCCTCGGCATTCCATTTTCCACCTTCCACCAAAACTCCCGCCTCCAGACTCTTGCCAATTTTCTTCGCCTGCCGTTCCTTCTCCAACGCCTCGTTCACCTTGGTCCGTGCGGCGAACAATCTTTCCCAGCGGAGCTGCTCCTCAACATTCCAGCCCGGAGGCAATCCGGCTTCTCCAAAAGTCTGCAGATGCACGGAACCCCTCTTCTTTTGGGTCAAATGCTCCCAAACCTCCTCAGAGGTGAACGCCACCACCGGTGCGGCCAAGCGCACCATGACATCCAGAATCTCGTGCATGGTTGTCTGGGCCGAGCGACGGGACGGATCGTTCTCGGCGTCGCAGTAGATCCGATCTTTGCAGGCATCGATGTAGAAGGCGCTTAGCTCCACGGAAAGAAACCGGTTCAGGCTGTGGTAGACCGCAGGAAAGTTGTAGGCCTCGTAAGCATCCCGTACCGTCTGCGAGAGAGCCGCCAGCTTGGCCAGGATATACCGGTCCAAAGCCGTCCTCTTCTCGACCGGAACGGCATGCCTGGTCGGGTCGAAATCCGCCAGGTTCCCCAAGAGGATTCGGAAGGAGTTTCTCAGAAGACGATAACTGTCCCCCACCCGCCCAAAAATCTCCGTGGAGAAGGGCACATCCTCCTTCGCATCCTCGCTAGCCACCCAAAGCCGAACGACGTCCGCCCCATACTTGTCCACTAGCTCCATCAACCCCGGAGGCTTGCCCCGAGATTTCGAAAGCTTCTTTCCGTCCAAATCCACCACAAATCCGTTGGTCAGCACCGCCCGGAAGGGAGGCTTGCCGGTTAAGGCCACGGAAAGCAGAAGACTGCTCTGAAACCATCCTCGGTGTTGGTCGCTTCCTTCCAGATAGAGATCCGCCGGAAATTTGACCCGGCCATCGGCCGCCACCGCGGACCAGCTCGACCCCGAATCCAGCCAGACGTCCATGGTTTCGCGGCCCCGCTTCCAATCGGCCGGCACCCCGCAGGTTTTGGCCAGCTGCTCATCGGAATCTCCAAACCAGAAACCTGCCCCTTCCTTCTCAGCTCGTGCGGCAACTTGACGGATGATTTTGGCATCCAGCACCGAGGTCCCGTCTGGCTTGTAAAAGGCCGGAATCGGCAGGCCCCAGGACCGTTGCCGCGAGATACACCAGTCCGGGCGGCCCCCCAACGCCCCGCGGATCCGGCTTTCCCCCCAACTCGGCACCCACTTCACTGCGTCCACCGCCTGGAGCGCCCGATCCCGCAGCCCGTCCATGCGGATGAACCACTGGCGGACAGACCGGAACACGATCGGGGTTTTGGAACGGGGACAGTGCGGATAGCTATGGCGGATTTTTTCCCGTGCCCATAGTTTTCCAGCCTTCTCCAAGAGATCCGCCACCAACGGATTGGCGGCAAAGACATTCTGCCCCTCAATTTCTTTGATGCCGGCCTCGGCGGTGAGCTTTCCAGCCTCATTCACCGGCGAGAAGGGCTCCAGCCCGTGCTGCCGTCCCAGCACGTAATCCTCGTGGCCGTGGCCCGGTGCGATGTGCACCATCCCGGTCCCGGACTCCGCAGTGACAAACTCCGCGGTCCGGATGACCCCCTCCCGCGCCACCAGCGGATGCCGATACGATTTTTTTTCCAGTTCGGATCCCTTGGCTTCCCGCAAAACTTTTAACTCCCGGCCCGCCGCCTTGGCCACAGCTTCCATGCGACTCTTGGCCAGCCACACCTTCCGGCCGTTTCCAGAGTCCGCCAACACGTAACTCATGCCTGGATGGACCGCCACGGCAAGGTTGGCTGGCAGGGTCCAAGGAGTGGTCGTCCAGATCAGCAGATCCTCGTCCTTGGCGTCCTTGAGCTCCATCCGCACGTAAACCGATTCATCTTCCCGGTCGGCATACTCCACCTCGGCTTCGGCCAAGGCGGTCCGACAACCCGTGCTCCAGTGCACTGGGCGTAGCCCCTCGTAGACCATTCCCTTTTCCACCAAGTCAGCCAAGATCCGGAGCTCGGCAGCCTCGTAGGCGGGGTTCATGGTCAGATAAGGACGATCCCAATCTCCCAAAACGCCCAGCCGCTGGAACTGCTCTTTTTGCCGCTGGATGAAATGCCGGGCCACCTCCTCGCACTTCTTTCGGATCACGGCGGGCTCCGCCCCCACCAGCTTTTCCTCTGTCACCACCTTATGTTCGATCGGTAACCCGTGGCAGTCCCACCCGGGCACAAAAGGAGCCTTTCGCCCCATCATCGAGCGACTTTTGAGAACGATGTCCTTGAGCACCATATTCAAGGCATGGCCCACATGGGCATCCCCGTTGGCGAAGGGAGGACCGTCGTGCAGATGGAATTCGGGAGCTTTGGCACGCTCCTGCAGGAGCTTCTCGTAGGTCTGATCGTTTAGCCAACCCTGCACCCATGCGGGCTCCCGTTTGGGGAGATCTCCCCGCATGGGAAAATCCGTCTTGGGAAGGCGAACGGTCTGACTGTAATCCATCAACTAACCGTAGCCGAAGGGTAGGGAAAACTCCAAACGCAAGCTGAAGGTAGAACCGCCCTCTTAGCTTTGGGCAGAAGAAGAAGGACTAACGGGTACTGCTTGTGGGAGTCGCAGGCGGTGGATTGAAGGAATTACCGCCACCCACCGGAGCAGGAGCCTGGGTATCGGGAGCCCCTCCTCCACCCGCTGCGGTATCGGTATCAGCAACATCTCCTCCCCCGGCGGCTGTATCAGTCTCTCCCAGACCGCCGGCAATATCACTCGGAGGATTGCTTTTGGAGGCAATCTCTTCTCCTTCTGGTTGACGGACATCGGAAATAGAACCACCTTTCGTGCCGGAATCCGCCCCCAACACCGTGGCGTTCTGCCCGGAGGCGTCTGACTTGTCCTCTTTGCCGGCGGCCGTGGCGAGTTCACCAAGAAAAGGATTTTTGGCTACCACCATCTCCTCGGCCGACTTTCCAAACAGAAGACCTAGGGGAGCCTTGTCGGGATCCTCCGGAGCCAAGCCCACTTCAGAATAAGAAAGTAGGGATTTAATTTCGTTTTTCACCTCGCTGGCCTGCCCATCCGCCACCGCCATCACTTTTTCCAAGCCGGGCATGGGACGGGCAAAGGCGGTGAAAAGAGGCGAAAATTGAATCGCCGCGTCCAAGTTAAGTTCAAAGACTCGGATCGATCCATCGGATTTGCGGACCAAGGCAATCTGGCCAGCCATCAGATTCGCGGTCTGCCCGGTATTAGAGGTCACTTTTGCCGTTCCTGCTGTTTCCAAAATCACAAAACCAAAATTCCCTTCCTTATCCCGACTAGCCATCAGGGTGGTACCCGTGACCTCTCCTTGAATTCCATCGGCTTCGATGAGAATCCCACCATTTCCGGCGGGAATGTTCATTAAGAGGGAACCTGCTCCAAGGGTGATGGCCCGGTCCTTGGAGGCGAAGGCAAACTTGGTGTCAGGCGCCGCCCGCAGAACAGAAGAATCCTTGAATTTGACCTCCGCAAAAGAGCCGCCACCGGTGATCACCGGGACTTTTTCCACCACCTTGTCCGAAACTTTGGCAGCCCCGCCTTCACCCATCGTTACCTGGTTGACCACGGAAACCAGCTCCCCATCGGAAAGTTCAGTCGCGGCGAGGACGCTTTGCCCCTGATGCAAGCAGGCCAACCCGAGGAAGAGGGAAAGAAACACGTGTTTCATAGCGTGGTATCGTTGGCCGGCTTGCTTTGGGCCCGGGTCACCCCCTGCGGGGTCCTTAACTCCGCCTGAACTTTGTCTCCTAACCCGGCCGCGATTGAAATCAACGCTTTGCCTTGAGGAGCATCCAGCACGGCTTTGGAACTTTCTAATTTGCCGGCCTGAAAGCGCCCCGCCATCTCCACCAACTGGACCGTGCTTCCCGGCTGGATTTCGGCGATGACTCCCGGAGCCGCCACCAAAATTACGCGTCCGTCGCCTGAGGTTTTGATGGTTTCACCCTGTTTGAGCGTCATGCCCCGTTTTAAATCCAGTCCGTTGGCGTAGGTGGCTTTACCATCCATCCAGAGAACCCGCCCCACACAACTTGTCGGGCTTGGTTCTGCCCGCAGCCAAGGATACACCCGCTTGGAGAAAGCTTCGGCCTCCCCGCCCACCCCAGTGGCCTGAGGTAGATCGGAAATTCCGGAGGCTTGGGCGATCAAATCCCGAAGATCGGCCCGAATCTCCACGGCACTCAAAGCAATCTTGCGAGCTTGGGAAGCTTCCGCCGTGCATGCGGAACGAACGATCTCCTCTGCATCGGAGGAGGCCGTTTTGATGGCATCCTCCACCATGTCGACGAGATAGTCGCCCCGCGAATCCGCCTTCAGCTTGGAGAGGGTAGCCATTTCCGGGGCTCCGCTCGCGAGCTTTTTGCCGGACTTCTGCTCGGGAAAAGACAAAGCCGTCCCGGCGGTAGCTTCGGCGACTTGAGCCGCGCCGGCCTCCTCGACCAAGCGGACGGTGCCTTCGGCCACGGCGATCCGCCTTTCGGTAGGTCCCGTCGAGGTGACCTGGAATAGTCCGTCGGAAGACTGAACGACAACTCCGTTTCCAATACCGCAGACATGCAAACGGGGTACCACCAGCGGTGTGACGATCTGAGTCAACAAAGTCCCCTCCAAAAGAGTCACTTTCACATCCTTTTGCCCGGCCTCCAGCTTGGCGATCTGGACACGCCCCCCGGGTTGGATTTGGTGATAAATCCCAGGACCACTTTGCAGGGTGACCGGAGTCGCCCCCGCCGTAATGGAGGCTCCGGCCTGAACCGCCTCTCCATCCAAAAGTTTCCGCTCCGGTTGGCCCACGTACGTGACCTTGGCATCCTCCCCGCAAGAGAGAATTTTGCCCGGCCGATTGCTCCACCCCCCCTTGCCCATGGAGGTCTTCCAAGCCTCCAGCCTTTCACGAAAACGCACCAAGCCTTTGGGCAGTTGCGGGGCGCCTCCGGGAGCCGCGCCGGTAGCAGCCAGCTCTTTGCCCGCCGCCGTATCGAGATTCCCCAAATCTGCCATCAGGAACCGGGCCCCGCCGGTCCGATCCATTTCAAACTGGGGCTTATTGTCCGATCCAAAGCGTACCGTCACCACTCCTTCCGGCTTCATTCCGACGGAAAGTCCAAAAGCCTCCAATTCCATCTCGGAGAGGGCCGACTTCGCATCCGTCATCATGACTTCCGGTTGACCGGCGGAGCCTTTAACAAACGAAAGCGTGATCGAAGACTTTCCTGAAGTGACCACCTCCCCCTTGGTTCCCTCGCTGATGTCCGTGATTTTGGTGGCCTTCGAGTCCATCACCTCCAGACAGGGGAACTTGGAATTATAGCGGATTTTAAATTCCGGAGCCGCCCAACTGTCCGAACTGAAAAGTAAGGAGGCAATGCCCAAGGCCCCCATCAAGGAGGGGAAAGTTCGCCTAGATGGAGAATCTGTCATCTCTTCCAACCTTACCCACGGAATCGAAAATTTCAATGGGCAGTCTTGCAAAAAGGTGGAATTGAAAAAACATCGTAACATTGGGGTTTAGACAGCTCTTTGATGGGTATGTTCATTTTATAAAAATCTGATTTGCAGTACTTTATGTAAATAATGCAAAATCCCCAAGCCCGCTTGCCCCTGAAAGCTCTTCGTGCATTCTCCCACCATGCCAAAAGCTGCTTCACCGGATTTGACGATCCATCCCCCCCGCAGTCCCCGCGTTCGGCTAGGCGGGTATGTCTTACTTCCTCGCATTCTCGACAAGTGCCGAGCCACCCTCATCAAAAAAAATGGGGATTACAACTACAACTGCCCACTCGACCAATATTTCCTGAAGTTCACGGGCATCGATCCGGAGGCTTTACAGAAACAGGTCGCCGCCGGCCTTGGCGATGGCGCCATCCTTGCCTGGATCGGAAAAAACCAAAGCCACCCCCGTTCCGGCCAGGAAATCGACGCGTGGTCGGATTACATGAACCGTCGCACCCCCGCCTCGATCGAGCAACGCGAACGAATGAACCAGTATCAAACCGGGGCCGGCCAAGGCCGGGAGGACATCTCCACCTGGTTTGATGTGCTCGATCTCGACGACTTTGCCAGTTTCGGCGGTCCCGCTTGAAACCTCCCGCCCTCGTCATCGGCTCAGGCTTCGGCGGACTCGCCTCCGCCGTCCGCCTCCAGGCCCGCGGCTACGACGTCACCCTGCTGGAGGCGCTCGAACAACCCGGCGGCCGCGCCTCGGTTTTCCGCGACCAAGGTTTCACCTACGACGCGGGTCCCACCATCCTCACCGCCCCGTTCCTTCTCGACGAGCTCTTCTCCCTTTCCGGAAAAAAAACTTCCGACTATGTCCGCATCGTCCCCTGCAAACCCTTTTACCGGATCGCATGGCACGACGGGGTTTCCTTCGAGTATACCGGCAACCAAAGCGAGATGGAGGAGCAGGTGCGCCGGTTGGCCCCGGAGGACCTCGAGGGGTACCGGAAATTTGTCGGGGAAACCCATGATATTTTTCAACGCGCCTTTATCGAGTTGGCCGACCAGCCCTTTTCCCACTTCACCGACATGTTGCGGGTCGCCCCCGATCTGATCCGCCTCCGCTCAGACCGTTCCGTCTGGCAAATGGCCTGCCGCCACGTCAAAAACCAGCGGATCCGCGAGGTCCTCTCCTTCCACCCTCTCCTTGTCGGCGGCAACCCGTTCCAATCGTCCTCCATCTACGCCATGATCCATTATCTCGAGCGCGAATGGGGCGTGCATTTCGCCATGGGCGGAACCGGCGCCCTCGTCCAGGCCCTCGTCAAACTCCTCGAGGACCTCGGTGGAAAACTCCGTCTCAACTCGCCCGTCGAGGAGCTGCTTGTGGAGAACGGTGCCGCCGCCGGCGTCCGCCTCCGGTCCGGGGAGGTCCTCCGCGCCCAGGTCGTGGTCTCGAATGCCGACGTCTCCAATTTTTACCAAAAGCGGGTGGCCCCCGCCCATCGCCGCAAATGGACCGATGGCCGCCTTCGCCGCATGCGCTACAGCATGTCCCTGTTCCTGATTTATTTCGGTACCAACCGGACCTATCCCGACCTTGCCCACCACACCATCTGGCTCGGGCCCCGCTACAAAGGACTGTTGGACGACATCTTCCACCATCGGACTTTAGCCGAGGATTTCTCGCTCTATCTCCACGCGCCCACCCGCACCGACCCCTCTTTGGCCCCTCCCGGCCATGAGTGCTTCTACGTTCTCTCGCCCGTGCCCCACCGCGGCGCCCCCGGCGACCGCATCGACTGGGACCGCGTGAAGGAGGAGTATGCCGATCGGATTCTTGCCACTCTCGAAAAAACCCTCATTCCCGACCTGCGAAAACACCTCGTAAGCAAACTTCTCTTTACCCCGGTGGACTTTGAAAACCGGCTCGACGCCCACGTCGGTTCTGCCTTCCAGTTTGAGCCCGTCCTTACCCAGAGCGCCTGGTTCCGCCCCCACAACGTCTCAGAAGACGTGAAGGGCTTCTATCTCTGTGGGGCCGGCACCCACCCCGGCGCCGGGGTCCCCGGGGTTCTTTCCTCCGCCAAACTTCTCGACCGGGTCATCCCCCCCCCGAACCCCAGCCTGTAAGTTTTGCTCATACTTACGCCTCACCCCTTGCACGCGCCCTCCACCATGCCAATTTCGGGATTCCAGATATGATTTGTCGGACATCCGGGGAAAAAAAGTCGGAGAAGCTGTTTCGCTCCCGCCTTCGCCCTTATCTCAAGGTAAAAAACTCCCGCACCCTCCCTGCTTCGCCCAAGGCCCGAGGGGAAAACTTGTCTGAAATCGTCGTGCTTCCGGTCTCCGACGTAACCCACCTTTTCAACCATGAGGCCATGCTCGCCGCCAGCCACGCCATCGAGGATCTGGCCCATGACACCGGGTCTGGCGAGCTCATCGCCACCTTTCAGCGGATTGAAAACTTTAGGCATCAACGGGAGCGCTACCTCAAAATCGCCGCCGAGATCGACATCGTTCGCGTCTGGGCAGAAGGCGAACCCCCCAGCCGCACCTCCTCCATCGATTTCGTGCCCATCTTTCATCCGCTCCTCACCAAGTACTGGGTGGTGCTCTTCGAAAGCCGGGATATCCATGCGGTCCTTTTCTGCAAACAGGCCAATGAGACGGAGGAGTTCGGCCGGAAAATTTTTTCAGGCTTCTACAGCTTTAACCCTTTCCTTGTCCGCTGCATCCGGCGCCGCTTCAGCCTGCTGGCCGCCGGCGTCGACGGCGTCGTCACCCACTTCGAGCGCAATTTTGCCCCTTTCATGCCGAACGAGGACGCCTTGTCGGACATCGATTCGCTGCTCACTCCGGCCTGACCCTGCTTTCCAGTTCCCGCTCCCCTGCCCGCCACCGCAGCAGTAGGATTTCCCCATGTTTCCTCCGGTCGATTTTTCGTGGCTCTTTCTCGGCTACCTCGGCCTCGTCTTTGGCAGTTCTCTCTTCCTTCTCTTGGCCGGGGGTTGGCGCCGTCTGATCCACCTCCTCCAACCCGCCGCCTTCGACTCCGCCCGATCCCTCGCTTTCGGGACCTGGCCGATGGTGGCAGCCCTCTCCCTTTTGGCCTCCGCCGCCTGGCTCGCTCCGGCCCTTCTTCCCGGCGCCGCTTTGGCCGCGGGTCTTCTCCTGGTCTCTTTATCGGGCTCGCGCCCGGCGGATTTTTGGGGGCTTCGCCGAAAAAATCCCGCCCGCGACCTCCGGGAAAGCATCGGTCTTCTCCTTACCCTCCTTTGGCCGGTTCTTCTCTTGTTGCTGCTCAGCTCCAGCCTTTATCTCGCCCTCGGACTTCCCCTCAAACCTCAACCCGCCCTCCTCCAGTTTCTCCAGGCCCGGGAACTCGGGCAGATGCTTCCCTTCCTGACCTACGCCTTGGTGATCGCCCCGGTCTGGGAGGAGGTTTTTTTTCGTGGAACCCTTTTTCCCTGGCTGGCCGGACGCATGCCCGCCGCCCAGGCCCAGTGGATCTCGGCCTTGGCTTTTGGCGCCGTTCACCTGCATGGTCCCACCCTGATTCCCCTGACCGTCTTCGGCGCCCTCCTCGCCGGAATCTATCGGGCCCAAGGAAGTCTCCTGCCCGCCATTTTGGTCCACGCCCTCTTCAACGCCAACACCTGCGCCTTGTTGCTGCTCGGCCGGGCCGCCACGGAATGAAACACCTCCTCACGTCCGAGGATTTCTGGATCGAGCGGTGGACCCGCGCTTTCCGTTCCCCCCGGTGGCCCGGTCTCCGCCACGGCTTGGGCCACGACTGCGCCGTTCTGGCCCCGCCCCCCCGTGGATCCGATCTCGTTTTAAAAACCGACGCGGTGGTGGAGGGGATCCACTTTCTCCGCACCACCCCGGCTCTCCTCGTCGGTCGCAAAGCCCTCGCCCGTGTCCTCAGCGATCTTGCCGCCGCCGGCGCGACGCCGCGTGCCGCTCTCCTGACCGCCGGATGCCCGGACAAAAAATCCGCCGCTCGCCTTGAGTCCATTTACCGCGGACTTGCCTCCGCCGCTCGTCGCTGGGGCGTGACCGTGGTCGGCGGGGAAACCGTCCGCACCCGCCAACTGCTTCTCTCGGTCTCGGTCCTCGGAGATGTGCCCCGCGGGCTTTCCCCCCATCGCGGCGGCGCTCGCCCCGGACATCGGCTCTTTGTCACCGGTCATCTGGGAGGATCGTGGCCCCGCCGGCACCTCACCTTCACCCCGCGCCTGCAGGAGGGCCAGTGGCTCGCCGAAAAAAAAATTCCCTCCGCCATGATGGACCTGAGCGACGGCCTGGGAGCCGACCTCCCCCGCCTCGCGCGCATGTCCAGAATCGGGTTTGATCTCAACCCGCAAAAACTTCCCCTCGCCGCCGGCGCCACCGTCCGGCAGGCCCTCGGGCAGGGAGAGGATTACGAACTCCTTTTCACCGTCCCATCCGCCAAAACCGCCACCCTCAAAAAGAATTGGCCCTTTCCCACCCGCCTCACCGAAATCGGTGTCTGCCTGCCCCCCCGCGCCGGCTTTCACACCGGCGGACTTCCCCTCGAAGGTTATGACCATCTCGCCTGAGTTCTCTGCAACGGCCGAGGCCACCAGGGCCCACGCCGCCCGATCCCTGCCCCACCTCAAGGCCGGCACGGTCATCCGCCTCCACGGCCCCCTCGGTGCCGGGAAATCCGAATGGGTCCGCGGACTCGCCGCCGCCCTCGGGGTGCCCGGCCAAGTCCCCAGCCCCACCTTCACCCTTTGCCAACCCCTTCGCGGCGGGCGGATGCCGCTCGATCACTGGGATCTTTACCGCCTTGAAAACGCGCGCGACTGGGACTCGCTCGGCTGGCCCGATTGTCTCGTCACCTCCGGCCTGGTGGCGGTGGAATGGCCCGACCGTTTTCCCGGCACCTGGCCATCGTCCGTCGTGGACCTCGAAATCACCCCGCAACCCGAAGGCACCCGCCAGCTGCGCTGGCTCAAAAAATCATGACTCGATTGATCCTGGAAGCCTCATCCACCCCCGGCACTTGGGTGCTCAGCCGCCAAGGCGAAATCCTATCCTCAGGAAAACTTTCCGGGACCGTCGCCGCCAGCCTCATTCCGTCTTTGCAGCAAGCACTGCGGGATCCACCCCGCCCCGACCAGATTCTCGTGGGCGTGGGGCCCGGATCCTTTTCCGGAATCCGCTCGGCCATCGCCTCCGCCGAAGGATTGGCCACGGTCTGGCACTGTCCCGTCCTGCCGATCCGCAGCACCGGATCGCTTGCCTGGCAGTTTCCCGAGGCCACTCTCCTGGGCGTTTTTTCCGACGCCCGCCGCGGGGACGTGTTCGCCACCTTCTACGCTTCGGGAAAACTAGAGCGGCCGACCTCCGTTCATCCTATCTCCGAACTTCCCCGGCTCCTTTCCCGCTGCACCTTGGCCGTCACCCCGGACGGCCTACCGGGGGTCGGCCAGACCGCCCTGCCCAACGCCCCGACCCTCGCCGCCTACCTCCACGCCCACGGCCTGGAACCCGGCCTGCCTCTCGAGCCTATCCACCTCCGTCCTGCCCTTGCCTCCCGTTGAATCTCCCGTTTTTATTTCCGTCAACGTAAACACAAACATAAACGAACAGTTTCCGATCGTCCGGAATCTTTCCTAAGATCACCCGATGCCCGCCTCCATCCGTACCTGGTGCACCATTTCCCTTCCGGCCCTGCGCGCCAACCTTCGCACCCTGCGCCGAGCCACTCCCCGAGGGACCCGGGTTCTTGCCGTCGTGAAAGATAACGCTTACGGACACGGGCTGGTTCCCGTCGCCCAAGCCCTCTCCCGTGCCGGTTGTGAGGAGTTCGGCGTCGCTTTCGCCTCCGAAGGAGCCGAACTCCGCCAAGCCGGTATCCGGGAACCGATTCTCCTTCTGGGCTCCTCCCTGGCCCCGGAATTTCCTGCGGCGCTGACCCATCGACTCACCGTCACCCTCTCCTCCATGCAGGAGGCCCGCGAACTCGCCCGGGCGGCGGAAAAAGCCCGGACCACCGCCCTTGTCCAAGCCAAGCTCGACACCGGGATGAATCGACTCGGCGCCAAGCCGGCTGAATTTCAACAGCTTCTCTCCTATATCCTCCACCACCCGCGTCTGGAACTCGCCGGCACCTTCACGCATCTCGCCTGCGCCGGATCCAACCCCACGTTCACCCGCCGCCAACTCCAGGAGGCTCTCCTTCTCCCGCCACGGCCCCGGATTCACTACGCCAACACCGCCGCCGCGCTGTCTCAAATTCCGTTTCCGCAAACCCATATCCGCCCCGGGCTCGGCCTTTACGGGATCGATCCTCGGCCCCATCCCCGCGCGCCGCTCCTCCCGGTGCTGTCCTGGAAATCCCGCATTCTGGTGGTCCGCCGCGTCCCTCGGGGCGAGACCATCAGCTACGGCGCAACCTTCCGGGCCAAGCGGGATCTCCGGGTTGCCACCGTGGCCACCGGCTACGCCGACGGACTCCCTTTCTCTCTCGGGAACCGCGGCCACGCCCTCATCCGTGGACGGCTTTGCCCGATCCTTGGTCGCGTCACCATGGACATGACCCTGCTGGACGTCTCCTCCCTCCCGGCCGCCAAAAGGGGCGATGAAGTGGTCTGGATCGGCCGTTCCGGAAAAAAAACCCGCTCCGCCGCCGATCTCGCCCGCGAGGCCGATACGATTCCCTGGGAAATTTTCACCCGGATCGCCCCGCGCATTCCCCGCTTTTACTCCTGAAAACCCCTTCCTGGATTCTGATTCTCGCCGGAGCGGCCTCGCTGACCCTCGGCCTTCTCCTCCCGGTCCGTTTCCATGCCCTGGAGCAAAAGGTCCTTCTCGCCGCGGGAAAGGGAACTCCCACCTTGCCGGAACTGGCCGCCTCATTGCTGAATTCCGAACACCTGGGCGCCGGACTTCGCCTCGCCCAGCTCGCCCAATCCATGGATCTGCCCGGGGGTGCAGATACGGTGACCTCAGCCCACACGATCCTCTCTTCCCGGCGGGATCTCGCCTGGCTCGGCACTCGCGACTCCCGGCTCGAACAGGTCCTCGCCACCTCCGGTTTGGCATTTGAAAAAAATGTCGGCACTCCCCCGCCCATCCTCACCCTGCTTCTCCGCGAACCCGTTCGACTCCGCTTGCGACAGAGCCTCAAGGTAAATCCCTCTCCCGGCGTCCAGGCAATCCTCCAGACACTCGATCTCCGACCTCTCCCACCGCTCCTCCCCGCCGGGCAACCCGGCGGACAGCCGCTCGAAGCGGTCGCCCTGTTGACCGCGCACCTGCTCGACACCTCCGCCTTTTCCCCCGCGCTCGCCAGCGAACTGAAAACCGCTACCTACGCCGCCAACGAGGAACGATCCCTTCAGCCGCTGCAACCGGCGCTCCTTTCCCTCCTCTCCCTCGCCCGCCGTTTCGATTACGACTCCCTGCGGGAACTCGTCGGCAACACCCAGACTCTCGCGGCGCTGGATTGGCTCGCTGGCGAAGTCCGTTCCCCCGCTGAACCCGGGGACCTGTTGCTGGCCGCCAGCCTTTGGGCCGGCCCAGCCGACCGCCTCACCCACCTGCCCACCTCCGCCCAGAAACCATGGGCGGTGATATCTTCCTGCCTGGCTGCCGGACGCGGCTCCGTGGAGCTGCTCGTCCAGCGGCGTTGCCCCGTCTTCACCAACCCGATCCCGCCTCCCCTGGCCCTTGTTCCCTGGCTGCTCCTTTGGGAAAGGCCCCTTCTTTTTCTTCGTGCCGGGCTTCTCCTTTTGGGTTCCTGGCTTCTCGTGCGCGCCCTTTGGGGAATCCTGCACCCCGCGTCCCCGGATGGCCCGGGTCCTTGGCGGCCCGCCCCGGTCTTGGCCCAAGCGGTTTTTCTCGCCCTGCTCCTGGGCGCCATGCCGGAACCCTCCGTCACCCGCCCCAAGCCCATGCCCACCTACCGATTGAGTCTCGCCCTGCCGGGCTCCTCCGTTAAAATAGACTCACGTCCACGCTTCTCCATGGAACCGACCAACATCATCACCCTGGTGATCTTCCTGACGATCCAGATCGCCGTCTATCGGATCTGCGTCCGGCGCATTCGTCAGATTGAAACCGGACCCGGCGACTCCACCCTCAAACTCCGCCTGCTCGAAAACGAGGACAATCTCTTCGATTCCGGTCTCTATGTCGGCATCGGCGGCACCGCCATTGCCCTCGTTCTGCAGGTCTTGGGCGTGATCCAGCCCAGCCTCCTCGCCGCTTACTCCTCCAATCTCTTTGGCATCACCTGCGTCGCCGTCATCAAGATCTTTCACGTCCGCGCCTGCAAACAGCGGTTGCTGCTTCCCCCCGCTAAAACCTAAAGGGAAATCCACGGGCCCGATTTCCGCCCGCCACCGTGAACAAAACTCTCCTCCTCATCCTCTGCGACTTCCTGCTTCTCAACCTCCTCGCCCTCACCCGTTGGGATAAGCCGGAAGCTCCGCCGCCCACTCCCGTCACCTCCCGCGCCGTCTCCCCCCAGGACGATGTCGTCGCCGCCCTCCGTCTTTCGCTGGAGGACGAAAAATCCAACCGCGAGAAACTGGCCCAAGACCTCGCCACCAGCCAGGACGAGTCCCGCTCCCGCGCCGCCGTCCTGGACCAGGCTCGCGCCCGCACCACCGAACTTTCCGAGCGCCTCCAGAAAAGCGAGCAGGAGACCGCCCGGTTGGCCCAACAGGCCCAGACCGAAGCGGAACGCACCCGCGCCGCCCTCGAAGCCGCCAAGGCCGAGGCGGAAATACTTCGTCAAACCAAGGAAAAGCTCCGCACCGAGACGGACGCCCTTCGTTCCCAGCTCACCGTGGCCGAGGTGCAGGCCAAGTCTGCGGAAGAAAAGGTGAAGCTCACCACCGCCACTCTCCGCCAGGCGGAGGAGGAGAAAAAAAAACTCCTCGAGCAAAACCAGTCCCTCTCCCAAGGCGTGACCCAGCTGGCCGAAAAATCCGGCCAGATCACCAAGGAGATCCGCGAATACCGTCCGGTTGCCCCCAACGCCCTTTACGCTGACTATCTCAGTCGCCGGGCCACGGTTCGGTTGATGGCCGAACGCCCCTCCGTCCAGAACCAGCGCGTCCGCCGGACGGAATCCCGCGCCATCCTGCTCACCGATGGCCGCCGTACGGCCGCCCTTGTCCCCCTTGCCGAGACTCCATTCCGGTTGGGCGATGCCGAAGGTTCCTGGGACTCGGTGACCGGCACCCTGACCCTGCCACCCCCATCCAATTTTCCGAAACCCCTGCCGGCCCTGGAATCCATCAAGGGTTCCGATCCACGACTCCTGCTCGCTCCCGTGGAACTGGTCTTGGTGGAAAAACATCCGGAACTGGCTTACCGCATCGCCTCGGATCCGTTCCGCTTCCCCAAAGCCCTGCTCATTTCACCGTCCGGCAAGGGATATGGCGAGTGCGCCTTCAAGCTGGAACCCTCCTTCCCCGGCTACCTGGAGATGGACTCCCGGTTCCTCAACCGCCTCCAGGGGGAATATGCGCCCGAAGCCGGCGATCTCGTTCTCTCCCTCAACGGGGAGTTCCTCGGGGTTATGGTGAACGACCAGTTCTGCGCGCTGGTTCCTGCCATTGAGGCCGGCTCTGTACTCCCACTCGATTCCAAGGGCGCCTCCCGCGGCGTCGGCGAAACCCTCGCCACTCTCAAAAAGCGGGCTTCCGCCCTCGATTCCCGTCTCCAGTGACAGTTCGGTGACATCCGATATCTTTTCTTCCCTCCTGCCCTCCTTGCCCTAAAAAATAAATAAGAAGCTTGAACGCCCCGCACGCCCAGACCCTCACCTTCGAAAACGCTCACGCCCTCTCGGAACTCTACGCGGCCGACGAGACCCTCCTGCGCGAGACGGAGTCCGCCCTCGGGGTCAAACTCACCGCCCGGGACGCCCAGCTCAAGATCGACGGGGCCAACGACTCAGTCACCTCCGCCCAGGAACTGTTCCGCCAGCTCCACCTGGCCCACCAGCACGGCCTCCGCATCCGCCGGCACGAGTTCCTTTACGCCCTCAAGGCCGTCCAGCGCGGCGAGGGCAAACAACTCGAAAGTATCTGGTCCACCCGCATCCAGGTCTCCGGCAAGAAACCGGTCATCATCCCCAAGACCTTTCTCCAAAAAGCCTACGTGGATGAGATCCGCCGCAACGACCTCGTCTTCGGCCTTGGTCCCGCCGGCACCGGCAAAACCTATCTCGCCATGGCCATGGCCGTCTCTTACCTCAAAACGGACAAGATCAACCGGATCATCCTCACCCGCCCCGCGGTGGAAGCCGGCGAGGCCCTCGGCTTCCTGCCCGGCGACCTGCAGGAGAAAATTTTCCCCTACCTCCGCCCGCTCTACGACGCCCTCTACGACATGCTCGATGTCGAGGAGATCCAGAAGATGATGGACAAGGGCATCCTCGAAATCGCCCCGCTCGCCTACATGCGCGGCCGCACCCTCACCGGCGCTTTTGTCATCCTCGACGAGGGCCAGAACGCCACCACCGAACAGATGTTCATGTTCCTCACCCGCCTCGGGCCGGACTCCAAATGCATCGTCACCGGCGATCCCACCCAGGTTGACCTTCCCCATCACCGCAAGTCCGGCCTCGTCGAATCCGTCCAAGCCCTCGCCAACGTCGACGGCATCGGCTTTGTCCGTTTCGAGGACACCGATGTTATCCGGCACGAGCTCGTCGGAAAAATTGTCCGCGCTTACAAGGAACACCGGGGCGTCCGCCAGACCAGCCTCACCCTGTGAGCCGGACGGCGCCGCTCACGGGGCGGGCCGTGACCGAAAACCGGCTCGAATCTGATACCCGCATCCGTTCGGTCCTTTTTGCCCTCGCCGCCATCTTCACGTACGGACTCTCCCTGCTCACCCCGGCGGCCCACAGTCCCGCCGCCTGGATCGCGGTCTTCTTCACCGCCTTGGTTCTGCCCCTGATCCTTTCCCTGGTTCTTCCGGAAGCCTTCGTGCGGAACCGCCTGCTGGGTCTGTTTCTGCTCACGCTGATCGGCAATTTTGCTTTCATTCTTCTCCTGCTGCGGCTGGCTCCGCACCACGCCCTCGGAGCGGGAACCTATCTTCTTCCCCCCGCCTTGGCGGCCCTCACCCTCACCGCCCTGGTCGGCTCCCGCGCCGGCGCTCTCCTGGTGGTGTTGGCCGGCTTGGCGGAACTATTTCTTCTTCGCGCGGATCATCGTTATCTGGTCGCCTCGATCACCACCGGTCTGGGGGCGGTCATTCTTTCCCGCCATCTTTACCGCCGGTCGGATCTCATCAAGGCCGGGGCCGGCATCGGGCTGGTGGCCCTGTTTTCCACCGTCCTGGGAGCCGGCCTCTCCTTCACCGTGACGTGGGAGGTGATCTTGACGGAAGCGGTATCCGCCGCCGCCATCGGTCTCCTCGGCGCCATCATCGTCGGCGCTCTTCTCCCGCTTCTCGAATCAATCTTCGATCGCACCAGCGATCTGTCCTGGCTGGAACTGACCAGCCTCGAAAGGCCCATCCTTCGCCGTCTCGCGGTGGAGGCCCCTGGCACTTACCTCCACAGCGTTCTGGTCGGACACTTGGCGGAAGCCACCGCCGCGGCGTCCAAGGCGGCCAATCCCCGTGCCTGCCGCGCCATGGCGCTGTTCCATGACATCGGAAAATTGAAGAATCCGGAGTACTTCACGGAAAACTTCACCTCGGCCAACCCCGATCCTCACGCCGCCCTCCCTCCCTCGATGAGCGCGCTGATTATCCTTTCCCACGTGAAGGACGGCGTGGCCCTCGCCCGGCAGCACCGCCTTCCCCGCCGGATCCGGGATGCCATCCGTGAGCATCACGGCCGCAGCCTGGTCTGGTACTTTTATCAGCGCGCTCTCCAGCAGGAAAAAGACGCCCGCTCCGGAGGAAAAATCCTCAGGCTCCGGGAAGAGGATATTCCGGAGGTGGACGAATCCTCCTTCCGTTATCCCGGTCCACACCCCCAATCCCCCGAGACTGCCATCCTTTCCCTCGCAGATGCCGCCGAATCCGCCTCCCGGGCGCTGGAAAAACCCGCCCCGGGCGATGCCGCCAAGCTGGTCGACCAGATTTTTAACGAGCGGGAAAAGGAAGGCCACTGGTCCGAATCTGGCCTGACCCCGTCCCAGTGGCAGGCCGCCCGCCGCGCTCTTGCCGAGGGCGTGGAAAACCTGCTTCGTCCCCGCATTCGTTACCCCAAAGACCGCCGTGGCTCCAAAAAAACCGACCATCCGGTGGATCAACCGTCAAAGACGGCATCCGCCGAACCTCGCCTACCTTCGTCGTAGGGTGGAAGCGGCCCTGGGCCGCCTGCCCGCCGCCCGGCTTCGCCGCCTGCCGGCGGAACTTGGCGTTGTCTTGGTCTCCGCCCGGGAAAGTGGGCGGCTCCATGAGCGCCATCTGGGCGATCCCACCCCTGCCGATGTCCTGGCTTTTCCCCACGGGGAAATCGTGGTCTGCCCCGAAGTCGCCGCCCAACTGCGCCAAGGTCATGGCCTCAGTCTGCGCGACGAACTGCTGACCTACGTCCTCCACGGGATTCTCCATTTGGCCGGCCTCCGCGACTCTACTAAACGTGGAGCCCTCGCCATGCGGCGCCTCCAGTCCCGCCTGCGCAAATCGCGGTAGGGCCCGCCGTCCCGGCGGGCCAATTTAGAGCTCTTACTTTTTTCCTGTCCGCAACCTAATCCTAATCCTTCCACTTCCCGCCAACGCTGGCCCGAATACTCAGGCTTGATGATTCAAGGGTTTATCTGTCCACCAGCGCCGAAACCTGCCGGAATGGCTCGGCGGAAAGCCGCGTCGCCCCGCTAAAGGGCCGCTCAAAGATCAGGATCAGTGCCACGATCATCCCGAGACACCCGTAATATCCCCCCAAAGTCACCTTCCGCCGAAGACTCGTTTTTGATTCCGTGGTCATCAGACACTCCAGAAACATCATCAGCCCGATCACGATCCAGAACAGCAGAGCCGTCGACGATTGGGCCTTTTGGAGCCGAGCCTGCCGAAGATCCTCCAGTTCATTGAGTCCGGCCCACAACACATTTCCTTCACTACTCTTTGTCGTCATCGCCGTTGTCTTCGCCAACCCGCGCAGCTCTGCCAAAATACTGTCCGCGCGGGCGGAAAGCTTCGGGGACTGCGCTCCCAGGGTCTTCCACTCATCCTCCGCAATCGCGCCGGCATAGTCCCGCAACAGCTCCCGTTCCCGCTGGGCTTGGGCCGAGGAGTCGATTTCCAACAGACGGTGCAGCTGCTTGATCTCGCCCGCCTCCCGAGAGGCCTCCCCGTCCATCCGGACAAACTTTTCGCGCACATCATTCAGGGTCAGGGCCAGCAAAAACACCAGAAAAGCCCGCAACCCGCGCTGGGTCCGGTCCACCAATCGTGTCTCCGGCTCATTGGCCATCCGGCCGTACAGGCGCTGACCGTACCTGGGGATCAGCAAACCCAACGTGGCAAACAGCGCGAAAAACAGCGCCACAATCATCAGATCCGGCAACGACCAAACCACATTCGGAATCATCAACAAATCATGCCCCCATCCATCACCCCAAAGCAACGAGCTCCATCTTTACATTCCGCCTCACGCCTTCCACCTCCCGCCGGGATTTGAGCAACCAATCTGTGTTTTTATGCTTTTGCCCGCCACTACTGCTCCCTTCGTAACCAATGATTCATCGTATCCACCTCATTCGGATTCACCGCTTTCACCGTCCTCGGGATCTCAAAGGTTCGCTCCACCCGCGAAAAAATTTCCGAAACCGGATCCCCCTCCTCGTCGATCAGCTCCACCACCAGCCGGTGCCGGCCCTCCGCTAACCCCGTCCACGCATACGGCTCCCCGGAAGGCAGGGTCGTCTCGACACCGTCCAGGGAGAAGCGCACCCGGTACCCTTCCTTGGACAGCGTCACGTTGTGGGCATGGAAATCCAGCCACACTTTCCCGTCAGCATCCGGAAAGGCCGCTCCGGCCTTGGGCAGATTCACCGTCAGGTAGGGATGATCTTCCGGCTGGAAGTTGGAGAAATCCTTCCGGCGGACGTAGAAATTCACCCGCGCACGGGCTCCCGGATCCGCCAGCATCTTTCCGTCCGGCTTCACCGCATAGGTCCGCAAAACATGCGCCCCGGGGGCCAACCCGTGCAACACCACCGGCTTCAGTGCGCTGGCGTGCTCAATGGGAGATCCGTTGTCCACGATCACGTGCAGCCGGTTTCCCCCGTCGCCGACCGCATAATTTTCCGTTCGCACGAATACGTCCACGGTTTCCCACGGCACTACTTCCCCTTCTTTCGGTGACTCGACCACCACCCGCACCGGTTGCCCGGCCTGAATCGGAGCTCCCGTGTTGGTGGGCGGCTTCACCGCCCGTTCTGCTTTCCGCACCGGCTCGACAGGCGGCTCGGCGGCCCGGACCTCCTCCGCTACCGGTTCCGCCCGCTTGACCGGCTCCTCTTCGGTCTGGCCTCTTCCCGGGGCCACCCCAAAGACCAAGCCGACGCACATCGTAAAAAACGCCCTCCTCATCCTCTTCTTTTGGGACTCCTCATCAGGCCTTAAGCTTTCTCCCACTATGCCGGCCCTGCAACTCTCCGTTCCGCTCGATCTCGCCGCCACCCTCCTGGGCGGTCAGTCCTTTTGCTGGAATGAGACCGCCCCGGGCGAGTTTTCCGGCTGGATCCGCGACCAGCCCGTTACGCTTTCGGTTCGCCACCGAAGGCTTCTCTGGAACAACCCCCTGCTTTCCGGCACCGCCCTGGAACAGTACCTCTGCCTTGATCTCGACCTCGACCTTCTCCTCCATCCCGCCGCCAGCCGAGACCGCTGGTTGCCGGAAGCCCGTCAGGCCCATCCCGGCCTCCGCCCCCTCCGCGAGGATCCATGGGAGTGCCTCGCGAACTTCATCTGCTCCTCTCTCAAGCAGATCGTCCAGATCCGCCAGATCAACGAGCGGATCCGGCTGGCCTTCGGGAGTCCCGGCCGCAAATTCCCCTCCCCCGAACGCCTCGCCCGCGCGGGGGAAAAGGCCCTGCGTCGCTGTCAGTTGGGCTACCGCGCGAAGCATCTCGCGGCTACCGCCAAAGTTCTCACCCGACAACCGGCTTATCTGCGAATCCCGGGCGCTTGGCCCACGGAACGTGCCGCCGAACACCTCGAAAGGTTGCCTGGGGTCGGCCCGAAAATCTCCCGTTGCGTCCTCCTCTACGCCTATGGCCGCTGGGACGCCTTTCCCGTCGATGTCTGGGTGGACCGTCTCCTGCGCCAGCTGTACTTCCCCAAGCGGCGCCGCCCGCTAGATCCGACGGATCTGGAAAAATGGACGGAGGAACATTTCGGCCCGGCCCGCGGGCTCGCCCAGTTGGCCCTGTTTCACTGGTACCGCACCCGTGCCGGGGCGCGTTCCCGCCGCTAAACCTCCGTCGTCCCCGCCTGCCGCAGGTACTCGTCCGCCGCGCGGATCTGCTCCGACTCACCGAAAACAAACAGCTGGTCGCCGGCCTCCAACCTCGTCTCCGGACCGGGGGAGACAAAGTTTTTCCCCTTCCGCTCAATCGCCACGATCACGGCCCCGGTCCTTTGCCTCAGGCAGGTTTCCGCCAGCGTTTGCCCGATCAGGGCCGAAGTCGGATCAATCTGATGAACGTGCACCTTCGATTCTCCCGGCAGATTCAATCCATCCTGGTCCGGCGGAGTTTCCCACGTCTCCCGGATCTTGGCCTGTCCTTGGGAATACAGGTGGACCAGCCGCTTGCGCGTCAGAACCGCCAAAAGGAAAAGCAAGGAGCCCAGCCCCAGGAAAAGTTTCCCCATCGGCAGCAGCGGGGCGCTCAGCAGGATCAGACTGAAGGCGAAAATCATGTATCCCGCGCCGAGAAAAATCGCCTGCGAAAGCTTTCTGCCCGGCCCGGCCCGGCCTTTTTCCTCATCCCGGGGGAAGGCCATTTCCGAAACCAGAACGCCCAAGGCATGGAATTTTCGGACCCACGCCACCACCACCGGCAAGGCCAGGACCGCACCGGCCAGCCAAAAGAGCGGGGATCCCCAGTCGGCGATCCCCAAACGGTCGGGAAAGCGGTCCCCATAGGTTCTCCAGAGCGCTGCCATTCCCAACAGACAGGCCGCAATCAGAACCCACTGCAGGACCAGTTGCCCGATTAGCTTGCGCACAAACATCCAGGCCATTTGGTGCCGGTCCCTTGGGGTGAACGCCAAGCCCCGCAGCCAGGATTGATAGGTTTTCCAGAAAGTGGAAAACCACGCCGGTCCTTTTTCCTCCAGCCAAGCCGCCGCCGGCCCGGATCCGGCAATCAGATAGGGGGTGGTCAGGGTGGTGGCAGCGGATACGAGAATGGCGATGGAGTACAGCCGGTCGCTCGTCACTCCCAGCGTGACCCCCAGCCCCGCGATGATGAAGGAAAACTCCCCGATCTGGGCGAGACTGAAGCCCGCCCGCGTGGCCTTCCGCAGATCGACCCCCCCCATCAGGGCCCCCAGCGAACTGAACAGGACTTTTCCAACGATCACCAGAACCGTGATCCAGATCACCTGCCCGAACCCGTCCTTCAAAAAGTCGAACTTGATGAGCATGCCGGAGGAAGTGAAGAAAATGGCGCTGAACACATCCCGGAGCGGACCCACCAGTCGGTCGATCCTTTTCACCTCCCGAACTTCGGCCAGCACCGCTCCGGCCAAAAACGCCCCCAAGGCCACGCTGAAACCCAGCTTCTGGGAAAGCAGGGAGATTCCGAAAATCAGCCCGAGGACCGTGATCAGCAGGACCTCCTCCATCTCGGTCCGGCTGGCCAGCTGGATCAGCCGCGGCACCACCAGAAAGCCCACCACCGCCACGCCGACCAGAAAGGCCGTCAGCGAAAGCATCGTGGCGGAGGTCAAAGCCAACCCCATTTCCCCCGTGGTGCCAAGTTGGGTCAGGATTCCCAACATGGCCACCGCCAGGATGTCCTCCACGATCAGGATACCGAACACCAGCCGGGCAAACTCCCGCCGCAAGAGCCCCATCGTCTCCAGCGCTTTGGCAATGATCGTGGTGGAGGAGATCGAAAGAATGGCGCCGAGAAAAATGGCATCCATTCGGCTCCAACCCATCCACTTCCCCACCTCGTACCCCACGAAGAACATGCCGGCGATCTCCACCACCGCCGCCACCACCGCCGGGAATCCCACCTCCCTGAGTTTTCGGAAGCTGAAATGCAGCCCAATGGAAAACATCAGCAGAATCACGCCGAGCTCGGAAAGGGTCTTGATCGCCTCCTCGTCCTTGACGAGTGTGACCGGCGGCGTGTTCGGGCCGATCACGATGCCGGCGAGGATATACCCCAGCACCACCGGCTGGCGCAGCCGTTGGCAAAGAATGGTGGCCACGGCCGCCGCCGCCATCACCACCGCCAAGTCCTGAACCAGTTCCAATCCGTGCATGGTTGGAGATTCGCCGATTAAATGCCGCTCTTCAATCTAGCAACGTGACGAATCTCATCCTTAAACACAAAAGGTCGTATGAATCGTTTACGATTACCTTTACGTTTACGATGACTTGGAAGCTGGATTCTGAACCGTAAACGTAAACGAAAAACTCCGCGAAAAGGCCCCATGCCCGTTCCTTTGACAGCGGGAGCGTTCGTTTTTATCCTTGTTGGATGATTCAGCTGACAGCGACTGCCGCCCGCCGGATCCGGGAGCTCACCTCCAATGGGGACACCTCACGCGGACTCCGCCTCTTCATTGAAAAGGGTGGCTGCGCCGGGCTCTCCTACGGGATGGCCGTAGCCTCCGCCGAACCTACCGACCAGCGTTTGGAGCAGGACGGCGCCCGCCTTTTCGTGGCCGCGGATAGCGCCCCGCTCCTTGAGGCCTGCACCCTCGATTACGAAGAGGAGTTGACTCATACCGGATTCAAAATCGTCAATCCCAAGGCCAAACAAACCTGCGGCTGTGGCACTTCCTTCGAGGCCTGACGGCTTGGCCTCTCCCTGGAGCCTCCGGGCCGCCCTCCGGCCGGGCTTTCTTGCACTCAAAAAATACTACCGCGTCTTCCTCGTCTTTCAGGCCATCGGGGTAGGCCTTTATTTTGCGTACTTCCAGCTCCCCGCCGTCCGCTCGGCCATCGACTCGTTCTCCGTCTGGAAGGATGCGGGCGGATTCTGGCTTTCTGCCCTCCTCACCGCCGTGGCCGGAACGATTCTCCCCGAATCGGTCCGCACCATCGTGGGCCCAGACCGCTCTTGGAGCCTGCTTCGCCTGAAAAAGGTAGGGTGGAACTTTGTCTTCTTCGCCACCGTCGGCTTGGAGGTGGACCTCTTTTACCATCTCCTCGCCTGGCTGTTCGGATCGGGTCCATCCTGGAACATCATCCTGCCCAAGCTGGCGGTGGATTTTATCGTCTATGTGCCGGTGGTCGCGATCCCCATCAGTATCTCGTACTTTCTTTGGCTGGAACTTGGCTGGTCACCCCGGCAGATCTGGAAAGCCTGGAGCTGGTCCCTGTACCGCGACCGCGGTCTCCCCCTTCTGATTCCCGACTACTTCTACTGGGGCCCCCTCCTTCTCTTTCTCTATAGCCTCCCGCTCAATCTCCAGTTCCCCTTCTTTCTCCTCATCTTTTCCGGCTGGAGCCTCGCCTTCGTCTTTATCGGCTCCCATGGCCTCGAATCGGAATCCCCCAAACCGGACAAATAGGGTTGGGTTCGGATTCGGTTCCCTTAAACTTTCCCGAATGTCCCGGCTGGTTTTCCTCGCACTCTTTCCCCTCCTTTTCGCCGCCTGTACCAAGGCGCCGCCCGTAGCCCGCGAGGACCACCCCCTCCCAGATGGCATCGATACCGCCCGCGCCGAACCCGGTCGCCGAGGTGGCGTCTTCATCCAGTCCGTCCCCGGCGAACCCTCCACCTTCAACCCCCTCGTCTCGGAGGACGCCACCTCCGGCGGCTTCATCGGCCTCTTTCTCGACTCCCTCACCCGCTACAACGCCGTCACCCAGGAGGTCGAACCCGGCCTCGCCGCCCGCTGGGAAATCGGTAAGGACAACAAAACCTTCACCTTCTTCCTCCGGCCCGGCATTCGCTGGTCGGACGGCGCCCCCTTCTCGGCGGACGACGTCCTCTTCACCTTCCAAGCCATCTACGACCCCCGTTATCCCAACCGCTCCGCCTTTGACCTCTCCGTCGACGGCAAACCCTTCCGCGTTGAAAAAGTCGACCCTCTCACCGTCCGGCTGACCACGCCGGAAATCTTCGCCCCGTTCCTCGAATACGTCGGCGGCGTCGGCATTCTCCCCAAGCACCGCCTCGAACCCGCTTTCCGGGACGGCACTCTCCAAAAAGCCTGGAACGTCAGTGTCGCCCAGCACAAACCGGAAACCCTCGTCGGCACCGGCGCCTTTCGCCTCCGCTCCTACCAACCGGCCGAACGCATCGTTTTCGAGGCCAACCCTCACTACTGGCGGGCCGACTCCGCCGGCGTCCGCCTTCCCTACGTCGACTTTCTCGTCACTAAGCTGGTCAAGGACATCAACGCCAGCACCCTCGCCTTCGCCACCGGCCAGACGGATGCCGAGGGCCTCTCCCCCGATAACGTCGCCTGGATCGACCGCTTCTCCCAACGGTACGGCTTCGCTGTTCACAACCGTGGCCCCTCTCCCAACACCGGCTTCATTTGGTTCAACCAGAATCCCGGCAAGGACGCCTCCGGTAAGCCGTTCGTCGTCCCTCACAAGCTCGCTTGGTTCACCGACCGCCGCTTCCGCCAGGCCATCTCCCACGGGATCGACCGCGAAGGCATCGTCAAAGGCGTTCTCTTCGGCCGCGGCCAACCTCTGTGGGGCCCGGAAACCCCCGCCAACAAGAAATGGTATAACCCCAGCGTCACCCAGTACCCTTACGATCCGGCCCGCGCCCGCGCCCTTCTGGCCGAGGCCGGCTTCAAACCAGGCGAAGACGGGCGGCTCCGGGACGCCAAGGGCAACGTGGTCGAGTTCACCCTGAACTCCAACCAGGAAAACCAGCTTCGCGTGAACATGGCCACCGTCTTTAAAGAAAACATGCGCGAGCTCGGTATCACCGTGAACCTTGCCTTCCTCGACTTCGGCACCTTCGTCGGAAAGATCCAGGATTCCTTCGACTACGAGGCCGGCCTGCTCGGCCTCACGGGCGGCGGCGATCCCGCCGGTGGCATGTCCGTCTTCTCCTCCAAGGGCCGTCTCCACCAGTGGTATCCCAACCAGAAATCCCCGGCCACTCCCTGGGAGGCTCGCATCGACGAACTCATGTCCCTTCAGCTCCGCACCCTCGACTTCGCCACCCGAAAAAAATATTTCGACGAGGTCCAAAAGATCATGAGCGACGAGACCCCTTACATTTACCTCGTCACCGCCAATGCCTATGTCGGCCTGAAAGACCGCTGGAAAAACATCAAGATCCCACCCCTCGGCTCGCTCGTCTGGAACCTGGACGAACTCTGGACCGTCTTCACGCCATGACCGCCTTTATCCTCCGCCGCCTCGGCACGCTCGTGCCCATGCTCCTTGCCGTCACCCTGCTCGTCTTCGCCCTGATGAGCCTTGCTCCCGGCGACTTCCTCACGCCCGTGAAGGCCCAGCGCGACATCAACCCCACCCTGATCGCCGAGCTCCAGAAATCTTTCGGTCTCGACCGCCCCTGGTACGAACAGTACCTCCGCTGGCTCGGCAACATCCTCCGCCTCGATTTCGGCTACTCCTGGACCTACAAGGTCCCCGTCGCCGAACTCATCGCCCAACGCGCCCCTGCCACCATCCTCCTCTCCCTCTGCTCTCTCGTTCTCGCTTGGAGTCTCGCCATTCCCCTCGCCGTCCTCGCCGCCGCCCGTCCCGGCGGCTGGATCGATAAGATCACCTCGGGGGCCGCCTACTTCGCCCTCGCCATCCCCGAGTTCTTTCTCGCGCTCCTCGCCGTCTGGTTCGCCGCCCAGACCGGCTGGTTTCCCATCGGGGGCCTCACCTCCCTGGACCACGACTTCCTTCCCTTCGGCTCCCGCATCCTGGACATCGGGTGGCACCTGATTCTGCCCACGCTCGTCCTCGGCCTCGGCGGCGTCGCCGGCACCCTGCGCGTTCTCCGCGCCAACGTCCTCGACGTCCTCCGCGCGGAATACGTCACCGCTGCCCGTGCCAAGGGCCTGCCGGAAAAAGTCGTTCTTTTCCGGCACGTCCTCCGTAACGCTCTCAACCCGCTGCTCAGCACCGTCGGCTACGCCTTCGCCGGCCTGCTCAGCGGCTCCCTCCTCGTGGAAAATGTCATGAACTATCCCGGCCTGGGCCGACTCGTTTACGAGGCCTTCATCCGGGAGGACCAGTTCGTCGTGCTCGGCTCAGTCATGGTCGGCTGCACGCTCCTCGTCATCGGCAATCTGATCTCCGACCTGGCGCTGGCTTGGTCTGACCCGAGGGTCCGTTATGGGCGCTGACCTTCTCCAGTCCCTACTTCGCCGCCCAGCCGGTCTCGTCTCCGCCATCCTTCTTGTCTTCCTTTACGGCGCCGCCGCCTTTGCCCCGTTCCTCGCTCCCACCGTCCCTTCAGCCCAAGACCTGCAACGTACCTACCATCCTCCCACCGCGCTTGTTTGGCAGGACGGCCGTCTCTGTGTCCGCCTCTACCGCCTTGTCGACCCCTCCACCGCCACCTACGAACCCCTCGCCGGCCAGGCCGCCCCCCTTCGCTGGCTCTCGAAAGGCCCGGTCTACAAACTTTTCGGCCTCATCCCCTCCAAAACCCACCTCTTTACCGTGGAGGCTCCCGCCGTCATCTATCTCCTCGGCAGCGACGCCACCGGTCGCGACGTCTTCACCCGTCTTCTTTACGGCGCCGGCATCTCCCTGGGGATAGGGCTGGTTGGCGTCTTTCTCACCAGCTTGCTTGGGCTCACCATCGGCGGCCTCGCCGGCTACCTCGGCGGCTGGGCTGACTCCCTCGCCATGCGCCTCACCGAGTTTCTCATGGCCGTACCGGGCCTCTATCTCCTCCTCGCCCTACGTGCCGCCCTTTCTTCCCGTTTCCCATCCGATGCCACTTTCCTGCTGATTGTCGTGATCCTTTCCGCCTTGGGTTGGGCCGGCACCGCCCGCGTGGTCCGTGGTCTCGTTCTCTCCCTGCGCGAGCGTCCTTTCATCCTCGCCGCCAATATTCTCGGTCAAAGACCCTCCGTCATCCTCTTCCGCCATCTTCTGCCTAACACCTTCAGCTACCTTGTCGTGGCCGCCACCCTTAGCGTCCCCGGCTATATCCTCGGCGAAGCCGCCCTCAGCTTCCTCGGTCTCGGTATCCAGGAACCCTCCTCTTCCTGGGGTCTCATGCTCGGCCAGGCCCAGGACATCAAGATCTTCATGCTCAACTTCTGGTGGCTCCTCACCCCCGGAGCCGCCATTATCCTAACCGTGATCGCCTTCAACCTTCTCGGCGACGCCCTGCGCGACGCCGTCGACCCCCGCTTTCGACTGCCTGGAAAATGAATATCCTCTACTCCTCATTCTCATCGACGAACCCTGCGAAATCGTTAAGGACGAAGCAGGGCCGACTGCCCGGCCGATGATCGGATGACTCCGTAAACGTAATCGTAAACGAACAGCCCATATCCTCTAATTCCCCTATGAGCCATCCTTTGCTCTCTGTCCAAAACCTGACCGTCTCCTTTTGCTCGGGCTCGAAGCCCGTGGTCGCCGTCGACAATCTCTCCTTCTCCATCGAGCCCGGGGAAACCGTGGCCGTCGTCGGCGAAAGCGGTTCGGGTAAAACCACCGCAGCCCTCGCCCTCGCCCGCCTCACCCCGCCTCCTCCTGCCTGCTCCATCTCCGGCACCGCCAAGTGGGAGGACGGTACCGATCTTCTTTCCTGCTCCGCGGCCACTCTGCGACAGGCTCGGGGCGGTAAACTCGCTTATATCTTTCAAGAGCCCTCCACCTCCCTGAATCCCGTCTTCTCCGTCGGATTCCAGATCCGCGAGGCCCTCCAGCTTCATCAACCCAACCTCCCCGACTTCAACGCCGAGGTCGCTCGACTCCTTCAGCTCGTCGGCATCCGCGATCCCGAAAAGCGTACCTCCGACTACCCCCACCAGCTCTCCGGCGGCATGCAGCAGCGTGCCATGATTGCCATGGCCCTCGCCTGCAAACCCCGCCTCCTCGTCGCCGACGAGCCCACCACCGCGTTGGACGTCACCATCCAGGCCCAGATCCTCGATCTTCTTCGCGACCTCCGGAAACAGTTCGGCATGTCAGTCCTTTTGATCACCCACAACTTCGGCATCGTCGCCAACTTCGCCGACCGCGTCCTCGTCATGCTGGACGGAAAACTCGTCGAACAGGGACCCGTGAAGGAGATCCTCCGAGCCCCCCAACACCCCTACACCAAGGCCCTGCTGGACTGCATCCCCCGGCTTGGTCAAAACAAGCAGCGCCTCGCCTCCATCGACCGCTCCGCCCTTCTGGCAAAATGAACACCCAAACTTCCCTCCATCACTAACGCCTAAATGACTAACCACCCCTGTTCATCTTCATCTTAATCTTAATCGAACCATGAATCCCCTCGTCTCCATCCGTAACTTGTCCGTCCAATTCCCGGTGAAGTCCGGCCTGCTCCAACGCCAGACTGGTGTCGTGAAGGCCTTGGACGACGTCTCCCTCCAGATCGCCAAGGGCTCCACCCTGGGCCTCGTCGGAGAGAGCGGCTCGGGCAAAACCACTCTCGGTCGGGTCCTCGTCCGTCTCCAGGATCCCACCTCTGGATCCGCCTCCTACGACGGGCAGGAAATCACCTCTTTGGATGGCTCTGCCCTGCGCCCCTACCGCAAAAAAATCCAGATGGTCTTCCAAGATCCTTATAACTCCCTCAACCCCCGCCTCCGCATCGGCACCATCCTGGCCGAACCTCTCGAGATTCACTTCCCCCAGATGTCTGCTTCCGACCGCTCCGCCCGGGTGGCCGAGTTGCTGAAGCTCGTGGGGCTCGACCCCGCCCACGCCCGCCGCTTTCCCCACGAGTTCAGCGGCGGCCAACGCCAGCGCATCGGCATCGCCCGGGCCCTCGCCGTGGAACCCGAGTTCATCATCTGCGATGAGCCGGTCAGCGCCCTCGACGTCTCCGTCCAGGCCCAGATCGTCAACCTCCTCATGGACCTGCAGGACCAGTTCGGCCTCACCTACCTCTTCATCGCCCACGACCTCGCTGTCATCGAGCACGTCAGCGACCAGGTCGCCGTCCTGGAACACGGGAAACTCGTCGAGGAGGGCACCGCCGAACAGATCACCCGCCACCCCTCCCATCCCTACACCCAACGCCTCCTCGCCTCCGTCCCCACGCTGGCCTGATCTGGTAGGGACGCCTCGCCGAGGCGTCCGCGGACGGGTCATCGACCCGTCCCTACCGAACCTTTTAACATCAGAGCCATGTACGTCCTCGAAACCCGCACGCTAACCAGCGCGAAGCTTGAACTGCCTTCCGCCCAGCTCAAACGCCCCGGTCATCCTCCCGTTCTCCAGATCTACTCCCCCAAGATCCTGCCCCTGCGCAAACTCCAGGCCCGCTTCAAGGGTCGGATCCGGAAACTTCTCCAACGCAAATCGTCCCCTTTCCACCTCCGGATCAGCTACGACCTTGTGGTCACCAGCGATGCCCGCTTCCTTCCGAAGGACTTCAAGGGCATTCCCCGTCTCCAGATCCGGGCCGGACCGGCGTTTGGAACCGGCGAGCACGCCACCACCCGCCTTTGCCTCCGCTATGTCGTCCAGTTCATGCGGAAGCACGGCCAACGCCTCCGATCCTGCCGGGTGCTGGATCTGGGCTGCGGGACGGGCGTCTTGGGCCTGGCCGCCGCCCGGATGGGTGCGCAGGTCGAGGGATGGGACAGCGATCCCTTGGCCGTACAGGAGGCGCAGCGAAACCTGAAACTGAACCGACTCGGCACCCGCGTCTGTTTTCGGATCCGGAACGTTCTGCGTGACTCGATCCCTCCAGCGAATCTGATTGTGGCCAACCTTTATGACCATCTCCTTCTTCATCTACTTCCCCGACTGGAAGCCCACCGCCGGGCCGGCACGACCCTGATCCTTTCGGGCATCCTCAAAGGCCAGGAAAATGGCGTCATCCGCACCGCCCGCAAACTCGGCTGGCACCTCACCCGTCGCGGCCGCCTCGGCCGCTGGTTCTGCCTCCAGTTTTCCTCCAACTCCTAGCTTTTTCTTAATCTTCATCTTAATCCTAATCTAGTCCTATGCCCTCGCGCCTTATCTTGATAACTGGGTGTTCGAAAGGCCTCGGCCTTTCCATGGTTCGCTCCTTCGCCGCGCTCGGACATACGGTCATCGGCTGCGCCCGCAGTGCCCCGGCGATCTCCGCCTTGCAGAAGGAGTTTCCCGCTCCCCACTCCTTTGCCGTGGTGGACGTTTCCGATGCCGCGGCCATTGAGACCTGGGCCACCAAGGTGATCGCCTCTCACGGTGCCCCGGACCTGCTGCTGAACAACGCCGCCGTCATCCATCCCAACGCGCCCCTCTGGAAAGTTCCCGCCGAACGCTTCAACTGGGTGATCGATGTCAACGTGAAGGGACTCGCCAATGTTCTCCGCTCCTTTCTCCCCGCGATGGTGAAGGCCAAGAAGGGTGTGATCGTGAACTTCAGTTCCGGCTGGGGTCGCTCCACATCCCCGGAAGTGTCCGGCTACTGCGCCAGTAAGTACGCGGTCGAAGGCCTGACCGCCTCCCTCGCTCAGGAGTTACCTGGCGGCATGGCCGCCGTGGCCCTCAATCCTGGCGTCATCAACACGGAGATGCTGCAGGACTGCTTTGGGAAGGAGTCCGCCTCCCACTACCCCAGCGCGGAAGAATGGGCCAAAAGAGCCGTGCCTTTTCTCCTTAAAATCGGCCCCAAGGACAACGGCCACCCACTTACCGTACCCGGTATCCCAACAGACTGATCTTTTAATCTTCCGTTCACCTTCACATTTACGTTCACGAGGCATCCTGCCCCCTTCCACCTTCCACTTTTCACCTAAATCCACACCTTAAAATTCACCATTGAAATGCCTACATAAATTGCCTACTCTGCCTGCATGTCTAGAACCAAACGTAAATCCCAGTACACCATCCGGGACATCCCTGCATCCACCGATCATCGGCTTCGCGAAACCGCTGCCCTGGAGGATATCAGCCTCAATCAGGCCGCCCTCCGGGCCATCCAGAGGGGTCTGGGCACGGGGGAACAACCCCTGAAATACCGCTCCGTGCGTGACCTTCTCCCTTCGACAGGGGACATCGACACCTCCGGCTGGGCCAACGTGCTTTCCGAAATAGACCGTGTGAATCCTGAAGAGTGGAAATAGGCCTGTGCGCCTGCTGCTCGATAGCAACCGTTTCATCGCCTACTGCGCCGGCGATCCGGAGGTGATCGATCGGCTGGACGCCGCCGTCCAGATCTGGATTCCTTTTGTCGTCTTGGCGGAAATCCGCGTGGGGGCCCGGCTTCTCAAACGCGGGGACGAGCAGACCCGCTTGCTGACCAAGCTCCTCCAGCAACCCGGTGTTTTCACCGCCCACTCCACCGATGCCACCACCCATCACTATGCGATGCTCTACGCCCAACTGCGCCAACAGGGCACGCCCATCCCGGTTCACGACATCTGGATCGCCGCCCTCGCCCTGGAACACAGCCTGATCCTCTACACCCACGACGCCCACTTCTCCCACCTCCCCCAACTCCCCACCGTCCGCTGATTTCAGCGAAAATTAGTTTCCAAAATCCGCATTCCGAATTCCGAATTTCCTTCCACCTCCCGCCTTCCACCAAGTGGCCGATCGAACGCCCAAGGCTTGGTGCTTCTTACTTCCAACCCAGCGCCTTCAGCACCGGCTGGATCGCCTTCCTCAGGCACTCGCCAAGCCCGCAGGAGGCGGTTCCGTTGCGAAGGTTGGGTCGGATCGCGCGGCTCTTCCGGCGTTTCCTAGGGGTACGGGCGCTGGTTTTTTTTCTTCGTTTCATAACTCCTTTTTCTTCAAATCCCGGATCTTCTCTTTGCACTCGGCCACCTCGACACTCCATTCGGCGAAATGAATTTCGCGGATCTTGGTGGCCTTTTCGTAAAAGTCCCGCGCACTTTTGTTGTCCCCGGCGGCCTTGCAGGCATCGCCCAGGATCAGGAGGGTGATCGCGACGTTGGGATGATCCTTGCCAAGGGCCCTCTCCTGGATGGCCAGCGCCTTCAGCCGTTCCTCATAGGGTGCACGGGCATGATCGAAGTGGTTGGTTTTCGCATTGAACACCAGCCGCGAGGGCATCTCCGTCATTTAAGATTACGTTAAACTCCCGGCACATCCCCCGCCTATACCGACCGCTGGGGAGGAGAACGAAACCTACCGGGAAAGGCTGGTGTGCAGATACACGGACGCCTGACGGACCAGTTCTGGCCCGCTGACCTTCAGCTTCCGGCAAATCGCCTTGCGATGCGTTTCCACCGTCCGGAGGGCGATCCCTAGTTCCTCCGCAATTTCCTTGCTCATCCGGCCCTGGCCCACCAGCGAGAAGATTTCATACTCCCGGGCCGTCAAAAGCTCCTGCGGATTGATGGGGATCGGCCGCGGAGCTGCCGCCTGAACAATATCGGCGATTTCTTTTTGAAGACTTCCGTAGGCCTGGGTCTTGTCCACCACCGCCCGGACCTGGGGGCGTAACTCCCCCGGGCAGACAAACGCACTGGCGTGACCGGAAAGGACGATCGCCTTGGTCCGTGAATTTTTGGCCGTGGCCGCCTTGAGGACGGACAGGCCGTGCCCGTCGGGCAGCTCCAGATCCAGAATCAGCAGGTCCACGGCATGCCTGCCACAGTAGTCCGTCGCGTCCTTCACGCGGGAAAAGGTTCCCACCAGATCCACCCCGGGGCTGTTGCGCACCATTCCCGCCAGCAGCTGGAGCACCATGGTCTGGTCCTCAACGATCACGCAGCGATGTTTCATTTTGTTTTTTTCTCTTCTTCCTTTTCCAGGGGAATCCGGATTTTAAAATGAGCCCCGCCCAGCGGGGACTCCTCCAGCCGAATCTCTCCCCCGTGGTTCACCACGGTGGTTCGAACGAGGTACAAACCTAGGCCCGTGCCCTTGGGGCGATGGGATGTCAGCAGGGCAAAAACCTCGTTACGGAGCTCTGCAGCCAGGCCCGGACCGCTGTCCATGACGGAAATCTCCGCGTGGGTGGAGTTTGCAGAAAGCTGGATTCGGATCTTCCGCAGCACAGCCCGGCTCTCCTCAATGGCCTCCTTCGCGTTGCGGACCAGGTTGGAAACCGCCAGCTGCAGCTGGCTGGAGTCGCCGGAGATCCGGACCGTCCGGGACGGCACCCGGGCCTCGACCGCGATACCGGCATCCTCCAAGGGCCGTCGGAGGTAAAGGAGCGAGCTGTCGACCACCTCCCGCAAATCCAGGGGTACCCGCTGGATCGGCACGTTGCGGAGGAGGGCTCGCATCCGCTCGATCGTCCTTTCCACCCGCTGCGAATCCTCCACTAGGCTCCGGAGCGTGTTTTTCAGGCCCTCGGAAAGCTGGGGATGGGACTCCGCCTGCTGCAGGGCCAGCTGGCTTTTTATCAGGATCTCGCTGAGCGGCTGGTTCACCTCATGGGCCACCGCGGAAGCCACCACGCTGGTCTGCAGCTTTTGCTGCAGCCTCTCCGCTCCCTCCCGGGCCATCTTTTTTATATTCGCCTCTGCGGCCCGGAGATCCGTTCGGTCCAGCCCCACCACCAGCATGCTCTTTTCCAAAAGGACGCCCGTGGTGGCCACAATCAGCTCCTTTCCGTCTTTGCGTCTCATCCGGTAGTCATGGGGCTGGATAAAATCCCCGGTCTTCACCGATTCCGCCACCGCGCGGAACCAGATCTCGTTGGCCTCCCGGCGGTACTTCGGATCGGGATAGGCGCGCTTGAGCCAGTCCCCCAGGGTGCGCAACTCCTTGGCGCTGTAGCCGAACTTTTCCTGAAAGGCCCGGTTCATCCCCAGAAAACGGTTCTTTTCGTGCGCTTTCCCAAACTCCACGTGCACGGCCGGCAGCGGCAATTGTTCGAAGAACTGGCGGAATTTCATTTCGCTTTGGCCCAGTTCCTTCTGGGCCCGCCGCATCTCCGTCAGGTCCGTGGAAAGCGCAAAAAAACCGCGGGGCATCTTGAAACCGGTCCAGAGCATCTGTTTTTCGCTGCCGTCCTTGCAGCGCATCCGGAACTCCATCGGCGCCATGATGTCGCCCACGTTCCTCAGTCGGGCAACCTGGCCAAAAAATTTGTCGTGCATCTCCTTGCGGTAGTTGGGATCCGGATAGGCTTTTTTCATCCAGGCCTCCACGTTAGGCAGCTCTTTCCTTCCGTAGCCGAACACCCGGTGGACCGCCTGGTTCATGAAAAAGACCGGGTTTTTCCCGTAATCCTTTTCGCCGAAATCCACGTGGGCGGCGGGAGTGGGCATCTTCTCGAAGATCATCCGGAACATGGCCTCGCTTTGGGCCAACTGCTGCTCGGCTTTGATTCTCTTGGTGCGGTCCACAAAGGTCGTCAAAAGACAATCCCCTAGGATGACTCCCCCGACCTCCACGACCAGTTCCCGGCCGTCCTTGGTCCGCACCCGGTCTTCCACCACCGGCATGACCCCGCCGTTTCGGCGAGCCCAACGGATATCCCGCAGCCACTCCTGGATGATTTTTTTGCGGTACTTTGGCTCGGGAAAGGCGCGGCGAAACCAATGGTTTAGGTTGCGGGTCTCCCTGAGGGTGTATCCGAACAGTTTTTCGAAGGCCTCGTTCACCTCAAGGCAAACTCCCAGGCGCCGGCTTTGGTGAATGTCATCAATGACCATCGGAATCGGCGATTTTTTAAAAAACCTGCGGAAAGGCTCGTCATCCCAAGCCCCATGAGCGGCGGAGGCAGAGGAAAGACGTCCTTTTTTGGTCTGAACCGATCTAGGTTTGGCCCAAGGACTCAAGTGCTTCATTTTTATAATGCTAAGTTACATCAAAAAATACCGAGCGCTCGGTATTGTTCCTTAGACTTTTTACGTTTTAATATAAAATAATGTTCGGTTTAGCCAATGGAACCAAAGAGGATTTGCCAGGTGGGTCTGCGGGGAATTACCCGGAGTCCACACCGCGCACAAAAAGCGGCGGCTCTCGGGGCGGCGCCATCATCACCGACCAAGTGGAGTTGAAAGGCTCCCTCGCCTTCGACGGCAACTTGGAGTTCAACGGCACCTTTGAAGGCGAGATCATTTCCACCGGCACCTTGCTGATCGGGCCCGAGGCAGTCCTCAAGGGCAATGTCCAGGCCGCCAAGGTGGTCCTGCATGGCAAGATGCACGGCAACATTTCCGCCACCGATACCGTCGAGGTCTGCGACCAGGCCCAGCTTTACGGCGATGTCCGCGCCGGCAAATTCATCGTCTCGGAAGGTGCCATTTTCCGTGGCCGGTCCGAGCCCCTCGAGGGCAAAGCCGCCTCCCCCGATTTTCTCCCCACCTTCCGCCACCTCATTCCGAAACTGGCGTAAGCCCCGATACGGGCGCCCGGTAGGGTTCGTCCTCCGGACGAACCATGGTGACCATTGAAAATTTAAATCTTACCGCATGGCCCGTCGGGACGACGGACCCTACCTAACCGAACGTTTCCTCCTCCACATTCCCAGCACCGCCCCGATGGCCATGAGCAATCCGGGTGAAAATGTCGGCTCCGGAATCGCCGTCAGGGTGACGGTCCACTCGGTCAGGACCCCTGCGCCCCCGATGGAGGTATCGCTGACAAACAGCCCCCACACCCCGTTCGGATCGATTTGCCCCAGCGGGTCGAGGGCCTCGTAGGCCTGCCAATCACCCGTTAGCACCGCGGTGGAGTTGTAGTCGGCAAAGTCCCGCAACCGCAGGGCGTAGGAATCTTTCAAGCGGATCTCGATCCCATTCGCCACGCTGCCAAACTGAAACGGATCCGCCCCGGCCGCCAGATCCTGGAACAAATTCACACTGCGGTAGGTGCCCAGCGGGTCATTTAGCGAGCTGCCGGTGTTGTGGCGAAGATCCACCAGGAAATCAGCGGCAAACATGTTTCCCCCGGCCGCCGGCACGATCTTCAGGGT
>JBBAWG010000003.1:53175-64983 GCA_040397305.1 Methylacidiphilales bacterium | reverse complement strand
CTTTTTCCAATAAGATTTTACGATCCTGCATCTCCACTTTCAATGGAGCCAACCCCTCCTCCAGCGTCTTCTCGACGGATTCCGGCAGCTTTTGTGCGGCCTGCGGCCTCAGGGCCCGCAAAAACCTCGTAATCAAACCATCCAATCTCCGGACCTCCTGTCGACAAACCTCGAGAGAGGCACGCACTTTTTCGGCTGTCGGGCCAGGTGCCTCACGCAGATCCTTTTCGATGACCTGCAACTGCAGATGGAGGCTGTTGAGGGGATTTCCAATTTCATGAGCCACCTCGGCTGCCAACAGGGTCAGCGCCTCGGCTCGCCCTGTTTCCACCGCCGTGCGCGCCTCCGTCCGTTCGCGGGTCGCATCATGAAAAACCGCCACATGCATTGCCCCTTCCCGCCCCTCTTGTTCCAGCGGCACCAAGGCGTACTGCAGAATCCGGAACTCTGGGTAGCTCACCTCCAAGGAGCCCGAGGAAGATTTTCGCTCCTGCAAAAGCCCTTTCCAGTCGACCCCGCGAAGGCTCCGACCGAGCGACCAAGCCCCTGCTTCCAAAGTGTCCGGCAAAGTCAGAAGTCGCTCCGCCGCGCGGTTCCAATAGACCAACCTCCCCTCGCCATCGAGCACGGTCACCCCCTCCTGGAGAGAATTGAAGAGGGTTTCCAGAAAACCCTTCTCCTCGGCTAGTCGGGCAAGATGGGTCTGCAGCTCGGCCGGCCCCACCCGCGGGGCCCTTTCCAACAGTTTTTCCAAAAAGGAGGTCTTCAACCGCTTATGATGGGTCGCTCAAAACCAACGCTTGGATCTGAGCCAAATCCCCATCCCAAGCATTAGCCCGATGGTCAGGCCGATCAGCCAAAGATAGGCATGCGGGTGATCCAGCTCCGGCATCCGCCTGAAATTCATGCCATACCAGGAACCCACCACCACCGGCGGAATGGTGATCGCCGTCAGGGCGGTCAGCACCTTGATCCCCTCATTCGCTTCATGGGCCGATCGGTTGGTGTACACGTCGAAGGCCACCATCATCCGGTCATTACATCCCTGCAGTCGTTCATCTACCCGCGTCAGGGCATCCTGCACGTCACGAAAATAAGGGAGCATCGGAGAGCGGATTAATTTTGATTCCCCGCGCGCCAATCGCGCAATCACCTCTCGTTGGGGCCGGAGGATCTGCCGCAAACCAGAGAGTCGACGACGCGCCTTCAGAATTCGCTTGGCCAAATCCTCTTTTCTTTCCCCGGATAAAGATTTCTCCTCCACGTCTTCCATTTCCTGGGTCATCAAATCCACCGCCGGAAGATAGGAATCGGCCACCAAATCAAGGATTTGATGCGCCAGGCGATCCGGGCCGCGGGCCTGGATGCCCACCCCCTTCAGGAGCCGGTCTTTTGCCAGACTCACCGCAGGGACGGCTTCGGGATGAACCGTGACGAGAAAATCTTTTCCTAGAAACATATTGAGCTCACTAATCTGCATCGACTTTTCTGTCCCCGCTGAGGCGCTCTGCACGATCATGAAGAGATAGTCCTCATAATCCTCCACCTTCGAAAGCTCACTCCGGGAGACGCAATCCTCGATCGCCAAAGGGTGAAACTCGAAAAGCTGCTCTAAAATCTGCTTCGTTTCCTCCGGCGTTGGGTTCGTCAGATCGATCCAAAGAATCAACCCCTTGTCCGCTCGGGCCAGACGCAAGGCCTCCCACTCCAGGTTATGACTAACCAGCTTCCCCTCACTAAAGACAAAGGAGTCGATCACGGGAGAATTGTCCTCTTTTTCCGTAAAAACCTCAACCCCCAAGTCTCTGCCATTCGGACACTTGCCAATCCATGAGACAATTCGACCCTCGATTTTGGACCTGGCTAGGGTAACCTTCTAATATGTCGAAACCTGTTCTCCTTTTGATCCGCGATGGCTGGGGCATCAACCCCGCCGGACGCGCGGGGGCCGAAAAACAGGGCGATGCTACCCAGCTTGCCAAAGCCCCTGTCCATGACCGCCTGTATCACGATTACCCTTGGGGACGGCTTGAACCAAGCGGGCTGAAGGTCGGCCTGCCCAAAGGGCAGATGGGAAACTCCGAGGTCGGCCATCTCAACCTCGGTGCTGGCCGAATTGTTTATCAGGAGTTGACCCGCATCAATCTCGCCATCGGCGACGGCTCGCTCGCGAAAGACCAGACCTTCAAAGATGCCCTCGCCGCCGCATCGGGAAAACGGATCCACTTTCTTGGATTGGTCTCTGACGGCGGCGTTCACTCCCATATCGACCACTTGCTTGCCTTGCTGAAAATAGCTGGCTCCGCCGGCTCGGCTGAAATCTTTGTCCATGCCATCACCGATGGCCGCGATTGTTCCCCCACCTCGGGACGTGAATTTCTCCGTACCCTCGAACAAACAGTCGCCAAAATCCCCAAGGCCAGGGTCGCCACCGTGATCGGTCGCTACTACGCCATGGACCGCGACAAACGCTGGGAGCGGGTCCAACTCGCCCATGACCTCTTTCTCGACGGCCAAGGCACGTCAGCTCCCTCCGGCGAGGCCGCCCTGGCCGCCTCTTATGCCGCCGGTCTCACCGATGAGTTTGTGAAGCCCTTTGTTTTACCTGGCGCCACCGGCCCCATTATCCGGGATGGGGATGTGCTTTTCTTTTTCAACTTTCGGGCCGACCGCATGCGTCAGATCGTTCGCTGTCTCGCCGACTCATCTTTTGACTCCTTCCCCATCTCCCGGAGGGCCAAAACAAAAATCTTTACCCTGACCCCTTACGAGGCCGACTTTGCTAACCTCGGAGTCCGGCACCTGTTTACCCCTGTGGAAATGAACGACCTCCTGGGCGAAGTTGTGTCGGCTCACGGCCTAAAGCAGGCACGGATGGCGGAAACAGAAAAATACCCGCACGTCACCTACTTCTTCAATGGAGGCAAAGAGACACCCAACCCCGGCGAAGAGCGAATTATGGCCCCGTCCCCTAAGGTCGCCACCTACGACCTCCAACCTGAAATGAGCGCGGTTTCTCTGACGGATAAGGTGGTGGAGCGGATCGAGAAAGGACTGGATGACCTCATCATCCTGAACTTCGCCAATCCGGATATGGTCGGCCATACCGGAGTGCTCACGGCGGCCATTCAAGCTGTTGAGACCATCGATGCCTGCACCGGCCGAGTGCTCGAAGCCTTGCTAAAAAAAGGCGGCCAGGCCCTGGTGACGGCCGACCATGGCAACTGCGAACAGATGCTTCAAGCGGACGGATCCCCCCACACCGCGCACACCACAAACTTGGTCCATTGCCTTTATGTCGGCAGGGATGCAAACCAAGTCAAAGTGGCCGACGGCATTTTGGCGGATGTGGCTCCCACCCTTCTGGAAATGCTCGGACTGCCTAAACCTGATGCCATGACCGGCTCTTCCCTCTTGCGTAAAAGATAACTTTTCACATCCATCCCCCTTCCCTCCAATTTCCACCCACGGATCAGCTACCCTTCCTTGAAAAAAGTTAATCCTAAACCCAAAACCTCCCCAACCTTGGCGATGACAGCCAACGAGGTCCGCATCGAGCAGGCTGAGCGGCGGCTTTATGCCATTTTGGACCGCCAAACCCGTCTCATTGAGGGGCTGATGAAATCCATCAAGCCCGACGATCTGGAAGAGGATTTGCAAAAAAACCTCAAAGAAACCAACGGGATGCTCGACGACTGTTTCTGGCAGTTTCTCGGGCCCCTGGAGCCCGGTGACCGGGTGGTCTCCGCCTACGATGAAAAGATGACGGAGGGTTCCGTGGTCAGCATCCAAAAAGAGTCCGCCCACAAGGACTACGGTTCTGCCGTCGTCGAATTCCCTGGCGAGGAACCCAAAACCATGGACGTCTGTGAACTCGTCAAGGTCCGCGGCCCGCTGCTTCCGGCTGACTCCGTCATCCCTGGCCCAAATTAAACCCTCGGATGCCTACCGCATGGCGGGAAGCGTGGCCCTGCCCATCCAGCGGAACAGGCTGACTGCTTCTTCAAAATGATTCATTCCGTCCAGACCGGTCTTTCCCCAATCACCGTAGCCGTACCCTACAAAAACCCCCTCCACTCCGGCATTTCGCGCGGTTTGCAGATCCACCTCGCTATCCCCAATAAATAAATGTCTCCCTCGAGGAGCTTGGAGTCTTCGGAACGCCAAATGAAGTGGCCGCGGGTCCGGCTTCCGGAAACTCTCCTCTCCACTGACCACCACCCTGATCCACTGACTCCATCCCAGCTCCTCGATCAAGGCTCGGGCCGATCGGCCATCCTTGTTAGTGCATAATCCCAACCTCCAACCAATCTGCACAAGCCGCCTCAGCCCTTCGTGCACGCCAGGAAAAGCCCGCGTTCCCCCTTTGGGATTGTTTCGGTATTCCTCCATATACTCCTGCGCGAGAAGCCTGGCTTCAGCGGGCTCTGCCTTTTCCCCAGTCAACATCCAGGCCCGCTCAATCAAGGTCCGGGGCCCTCTTCCAATCAGATCCCGGGTTTCCTCTTGGGAAACAACCGGCCTGCCGTGTCGCCGCAACACCTTTCCAAGGGCCAGGGAAATATCCCCTAGGGAGTCCGCCAAGGTCCCGTCCAAATCAAACACCGCATACCCACTCAACCTTCGGCCCTCTGAGCAAGCCCTCCACCCCAGGCGGGTCTCATCCCATCTCAAAGTTTGCGCAACTCCGGCAATCCGTAGGCTTTCTGGATCTCCTCCTGCTTCGCTCTTACCTCTGCCGCATCAAGGACCAATTTGCCCGGATCGTCCCGAAATTCGAAAATCAGGTCTCCATCCAGACTTTGGTCAAGCACGCCGGCCAGCTCCGCCAAGTCCCGGATCTCTTTGCCATGAACCTTTTCCAAAACGAGACCAGAGTATTGCTGGTAGCCTAGATTCACAGCCGCCGGAAGCACCTGACTCAGGAAAACCACCTTCTTCTCCGGATCCGGCCTCTTTTCCTGCTGGAATACGAAATACTCCACCAACCTCTGGGGCGCACGCTCGCTCCACTTGTCCCCCCACTCTTGCAAGTAGGTCCCGGTGAGCTCCTGAAACACCAGACCGCCAGCCACGAGATAACGCGGTTGGGCATCAAAAGCCAAAGTTGGAATCGCCACCTCATCCCGGGCCCTGCGGTCATAGGTTCCGGTTAGTTCCATCTCCTTTCCTTCCCGAAAAACCGAAAACCTCGCCTTGGCTCCCACCTTCGGTCGCACCCGCACCAAATTGCCGATGGCCGTGAGTCCGTACAGTGAGTCCCGATAATTCCCGTCCTCGTCCAGTTTCATTCCGTCCACTCCTAGAATCACGTCCCCTTCCTTCAGCCCTGCCTTCCCCGCGGTTCCACGGGGATTCACGCGAGTAACCAAAATCCCGCCACTTTTCGGTGCCTTGACCTCCTCCCGCAAGTTCGGGTCGCGCAGAGGGGTCCAGCTCACCCCCAACGTCGGGAAACCCTCATATTTTCCGTCCGCCGCATCTTCCAGAAAACGCTCGATCATGGGTCCGGGAATCGCCGTCCCTTCCTGCGAGTCACGGTCATACATCATCACCATCCCCACGAGTTCATTTTGGCGGATCAGCGGCAGGGTATAACTATCATCCCTCTTTGGGAGGGACACCCGCACCCCGTACTGCAGGAAACCGGCCTCATCATTGGGGTACCGGCCCACCCCCACGGTTAAGATTTCCGCCTGGTTGCGTAGAAGTTCCCCGTTCCGCTCGAGCTGCCAAACCTCCGCCGTATCCCCTGCCCGCAAGGCAGGTCCCAAGTTCAGCCCCCGGAATCCCTTTAAGAATTCCGCTCGCTCGGGACGCAACAACGCCAGATTGGCCTCGTAGTCGATCGCCTCCACCTCCGCCGCACACTTTTCGGCCGAACCCGGTTTTTCTAGCCCTACTTCCGTCCGGTTGGCCACGAGAGCCGCTGTCACCAAGACCCTCCCCCCCGGTAGCACCACCCCCGTACCATTCAGTCCATAGGGCGCTTTTTTCTGCCAAGGACGGAACTGGTCATAGGCCTGGATCGAGGCCCGCACCCGCACCACCGAACCTTGCGGCTCATCCTGTTCCGCACCCCATCCCGTCGCGGCCAGCACCCAGATCCCAAAAGCGAAAAAGCGCCTCATGGATTTTCCTTCTCCGAGGCAGAACCTTTTGCCAGACGGCGTTCTCCCAACGCGGTCCGGCTCACCTCACTGATCCCATACTGCGCCATGATCCGGGGGGTGGACTGGTCGACCTCGTTCCGTTTGAGGACCGCGGGCCGCGCATCCCCTTCAAACCGGATGACCGTCCGTTCCCCATTCGAGGCCAATGCCTCTTCCACGTCGGCCAAGGTTCGAATCCTTTTCCCGTTAATTTCCCTCACGATTTGCCCCGCCAGTCCGCGGAGATAGACATTTGACGGGTCCGGCAAAACCGCCGAGAGGATCACCGGCTCCGGGGTTTCCTGGTACATCTGGTCCGTGGCAAACATGGTGTATTTCTGCTTCAGCCGCAGATCCGCTCCCCCGGCAAGCACCGCCATAAGATTGGCGGTGAGCGGTTGAAAGACCAACCCCCCGTACAGCACATACCGGGGTGGTGGTTCGTAGAGAATTTCGTACATCGAAAACATGTCCGCCGGCTTGAGCGGCACCCGGACACTCTCCGTCTTGCCTCCTCGCCACAGCTCCAACCTCACTTCATCGCCGGAAAATTTCCTCTCCACAATTTCCTCCAACTGGACTGGTTTTCCCTCCAAGCGGACCGAACCGTCGCTTTCAATGGCATGCCCGTCGATCGACAACAGGACATCCCCTTTTTGCAGATGTCCATCGGAAGATCCCCCGGAAAAAACATCCGTGACCACCACCCCCCGGCCGTCGTTCGGGCGATTCAGGTGTCGCCGCATCGCCGGGTTTTCCAGCGGCATCCAGCGGATGGCGATGTCGACATAATGATCATACTTGCCATCCGCGACATCTTGCAGGAATCGGCGGATCACCGGGGTGGGAATCATGTAGCCCACGTTCTGGGCGACATCCCCGCGGAAGCCCTGAAAGGCCACCCCCACGACCTGATCCTTCTGCATCACCGGGCCGCCGCTGTTTCCAGGGTTGATGGCTGCGTCAATCTGGATGGCTAGGTGGGACTCCCGGCCGGAATGGGTGTAGGCGTTATAGTCGATTCGGCTCACCACCCCCCGCGTCACCGAGAGCCGATCTCCTCCAATGGGAAAGCCGTACACGCTGACCACTGATTCCAACTCCGGAATCCCGCCCAGATCCAAATGGGTTGTGCCCTTGAAAAAGGCCGGATCCGCCACCTCCAGCATCGCCAAATCACAGTCATGGGCCACGTACTTCACCTGGGCCGCGTACCTCCGGGGATCCGCCTCCCGTTGCACCGTGATGTTTCTTGCCCCGCTCACCACGTGGGCGTTGGTGATGACTTTTTTACCAGACACGATGAATCCAGCCCCCCGGCCTGAAGACAAGGTGCCGGGGTTCCACGGCAGTCGGTAGTCCCAGACTTGGGAAGTCACCTCGACCATCACCGTGTTTTTCTTGGCCTCGTGAAGCTGGCCATCGCGGCCGCATCCAGCCACTCCGATCACGAAAAACAACGTCCACCAGAATTTCACAGAACACCAAGCTACCCGCAAAACCCTCGCAGGTGAAATGCCTTTCAGCAGACCCTGACCGGTTTTAAGATAGCGCTCCGTGAATCCCTGGTTTCTTCTTTCTTTGGCCATCCTCCTCGAACTTTCCGGCACGATTTGCCTGAAACTTTCCCACGGCTTTAGCCGCCTAGCTCCCTCCATCGGCGTAGTTTGTTTTTATCTGGGAAGTTTTACCCTAATGTCCTTCTCCCTCAAAACCCTGGAAGTCGGGATTGTTTACGCCATCTGGGCCGGGGTCGGTACGGCCCTGATCGCCATTGTCGGCATCCTTGCCTTTGGCGAATCCGTCACTGCCCTCAAGGTCCTCGGCCTTTTGATGATTATCGGGGGCACTTTCCTGCTGCGGATGGCCTCAGCTCAAGTCTGACGGCCTGGCCGGCTGGATGAAATAGGCGGGAATTGACTCCGATTCAGACGGCCCTTTACACCGAAACCTCTCAAATACCCCGGAACCTGAGGTTCCCTAAAAGGTAAACCTAAACGTAAACGATAAATCCTAAATTGATTAAAGAGTCCCGAAAATCCTATCCCCCGCATCCCCCAATCCGGGGACAATGTACCCATGCTCGTTGAGCTTGGGGTCCACGGCCGCGGTGAAGATGGAAATATCAGGATGCTGCCGGTGAAAATTTCGCACCCCCTCTTTGGCGGCCAAAAGGCACATAAAACGGATCGACCGAGCCTTGGCCCCTTTCAGCCGGTCGGCTGCCGCCATGGCGGAATGACCCGTTGCCAACATCGGATCCATTAAAATCAGGTCCCGATCCCGCAGGGTTTTGGATGCCTTGAAGTAATACTCCACCGGCTCGAGGGTGCGGTGGTCCCGGTAAATCCCAATGTGAGCCACCCGGGCCGAAGGAAACATCCGCAGCATTCCATCCAGCAACCCCATCCCCGCCCGCAGGATGGGCACCAACACCATCTTTTGCCCTTTCAGCACGGGGGCCTTCATCTTGCCCATGGGGGTCCTGATGGTTTTTTGGGTGAGCGGAAAATCCCGCGTTACCTCGTAGGCCATCAACATCGCCACTTCGCTGGCCAGCGCGCGAAACTCGGTCACGCTGGTCCCCTTTTCCCGCATCAGGGTCAGCTTATGCTGCACCACCGGATGCCGAACGATGTGAAGTTTGCCTTGGGCCATGCCAAACCTAGACGTTAAACCGGAATTCCATCACATCCCCGTCCTGCACCACGTACTCTTTGCCTTCGACCCGAAGTTTCCCGGCTTCTCGCACCTTCCCCATCGTCCCCGCCGCCTTCAAATCGGCAAATGCCACCGTCTCCGCCGCAATGAAGCCCCGCTCAAAATCCGTATGAATGACCCCGGCGGCCTGCGGGGCCCGATCCCCGGCATGAATGGTCCAAGCCCGACTCTCCTTGGGTCCGGTGGTCAGATAAGTCCGCAACCCCAAAAGGTCATAGGTCGCCCGGATCAACGCCCCGACGCCCGACTCCTTCACTCCTAAGCCGGCTAAATACTCTTTGCCCTCCGCTTCGGGCAAATCCACTAGCTCCGATTCAATCTGGGCACTCACGATCACGGCATGGCTGGCCAGCCGCTTCTTGCAATAGTCCTCAACCTTGGCCACCTGCTCTCCGGTCTTCCCGGAACGCTCCCCCTGGGTCAGCGGCCCCAGCTCCTCCTCTTTTACGTTACAGGCAAAAAGAGTGGGCTTGGAGGTCAGTAAGAAAAAACCTTTCGCCAATTTTGCCTCCTCCTCGTTCATCGTCAGGGTCAAGGCCGGAGACCCCGCATCCAGGTGTTTCTTCAGCTTGTCCAGCAAGGCGAGCTCGGCTTTCGCGGCCGCCTCACCCGACTTGGCCGCCTTGCTGGGCTTCTCCAGCCGCTTGGTCACGGCCCCCAAATCAGCCAACACCAACTCGGTCAAAATAGTCTCAATGTCACGCAGCGGATCCACCGATCCCGCCACGTGATGAATGTCAGGATCCTCAAAGCAACGCACTACCTGAACAATCGCATCCACTTCCCGGATGTGGGTGAGAAACTGGTTTCCCAAGCCCTCCCCTTGGCTCGCCCCTTTGACCAGGCCCGCAATGTCGACCAGCTCGATGGAAGCAGGCACCACCTTCTCGCTCTTGGACATCGCCGTCAGCCAGTCCAGCCGGCTATCCGGCACGGTGACCACCCCCACATTGGGTTCAATCGTGCAAAAGGGATAATTGGCGGCCTGCGCCTTGCGGGTACGCGTCACCGCGTTGAAGAGCGTACTCTTCCCCACATTCGGCAAACCAACAATCCCAGCGCGAACCATGCGAAACCCTAAACTTTTCAACTTTCAACGTCACGCCCGCTCTACGGGCTGACGTAGCCGTCCGATCCACATCTCACCCCCGTGATCCCATCGCCGCTTCAGTCCTCCCTTGCGCCTTCCTGCACCGTTCATTCATCATCCCCCCATGCGTCGTCCCACGGATCTTCCCGCCTGGCAGGAGCTCGAGAAACACGCCACTGCGATGCGAGATGTGCCGATGCGGGATCTTTTTGCCCGAGACCCAAAGCGGGCGGAAACATTCTCCCTTCGCTGGAACGAGTTCCTGGTCGACTTCTCCAAAAACCGGATTACCGCCGACACCCTCGGCCTTCTGCGAAAACTCCTTCAAGAGGCCGGGGTCGAGCAACTTCGCGACCGCATGTTCCGCGGGGATAAGATTAATTTTACCGAAAACCGCTCCGTTCTTCACGTCGCCTTGCGCCAACCGGCCGATCAGCCTCTTTCCTTAGACGGTCAAAATGTGATGCCGGAGGTGGAAAAGGTTCGTCAGCAAATGAGGACCTTTTCGGAAAAGGTTCGTTCTGGAGAATGGAAGGGCTACACGGGAAAACCCATCGCTCACATCGTGAATGTGGGAATCGGAGGGTCCGACCTCGGTCCCGTGATGGTTACGGAGGCGCTCAAGCCCTACGCCCGCCGAGATCTCAAACTCCACTTTGTCTCCAATATCGACTCGACGCATCTGGCGGAAGCCCTCCGGGCCTGCCAGCCCGCGACCACCCTGTTTCTGGTTGCCTCGAAAACCTTCACCACCCAGGAGACCCTGACTAACGCCCACTCTGCCCGCAAATGGTTCCTCGAGGAGGCGCGGGACGAAAAGCACATTGCCAAACACTTCGTCGCCCTCTCCACCAACGAGGCGGAGGTGAAAAAATTCGGCATCGATCCTGCCAACATGTTCCCGTTTTGGGACTGGGTGGGGGGTCGATACTCCCTTTGGTCAGCCATCGGCCTCAGTATTGCCCTTTCGATCGGTTATGAACGTTTTGCCGAACTGCTCGCCGGGGCCCATGCCATGGACGAGCACTTCCTAAAAACCCCGGCGGAGCAGAACCTCCCCATGACCCTTGCGCTCCTCGGGGTCTGGTACAACAACTTCCATGGAGCTCAAACCCACGCCATCCTGCCCTACGATCAGTACCTTCACCGCTTCCCCGCCTACTTTCAGCAGGGCGACATGGAGAGCAACGGGAAACGCGTCGATCGGGAAGGTAAGGCTGTGACCTGGGATACCGGTCCCATCATCTGGGGCGAGCCCGGCACCAACGGGCAACATGCTTTTTATCAACTGATTCATCAGGGCACCAAACTGATCCCCTGCGACTTCCTCGCGTCCGTGGAGACCTTCAACCCGATGGGGCAACATCACGACATTCTCCTGGCCAACTTTTTCGCCCAGACCGAAGCGCTGATGAAAGGCAAGACCGAGGCCGAAGCGCGGGACGAACTGGAAAAGGAAGGCCTCAAGGGCGAGGTTCTCGAAAGACTCCTGCCCCATAAGGTGTTTCCCGGCAGCCGCCCCACCAATTCCATCCTCGTCCAAAAGTTCGATCCGAAAACCGTGGGAGCGCTCATTGCCCTTTACGAACATAAGATCTTTGTTCAGGGCGCCATCTGGAACATCAATCCATACGACCAGATGGGAGTGGAACTAGGTAAGCAGTTGGCCAAAAAGATCGAGCCGGAACTATCCAAACCCGGCCCCGTCACCTCCCATGACTCCTCGACCAACCTCCTCATCAACGACTACAAAAAACGGACAAACCGAGGCTGATCAACTCGTGCAGGGCGGCTTTAAAAGCAGTCGCAATAAAATCTTTAGGGTCCAGATTTTGGTAGGGCGGG
>JBBAWG010000003.1:30565-53075 GCA_040397305.1 Methylacidiphilales bacterium | reverse complement strand
GGCTTTAAAAGCAGTCGCAATAAAATCTTTAGGGTCCAGATTTTGGTAGGGCGGGCAGCCCTACCTAATCGTAATTCGAATTCTAAATGAACCCCTCACCTCAAAATCCTCTCCCCCAGCCACGCCAGCACTATCCCTCCTGTCACGCTTGCTAAGATGTAACTCCAAGCCATCAGGCTCTCCCCGCGCTTGAATAAATAAAGTGTCTCCACCCCGAATGCTGAAAAGGTGGTGAATCCCCCTAAAAGTCCGGTGATTAAAAAGTACCGCATCGAAACCCCTAACATCGTCCGGTCCTCTACCCATCCGTAAATCAATCCGATCAAAAGGCATCCGAGCCAGTTCACCGCCAAGGTGGCCCAGGGGAACTTGGCCGCAGGATGGTGATGCACCACCCAAGCGCCGACCGCAAACCGGAGAAAAGCCCCCACCCCACCTCCCACCGCCACCGCCGCCGCATGCTTCCAGAACTCTGTTCCCATCGGCCGACTCTCCCCAAACCCGCGTCTACACCCAACCTAAATCGTGCTTGTGATTTCCTGAATCGGTTTATTATACATTTGTATAATCAACCATGCTTCCCTACGCACCCCTCAACGTCCGGTCTCACTACAGCTTCCATGACTCCCTCCTTCCGATCCGGACTATCGTCGCCCGGGCGGTGGAGCTAGGCCTCCCCGCGGTTGGCCTCGCCGATCCCAACCTCCATGCTTCAGTTGAGTTCTTCCTCGCCGCCCGGGAAGCCGGCCTCCATCCCGTTCTCGGGGCTGAGATCACCCTTACCCCTGAACACGCCTCCCCACCCCTCCGCCCTGTCATCCTCTACGTCAAAGACCGGACCGGCTACGCCAACCTGTGCCGGATCTTATCCCAGCCTTGCCCCACCCGCTCATTCCTCCGTGACCACGCAACCGGTTTGATTCCCGTTCCCTCCCCCGGGCGCCCCCCTTGGGGACGCAACCCCTTTTCTCCTACGCCGCTTTTTTTTCCGGAAATCCGCTACCTCCACCCACGCGATCAAGGCGCTTATGAAATTGTCCAATCCATCCGCACCCTCACCCGGGCCGGCCAGCCAGACCCTCGGAAGCGCCGCGGCGACTTTTCTTTTCCTTCATCCGCCGAAGCTCTCCGCCGCTGCGGGGGCGACCCCGGTCCGCTGCGCGAAACGTTGCGCCTCGCCGAACAGTGCTCTTTCTCTTTCGATCTCGGAGGGCTGCGCTTTCCCCGCTTCATCCCGCCTGACAACTCCTCTCCGAGCGACTTCCTCCGCCGGTTGGTGTGCGACGGCGCTCGTCGTCGCTATGGACCGAAACCTTCCCTGCACCGCCGCGTCCTTCGCCAGTTGGTCGAAGAACTGCGGATCATTAGCGAGGTCGGCTATGCCGACTATTTTCTCCTCGTCTGGGACTTGCTTCAGGATTGCCGCCGAAAGGGAATCGACTGGATTACCCGGGGCTCTGCCGCGGACTCCCTGGTCTGCTACTGCCTCGGCATCTCCGGCGTCTGCCCGGTCCGGTTTGATCTCTACTTCCGCCGGTTCCTTAACCGTGACCGGATGGCCATGCACAAACTCCCGGATATCGACATCGATTTCCCGCACGACCGTCGAGACGAAGTGATCGAACTTCTTTTCCGCCGTCACGGGCCTGACCATTGCGCCGTCGTCGGCGGCTTTTCCACCTACCAAGCCCGCTCCGCCCTCGCCGAGATCGCCAAGACCCTCGGCGTCTCGGAATTTCAGATCCGCCGCTTCACGGAACATGTTCCGCAGGTCCGCGCCCGTGATCTCTCGGCCGCGCTGGCCGAAAGCAGTGAAAGTGCCGACCTCCCCTTGAGGGAAAATCCCTACGCCTTCGCCATGGAATTGGCCGGCCAGCTGGACGGATTTCCCCGATACCCCAAAATGCACCCCTGCGGAGTCGTTCTCTCCGGCCCGCCGATTCTCGACCTCACCCCCGTCTTCCCCTCTGCCTCAGGTTGGTCGGCGACTCATCTCGATATGCACGCAGTGGAAAACCTTGGTCTGGTGAAAATGGATATCCTAGGCCAAGCGGGTCTCTCTGTGTTACGCGATGCCTGCACTGCCCTGCGCACCCGGGGGGTCGACGCCCGTTTCGGCACTGCCGCCGCGCCTCTTCCGCCGAGTCCTCTGGCTGTTCCACCCCTGCCCACTTCGCCATTCGATCTGGAGCAGCTCGCCCCTTGGGAGGATGCCGAAGTCTGGCAGATGATTGGATCCGGCGGGGCCCGCGGCGTCCACCACGTGGAAAGCCCCGCCATGACCACACTCAACCGGATGTGCCAGACCCGGGATATCGACTGCCTGATCGCGATCGTTTCCGTCATCCGCCCCGGCGCTGCCAACGAGCTTAAAAAGGAGGAGTTTGCCCAGCGTTACCAGGGCCTCGCCCCGATCCCCTCCCTCCATCCCTCCCTGGAACCCGTTCTCCGCTCCACCTTCGGCCTGATCGCCTATGAGGAGCATGTCCTTCAGGTCTGCGAGGCTTTCGCCGGACTTGATGCCGGGCGCGCCGATGTCCTGCGCCGTGCCCTCATCAAGCAAGATCTTCCCACCGTGGAGCGGTTGGGTCGCGAGTTCCATCGTGCCGCTTGTGCAACTGGCCGGACGGCGGAGGAAATTGGAAAAGTCTGGAGCCTGCTCCTCGGGTTTCAGGGCTATGCCTTCTGCCGGGCCCACTCCACGGCCTACGGCGTGGAGGCCTACCAGGCCGCCGTTCTCAAGAGATACCACCCGAAGGAGTTCCTCGCCGCCGTCCTCACCCACGGAAAGGGCTTCTACTCCCGGTTGGCCTACACACTCGAATGTCGGCGATTGGGAATCAAAATCCTGCCTCCGGACGTGATGCACTCCGATTCCCACCGGTTTCTCCCCGAACCCGCGGGAATCCGGGTTCCTTTGGCCGTGATCCGGGATGTTGGCGACGACCTCCCCCGGCGCATTGCGCGGGAACGGGTGCTTCGCCCGTTTGCATCCCTGATCGATTTTTTGGAAAAAGTCCGCCCCGGCGCGGAAGCGATGGGTTCACTGCTCCGCGCGGGAGCCCTGGACGGGTTCCAACCCTCCAGAACGCGGCTGTTTTGGGACTGGCGTCGCCACGGACAGAACCCGGGAAAACGACTGGCGGAGTTGCCTCTGACTTCCAGCCCGCGAAACGGCCTCCCCACCGCCTTGGAGGAGCCGGGCCAGATCCAAAAACTGAAGGACGAGATGGAACTCCTCGGCTTTACCGCCTCCGCCCACCCGCTGGACCTATACCCGGACATTGCATGGGAGCGCTACATCCCGATGGCCAAGCTGAAACATTGTCCCGGGCGGCGGGTCTCCACCTGCGGAATGATCGTGGCGGAGCGCTCGCACCGGCAGTCCGATGGAAGACTGATGAAATTCCTTACCTTGGCCGACCGGACAGAAATGGTGGAAACGGAGCTGTTCGCCGATGCCTACCGGCGCTGGGGCGCGGTCACCGCTCAGCACCCCGTGGTGGCCGTCTCCGGTCGGGTCGAACCCTTCGCCAACGGCCTCGGTTTCACCCTGCGCGTGGAACGGGTTGAAAAACCCCAGCTGAGACTAATTAAAGAGATCAGGATGAAGGACGATCCATCACCCGTTTCTTAATTTTCGGCTTAATCCTCATCGAGCCCTCGTCTGCCTTTTTAAGATCGCTCTCCCGTACTTCACGCCCGAGATCCAACTCCCCACCACGACTATCGCGCAAACCAAAAGCGTTCCTGCATGGATTCCCAAGGCGGGCAGCCATTTCGCCCCTTCCGCCATCTCCCCAGCAATCAGGAAGAGGGTCTTGCAAAACCAGAGAGTTCCCCCGAAAGCGGTTACCATCTCCAGCAGGCCCCGCAACCGGGCGCCATGGCGAAACGTGCCGAGCCCGGGCAGAACAGTAGCGTTGAGACCAAGGCAGTTCCGAGCCCGTTCGGTGTCAGCGAGGATCGGAGGTTCCGGGACGGAAGATGTGGTCATAGGCAGCCATCGTAGCCAGCAACGTAACCGGAATGGTGATAAAAAGGCCGACGACCAGACACAAGATCCCCAGAAGGTTCAAGAATCCTAAAAGCAGCAGGAGCCCGAAGTAACTCAGAAGGTTCGCCCGAACTCCGTGCCAACTGGTTTTAAGGGCTTCCCAAAAATCCATCGAACTACACGCGGCCAACGGCACTGCCATGGACCAAAGGATCAGGAGATAAAGCATGGCAAAAAATCCGCCAAGCAGCGGCAAAGCCATGGCTGCAGCCAGACCCGGACGAGCCGCTAATTGGGACCAATCCATACCTTCTGCGCCCGCCGCCAGGGCCACCGCAGGAATCACCCCCAGGAGAAAAGGCCCAAACGCCAGAAGGTTGGAAACGGTGGTAGCCAAAAAGCACGGCAAAAAACGATCCCGGACGGTGCCCGTAATATCCCCCACCCCTTTGGACGATCCGTGGAGCGACTGCCGACAGAAATAATAAAGCCCGCCGAGGATTGGGCCATTCAGGAGAAAAGCCAAAATAAGACCGGCCAAGGGGATGTTATTCATCAAAAGCTGCGCCAGAAAGGTCAGCACCACCACCCCGGTGATTCTCCAAGGATCCTGCCGGTAGGCCCGCCAGGCGGCACCGATACAGGCTCGAATCCCTAAGCCCGATTGGATGGAAACATGCCGAGGACCGACGGACCGATCCAAGGTCGGAGGATTGCTGACAGTCTTGGGGAAGAAGTCCTCAATGGTGCCGAGTTCTTGCCAATCGGACTGCCCTTCTTTCTTCACCTTGGTCCGAACATCGGCGCGCCCCTCCCGGATCCAGCGCTCGATTTCCGCAGGGGGTACTGGGCCGTAGGTTTTGCCGTCGCCGCCAATGATGGAGTACATCCGGACATCATCGGAAAGACAGACCCGCCCTCAAGCCTCTTTTATTCCCAACTTAGTCCCATCGGCCCATTCGGGGCCGTTGGCGGGAACCCTTTCTGGAGTCATAAAAAAGCATGCGCATTGCGATTCTGTCCCTGGCGTGTCTGCTGACAGTTCCTGTCCAGGCTCAGAACTCCCAACCTCTCGAAACGCCGTCCTCCCCTTTCGATTTTGACAACTATCGACGCACCCCCCTCCAGGCCAGGCAGACCTCCACCTCGTCCAGTAAAGAGAATCGCAATCTTCAAGGGGAGTTAATCTCCGGCCAACGGGGTAAAAAACAGGAAATTTCCGATCGCGCCGCCGCCCTATTCCAGGATCCCGCTCAGATCGCCATCCGGCGGGAACCCGAACCACTACCCACCCCAAATGAATTGACCGATGAAATCACCTACCAAAACCATGGGGAAACCACCAAGGGCCAGCGCGACCTGTTGGCCAGGGGCAAGGTGGCCAAAGATCTCGATCTCTCCTCCATGTCTGAAACCGATTATGAGCTCTATGCCAGCCAGATTCGCTTGGAGCAGGAGAGCGACGCACCGAAGGACAATGACTCCCTGCTTCGACCTATGCCTTCCCTGATGAACTCCAAAACCGGCGGCCCGCCCCATGCTTATTCGGTTTCCCAAGCTGGAATCGGCGCCCGGAGCGAGCCCCGTGACAATCAGAATCCCTTTGAAGACCTCATCCGCGCCCTCCGCCTTGACCACTCCATCACCAAGGGAAATGACCCTCTGCCCACACCCACTACTCGGCTGGCGGTAACTTCCCCTGCCCCTTTGGCACCTGTGACGGAAACGGCCCCTGCCGCAGATGCTGCCTCAGTCGCCCCGGAAGAAGACAAGCCCTAAACTGAAAACCTCCTTGGTCGCTGGGTTAAACCGGCAATAGTCACGATATGAACAAACCCCGCCTCTCCTTTTGGCAAATCTGGAATATGTCATTCGGCTTTCTGGGCATCCAGTTTGGCTGGGGCCTGCAGATGGCCAACATGTCGGCGATTTACAAATACCTCGGCGCCGCCGACCACGAGATTGCCTGGCTCTGGATTGCCGCCCCCCTGACCGGTCTTCTTATCCAACCGATCATCGGCCAAATGAGCGACCGCTGCTGGACAGGCCTGGGACGTCGCCGCCCCTTCATTCTTGTGGGAGCCATTCTCGCCTCTCTCTCCCTGATCCTCATGCCCAACTCCCCCACCCTTTGGATGGCGGCCGGCCTGCTTTGGGTTCTCGATGGCTCGATCAACGCCAGCATGCAACCGTTCCGTGCTTTGGTGGCCGACAACACCCCGGAAGAACAAAACTCCCAGGGATTCGCCATGCAAAGCCTCTTTATCGGGCTTGGGGGAACCGTCTCCTCCGCTCTGCCCTGGATGATGACCAACTGGTTCGGCGTGCCAGTCGAGCAGGCCGGTGGCGGCCATATCCCCGCATCGGTGAAGCTCTCCTTTTATATCGGAGCCGTGGCCTTCCTCGCCGCCGTGGTCTACACGGTGCTGACCACCAGGGAATATCCTCCGTCTGACAAGGAGTTGGCGGAGATTCGCTCACGGAAATTCGACTGGAGCCTGGGACTAGGTGAAATCGCGGGGTTGGTCATGCGAATTCCCCGACGGATGTGGGAGCTGGGTGTCGTCCAGTTTTTTACCTGGATCGGTCTTTTCTGCATGTGGATTTACTTCTCCCCGGCGGTGGCCAAGCGCTTGTATCAGGCCACGCCTGATTCGCCGGAATTTGCGGTGGCCGTCGAGTGGGCGGGTTTCTGTTTCGCGGTTTACAACGCCGTTTGCTTCTTTTTTTCCTTTGCCCTGATCCACCTCACCAAGCGGTTCAGCGCCAAGCCTGTTCATGCTGTCTGTCTGTTGGCCGGAGCCGTCGGGCTCGCTTCCGTCCTGGTGGCGAACGACAAATACGTTCTCCTTCTCTCCATGGTCGGCGTCGGCATCGCCTGGGCCAGCATCCTTTCCATGCCTTACGCCATGGTCAGCACCTCTCTACCCAAAGAAAACATGGGGGCGTACATGGGCATCTTTAACCTCTTCATCGTGATTCCTCAGGTGGTGGCCACCCTGGCCCTGGGTCCGGTGATGCAATTCTTCCTCGCCGACGATCCGGTTCGGGCCGTGGCGGCGGGGGGCGTCTCCTTCGGAATCGCCGCAATTCTTACTCTTCTCGTGGTGAGCTACCAGACCCCGAAAGGCGGCCTCGGCACCATTTCCGGCGGTGGCGGCCATTAAAGCCCTTCTGCCTTAAACCAAGCCCCAATTCCCTTCATGGCGGGATCTCCCAGGACCTTTGCGGTGTCCAAGCCCGGCCCTCTTCTGGCATCCCTTTTTACCGCCTGGCCAGATGAAAAAAAGAAGCAGATCCGGACCTGGCTCAAATTTCAGGCCATCACGATCAATGGAAGACCAGTCAGCCAGTTCGATCATCCCCTGAGTCCCGGCGACATGGTGTCGGTGCGCTCCGATCGATTCGCCACCCCCAAGACCCGGCTCGCGTCTGGACTAAAAATCTACTTCGAGGATGCTCATCTTCTGGTGGTGGAAAAACCATCCGGGCTCCTCAGTATTGCGAGTCCGGCTGAGCCGGAAAAAACCGCCTACTTTCAGCTAACGGAATACCTTCGGCAGGCCCATCCCCGTTCCAACCAGCGCGTCTGGATTGTCCACCGCCTCGATCGGGAGACTTCCGGGCTGATGGTTTTTGCCAAAACCGCCGCGGCCAAAGAACAGCTCCAGTCCCAGTGGGACTCTTTCGAAAAGAAATATGAGGCCGTCGTGGAGGGAACGCCTTCTTCATCGAAGGGGGTTTGGAAGTCAGACCTCGATGAAACCAATCCCCACCATGTTCATGTCCGCCCCCGCTCCGAACGAACCCGGCATGCCGTTACCCATTACCGGGTTTTAAAAAAGTCCCCCCAGCGTTCCCTGATGGAACTCACCTTGGAAACCGGGCGTCGTCACCAAATTCGTGTTCATCTGGCTCATGCGGGTTGCCCGGTGGTCGGGGATGAAAAGTATGGGGCCAAAACCAATCCAGCGGGTCGCCTGGGTCTCCATGCCTCCTCTCTTCGGTTCCGTCATCCCGTGGGCGGAGAAGACCTCGGCTTTACCTCCCCCCTTCCCAAAATCCTCGCGCGGCTGGTGTAAGTCTACTCTTTACTCCCCTGAAGGGCATGGCGTTCGATCCTGGTCCGCAAGGCGGCCCGGGTGACCCCCAGAATCTCCGCCGCTTTTTGGACATTGCCGTGGGACTCCCGCAAGGCGCGTTCCACCAACATTTTTTCTCCAGCCGCCAAAAGATCCCCGTCCGCTGCGGAAACTTGGAGACTTTGCCACCAGTCAGGCCCGTGACCCGGAGAGGAGACCGAGCTGGCAGGTTCCAGGGAGAAGTCAGCGGGTTCCAAGGTGTCGGCGGAGGCGCAAACGACCGCACGCTGAACCACATTTTCCAGCTCACGGACATTCCCCGGCCAACGGTGACTTTGCAGGGCCTTCTTGGCCGCGAGGGAAAACTTCAACCTGCGCTCCTTGGCCTCTCGCTGGAGGAAATACTCCGCCAAAGGAAGCACATCCTCGGCCCTCTCCCGTAAAGGCGGGAGTTGCACGAGAACCACATTCAGCCGATAGAAAAGGTCTTCTCGGAACGTTTTTTCTTTTACCATGGCCGCAAGGTCCTTGTTGGTGGCGGCGATCACTCGGACTTTTGTCCGCAGGGTCTGGTCGCCACCGAGGCGCTGAAATTCCCCGTTTTGAAGAATGCGCAACAATTTTGCCTGCAAGGCTAACGGCATGTCCCCGATCTCATCCAAAAAGATGGTGCCGCCATCCGCCCGCTCAAACTTACCGATCCGCTGGGTGAGTGCCCCGGTAAAGGCGCCCCGTTCATGTCCAAACAGTTCGCTTTCCAGCAGGGTGTCGGGGATGGCTGCACAGTTGATCGCCACGTAAGGCCTCGCGGCTCGGGGGCTGTTGGCGTAGATCGCCCGGGCAATTAGCTCTTTCCCTGTACCGCTCTCCCCCACCAGTAAAACCGACGCATCCGACCGCGCCACTTGCCCGACCAATTTGTAAATTCGCTGCATCGAGGCGGAAGTGCCGATGAGTCCCGCCATGGGCCCGGCATCCGCTTCGCGTTTTTTTCCAATCGGAGCAGCCGTCAACTCCTCCATCGATGCGGCAGTTTGGAGGGCTCGCCGTAGCAAGGACAGCAACTCCGGCACATCGAATGGCTTTAACACATAGTCAAAGGCCCCGTGCTTCATCGCCTCAATCGCAGTCTGGGCGGTACCATGGGCGGTCATCACAATCACCAACTGCCGGGGGTGTTCTTTTCGAATTTCCCGCAAGATCTCCAGGCCGTTCTCCTCCCCGATTCGAACATCCAGCAAGACCAAATCTGCGGGATGTTTTCGCAGCTGCTTTAAACCCTCCGCGCCGCGGGTGACGCCGACCACCTCCACCGGTTCTTCGGCCAATACCCGCTGAAAGGAGTAGGCCACATCCTTTTCGTCGTCGATCACGAGCACCCGCTGTCGAACCGGGACGACTCCCTTGGGCTTTCCCCTCATCCGGCACGTCCCGCCGCTTTGATAAACGGAGCGATCTCCCCCGCCAGACGCTGGATTCCCGCTAAATCTAGCTGCTGCTGCCCATCACTCTTGGCCTCGGCGGGGTGGGGATGCACCTCCACCAGCAAACCGTCTGCCCCCACCGCTACCGCAGCTCGGCTTAGCGCAATCACCAAATCCGCCCGGCCAGCTGCTTGGCTGGGATCCACGATCACCGGCAAATGGCTTTCCTGTTTCGCCAGCGCCACCGCCCCCAGATCAAGGGTGTTCCGCACCGCCGTTTCGAAGGTCCGGATCCCACGTTCACAAAGAATCACCTGCCCGTTGCCCGAACTCATGACGTACTCTGCCGCCAGCAACCACTCCTCCACTTTCATCGATAGTCCACGCTTGAGAAGGATGGCGCGGCCCGTGGCGGCGGCCGCTTTGAGCAGGGAGAAGTTTTGGGAGTTTCGAGCCCCGATCTGCAGAATGTCGGCCACCGCCGCCACCTTGTCCACATGCACCTCAGACAGCACCTCGGTGACAATCCCCAGACCTGTCTCCTTTTTGGCCAGAGCCAGCAGCTCCAAGCCCTTCTCGCCCAAACCCTGAAACTCGTAGGGCGAAGTTCGCGGCTTAAAGGCACCCCCTCGCAGGAAGGTGGCCCCGGCTTTTTTGACGGCGCGCGCCGTGGCCAGCAGCTGTTCTTGCGATTCCACAGAGCAAGGACCCGCCATCAACCGAAATGGTTCGGTGGCACCAAGGCTCACCCCATTTGCCTTCACCACGCTGGCCGTCTTTCTGCCTTCCTGCGCGACCAGCTTGTACCGGCGCTGAACCGGCAAGACTGCCTCCACTTGCGGCCAGCTGGCGAGGGCCTCGAGGGAGGTGTGAGCGCGCTCGTCTCCAATGGCGGCAATCACCGTCTGAACTTCTCCATGGATGGTGTGAGGTTGGTAACCGAGTTTTTTAACCTCGGCCACCACTTGGTCGACCAGCTTCTTTTCCGTTCCGGGACGCAGGGCGATGATCATGGAAGGAGAAAACCTTACCGACGGACGGTTTTCATCACAAGGAGCGGAGCTAACTCCTCCTGCCACCACCGGGCCAGCTCTCCCCTCTCCGGCCACGCTCCGCCCCGGTGCCAGCAACGGACATGGGAGCCGGGTGGGGCCCAAACCTTGGGGTCGGTGGGGCCAAACAAAAGTCCGCACGGCACCCCACTCCATCCTGCCAGGTGACTAATCCCGCTATCATGGCCCAGATACAGGTCCGACGAACGAAGCAAGTGAAAGACTTCAGTGAGAGGACGGTTCTCCAAGCAGCCGTGCGGCGTCTGCCTCCATGGTTCTGGCAGGCGGCGAAGCAAATCTCCCTCCACCTCACCCGCCAGCCAAACCACCTCGAAAGGCTGCCTTTCCCTCCAAAAGGCAAGCTCCTGCAACCAGCCTTCCAGGGCCCAACATTTGCGCGATCCGCCACTGCCGGGGTGCACCACCACCCGTGGCCTAGCCGCCCGATATTCTTCAACCCCCTGTCGCGCCAGCCTTTCGCCCCGCATCAGGTGAGACATTCCTGGCTTCACCCCTAAAGAAGCCAGAGGTTGAGCCAGGTGCTTCCATGCAGGCATAACCGGGCCGCTGGGATCAATGGCGAGATACTGGCCCTCTCCGCCGACTCTCCTCCAGTTGACTTCAAAAATCTGATCGGGATCAAAAAGATAGGAGATAGTCAGGTCGAAGGAGGCAAAGTAGTCGCACCAATCAGGCTCGAGAACCCCGCCTTTGGCAAAAAACCCGGCCAAACCCGGACGGTCAATGGCCCGAACCTCGTCCACCCGACCCGCGCCAACGACCATCTCCCCGAATTTGGGGTTCGCCACCAGCTCCAAGCGGGCCTGCGGCCAGGCTTGCCGGATTCCGGCCAAAGCCGGAAGGGTCAGAAGAAAATCCCCCAAGGCGCCGCCGCGAATGACGAGTATCTTCACGGCTCGGGCCGCGCCGCGTCAGTAAACAAAAACTCCCAACCCCAATAGGAGGACCGCAAAGGCCAACCCCAGCAGGAACAGCCCTTTCCCTCGCAGCGGGCTGGCAAAAGCCCAATCGATCGCGTCTCGAAGCAAATAGGGTGCTCCCACCATAAACATCCCCTTCACGATCAGGAGGTAGGCGTAGGCCACCACCACCAACCGGAGCTTGTCTTCCCGGAGAAAACAGGCGTCGAGCAAGATGTTGGCCCCCAAGAGCAGCAGGACCCCGAGGGCACGGACCGCAATGAACTCACGGACATAAAGCCAGCTGGTCACCCCCAGGGCCACAGCCGCGAGAACGAAAAGAGGGCGAAACCGGGTGTACTCCATCAGATTCATTGTGCCGGCGAGCCAGGCGGCCCAGGCCGTGGCCAAAGCCAGCAGCACAGCTCCGGCGGCTTCGGAACGCGGAAAAGAGCGCCACCCTACTACCACTTTGTCATAATGAAAAAACCACCAGGCGTGCAGGAGAAACGATCCGAAACCGAGCCACACGGCGACCTGCGAAAGCGTAAAGGAGTAGATCATGTTGGAATTAATCAAGAATGGAGGGGTCGGCGTAATCCGTAAACCCCGTGGATTCCGTGATTCTGACCTGAAGCAATTGTCCGAGGTGGCGCTCGCCCCCCTCAAAAACAACCGGCCGATTCTGCCGGCTTCTTCCGGTCAGCCGGCTTTCCTTGGTCTTGCTAGGTCCTTCCACCAAAATTTCCACCAAACTACCGATCCGAGTCGTGGCCTTACGCTCGGCTTGCTTTGTGAGTAGCGCCAGAAGCTCCTGGTTGCGCTCCTCCTTCACTTTCTCCGGCACCTCGGTGGCTTTTTCCTCGGCAGCCCGGGTGCCCTCACGAGGCGAGTATCGAAAGATAAAAGCATTATCAAAATCAACCTCCTCCATCAGCTTTCGGGTGGCGGCAAAATCAGCTTCCGTTTCCCCAGGGTACCCCACGATCACGTCCGTGGTCAGTCCGACTTCCGGACAAACCTGCCGCACCTGTTCCACCGTCTTTAAATACTGGGCGGAGGTGTAGCCCCGCCCCATTTGCTTGAGAAGCCGGTCCGATCCGGACTGCACCGGCAGATGAAGATGCTCGCACAGCTTTTTCAGACGGCCATACGCGCCGATCAGATCCGGTTTCATTCCCCGGGGATGGGGAGAAGTGAAGCGCACCCGTTCCAGTCCGGGAATCTCTTCCAGTTCCTCCAGCAACTGCACAAACGCCGTTTTCCCGTCCCGCATCGGCATCCTCCGGCCGTACATGTTGACGATCTGTCCCAATAGGGTCACTTCACGGATCCCCTCTCCGACTAAGCGACGCACCTCTTCGACAATTTCCGCGATTGGCCGGGAGCGTTCCTTACCGCGGGTTGTGGGGACGATACAGAAGGAGCAATGCATGTCGCACCCTTGCATGACTGAGACAAACGCGGTGACCTGGCGGGAGGTGATCACATGGTCGCGAATGGCGCTCTCCGAGCCGTCTTCCTCACCCACTTCGGCTAGAAAACGTGGCTGCCCCTGCAAGCGGGCCTGCCGGGCCTGTTCCACAAGTTCCGGAACCCGGTGAAATTTCTGCGTGCCCACCACGAGGTCGACCCCGGCCAGATCCTTCTCCAGCGCCCCCCCTCTCCGTTGCGCCATGCAACCCAGGAAACCCAGCACGACCCCGGGGTTCTTTTTCCGCAGGGCCCGGAGGTTGGCCATTTTTCGCAAGGCTTTTTGCTCGGCCAAATCCCGAACGCTGCAGGTGTTGAGCAGGATCACATCCGCCTCATGCTCGGAAGGCGCGGGTTGATATCCCCGGTCCCGGAGCTGGCGAAGCACCTGCTCGGAATCCCGCTCGTTCATCTGACAGCCGTAAGTTTTCAGGTAAACACTGGGCATGGGGCTACCTTAACGACTCGGGCAGGCCAACGCCACCCGTTCGCGCGCGTGGAGTTTTAAGCCTGAAGCCGCCGGTGATAGTGTTTGCGGAGCCAGCGATAGACCCCCAAAGGGATCGGCAAGAGAAAGAAAAAAAGCGCGGGCATCCACCAGGCCTCATTGGCCCGGTTATCCTCCAAAATTTCAAGGCCCTGCCAAAAAAGAATCAGGAGTCCGATGGCAGCCCCTGCATAGGCCAAAGGCATCACCACGTGGTCAAAATGAGCCTTTTCCTTAAGCCGCGAAATGCGCGCTGACCGGGATGACCAATCCATTCCTCATCATTAAGACGACTCCGGAGCGCTTGCCAAGGATGCTTTCTTTTCCGCCCAACCCATCCCGGCCAAACCCAATTCAAAAAGGCCGTAAAGAGGCACAAACATCAAACCGAGGTTGAAGGGATCCGAGGTCGGCGTCACACATGCCGCTAAAACCAGCAACACAACCGCCGCCTGCCGCCGATGCTCGATCACCGTGGCCCGCTGCAAGATACCGAGACGGGCCAGTAAAATCATCACGAGGGGCAGCTCGAAGGAAAGGCCGAACCCCACCAGCATCTGCAGAACAAAATCCGTGTAGCTGGCCATGGTCCAGCTGGTCTCGAGCCCCAGCCACCGGTTGAAATTTTGGAAGAAGGCCAAGGCCTGCGGAAGAACGAGAAAATAGCAGAACGCCACCCCCAAAAGAAAAAGGAAGGCCCCGGCCAAAAAAGCCGGGAGCAACATTCTCCGCTCCCGGGGATCCAAAGCGGGCAGAAGGTACGCCCCCACAAGGTAAAGTACGACAGGCAGAGACAAAAGAAGTCCTGCCCCAAGTCCGATCTGCAGGGTCACGGTCATGGGGTCCGTTACCTGCAAAGCCAGGAGCGTGCCCGTCTTGCCGCCCACTCCCTCCCCCTGAACCTGCATGAGGGGTCGCCGCAAAATCTCCATCACTGTGCCGATCCCGCTGATTCCCAGGAGGGCCCCCGCCCCGATAGCTCCGGCGCATTTCAGGATCAGTCCTCGCAGGTCCTCCAAATGATCCAGAAACGGCTTTTCCGTGTCCTTCAAGGCAAGCTTCTCCACCCGTTTTCCGTCACCACGTGGGGCAAGGAAACATCATGCGCTTCCCGGGGGAGATGCTCCATCTCCTGGGCGGAAAAAAAAAGACCTGTCACCCATGCCATTCGGGAACGCTGGGCCAAGGCTCGATCATAGTGCCCTCCCCCCCGACCCAGCCTTGTTCCCCGCGTGTCGAAAGCGCGCCCAGGGACGCAAAAACCCTCAATCGCCTCATGTTTCACCGCGACATGTTTCCCCGGCAGGGGCTCCCAAAGGGTCTCCAGGGAGGGCAAGGGCCCGGGTAGAATCTCCCACCACGTCAGACCATGTCGGATATCGGTCTTGGGTAACGCCACTTTTTTTCCATTGTCCCACGCCCGACGGATCAAATCACGCGTCTCCGGTTCGTCGGGAAGTGAGAGGTAAAGCCCGAGCAGGCTTGCGGCCTTCCACTCCGGACGCTCGATGAGGGTTTGGAGGATGTTGGCAGATGCCGCCCGCCGCACTTCCGGAGACACCCCGGCAAGACGGCGTCGGATTTCCTCCCGTAGACTGGTTTTCACGGAACCGGGCATTCCCAACAGCCTAAGGGAATCTTTCCCGCCAATCCATCTCCGCGAGACGGTTGCCTCCGTGCGTCCTTCGCCCCAAAGTAACTTTTCCCTGAAGAAAAACCCCTCCCTTCCCCGGAAACGGCGGGCCCACCGTTTTATTACGGATGTGCTTTTGCCGGCCCTTTTTTCCCGCAAGAGAGGGCATCGCAGTGGTGCGGCCCCCATCTTCCCCAAGCTCAAGCCCGGACAGGTCTGTCTCACGTGGATCGGTCACGCCTCCTTTTTGATCCAAGGACCTCACGGAAACATTCTAGTGGACCCCAACTGGGCGAACTGGCTGCTCGTGGTTCGCCGGCTGCGGCATGCCGGCCTGCCCCACCATCACCTGCCGAATATCGACCTGGTTCTGATCACCCACGCCCATTTCGACCACTTGAACCGCAAAAGCCTACGCCAGATTGCCGCCAATCAACCCATTGTCGTGCCCGCCGGCGTGGGAGACTTGGTCCATGGTCTCGGCTTTGAAAAGGTCTATGAAATGAAGTGGTGGGAGCGATTGCGTTTTCCCAGCGCCGCCATCACGTTCGTTCCGGCCAAGCACTGGGGAGCCCGGAAAGTCACGGATCTTCACCGGGGCTATGGCGGCTACGTCGTGGATCTTGCAGGCCACACGGTGTACCACGCCGGTGACTCCGCCTATTTCGACGGCTTCAAGGACATTGGCCGGAGGCTAAAGCCGGAAATTTCCCTTCTCCCGATCGGCGCCTACCACGGGCTCAAATTCGGGGAGAACCACATGAATCCGGAAGAGGCTTTCCGTGCATTTCTGGACCTGCGCTCCCGCACGATGATCCCGATGCATTTCGGAACTTACCGCCTGAGTTATGAACCCCTCCACGAACCCCCGCAGCGCCTCATGCAGGCAGCCATGCAGGCCGGCCGCTTGACGGATGTGCGTTTCCTCGTGGAGGGAATGCCGACCCTATTCTAACCCCCCTCGCTCCGCCCAGCCGGGTTGGGCGATCGGCCGGGCGTATGCCACCAAACGCCCCCGGTGCGTGATAAAGTTAAAAAAGTTTCGGGCGCTACCCGAAGGCGCGTTGGGATCAAAGGTGTAAACATCCACTCCACCTCCGCGCTCCCCATCCATCCTCTGGGACGAACCCGCCACCATCGCCGATCCGTTTTTTTTCCTTCCGAGGTAGACCATGACATGGCTGATGGGAGGATCCCTCGGCACGTTGTAGGTCCACTCCCAGAAAAGAAGATCCCCGCTTCTCATTTGCGCCAAGAGCTTGTCGGGATCGACCTTGCCATCTCCCCGCAAGGGCACATCCCGAACTTTGCCTTTCTCTTTTAAATAGACGTACTGACTGGAGGCCGTCCGGGGAAGATTCAGGCCGAAAACCTTCCAGACGATGAAACGCACGGTATTGGAACAGTCCATGGTGATGATGTGTGGATGGCCGGGGGGTTGCCAGGATTGCCCATAGGCCAGATCTTGTTGGGACAGCCAACGGCAGGTTTCAACGAGCTTTTGGTGTTGTTCGGGTGTGCCGGCCGCCTGAACCGACCCAGCAAAAAGCCACCACCCAAGCCCCAGACGATGGAAAATCATTCGGTAAAGACCACGTCGTTGGGTTCATAACCGGGGGCACAGCAGCAAAGAAACACCAGATCCTCCGCGCCCAGCTGCGAGATTTGATGGGGATGCCCCGGCGGAATGGCGATGACATCCCCCGGGCCAACTTCCCGCTCCCCACCCTCCATCCGCATGTTTCCTCTTCCACGCAGAATATAGTAAATCTCCTCCGCTTTGGGATGAAAATGGGCCCGGGTGCTCTGCCCAGCCCGGAGGGTGGCCTCGGCGAGACTTTGATTGCGGATGGAGGAGTTACGATGGGCCAGCAACTCACGGATTTCAGAACCATCCTCGGTTGGAAACGGGCGGCAGTGGTCCCGGTTGATGATTTCCATGCCGATTTTTTCGCAAACTACCGACGAACGGCAAGCCTTCCCCGCTAGACAGACCCATGGGATTTCGGTCAGATAGTTGCTTGAAGATTTGGGAGCGGCCAGCCGTGCGGCTTTTTTCCATTTTTCTAATCCTGGGTATTTTTGCGTGGTGGACTTTCCGGGTCGTTTCCTTGCCTCCGACTCTGCGAAATCTCTGGAACGAGGATCAAGCCATCGCCGAGGCCGCTACGCCCCTCGAAAAAGAGAAGAATTGGCGGGTCGATCTAACCAAACTGCCCGCACCGCCGGAGGAACATGCCCCGGAGGTCTCCGCCCTTCTCCTAAGACTCCAAAGACTGCCCCCCATCCCTTATGCCCTGCAAACCGCGCTGCAGCGCAATGCATCAACCCCCGAAGGCCAACCCTTTCCGCCGTGGAGCGGGGAGGAAAAACAGGCCCTCCGGGAGTCCCTCGCGATTTTTTACGAGGCCTGGCAGCCGTTTTTGTCAGGTCCGGTCCCAGACTGGAAAAGCTTCCCCGACTCCATCCTGCTTTTCCGGGGCCAAAATCAGCCTGTCTGGAAGAGCATTCTCGCCTACGAGAAACTTTTAGACGTCGACACGGGCAATCCTGACCAGAGGACTTCCGCCCAAAGCTTTGGTTTCTATCTGTCCTACTTCCGCCAGACCCGAAACTTGGGCGCTATCCGTTTTGGCTGGGATTTGAGTGATTGGAGCATGTCGGAAACCATCAGTACCTCGATGCAAACCGCGAAGGCTCTGCAATCCGCAGCCTTCGATGGGGAATATTCGGTCGAAGACCTTCAAGGTTTTCGTGCGGTCCTCGCCCCCGCCCCCAGCTTGGAAGATTTGCGTTCCAGCCTCGATGCCGACCGTAGCTTGTATTTGCGGACGGCCGATTACCTCGCTGCCTTGCCTGCCGGCACCGAAGCCAAACCCGCCCTGCGTCGATGGCTTGGAAACGATTCGGATACTTCGTGGTATTTTACAAGGGCCGCCGAACCGGCGACCGCTGAGGATCTGGCCAAATGGCTCCGGAGGGACGCCGAGCAGTTGGAGCTTTTGCGGCAAAAAACCTACTTGGCCGGTCCAGCATGGCGACATTGGCTTTCTGGGGAACCCGGGGCCGGGTTGTCCCCGACCCTTGCGCAGGGCCTGGGCGGATTTCGGGACTTTGAAAGGGTCAGAATGGAATATTTGATCACCCAAGGAGCCTTGGAGGCCCGCATCGCACTGGAAGAGGGAGGGTTGCCTGCCGCCCGCCGCATTCCAGACCCAGCCCGACCGGGCTCTTTTTTGACGATTGAGAAAAGTCCCGAAGGTCTCCGGGTTTCTTCCCGCTACGTTCCCCCCGGTGGAACCAATTCTCTCTCATTCATTTTCCCTTTTCGGGATGATGAAAACTAAAACCAAGGATTAATCCAAAAGACGGAAGAATTTTTCCGGGTGGGCCAAGTCCGTGAAGACCGCATCCGCCCCGCAGGCTTGGAGCTGCTCTGCAGAAAATGAGCCGGTCGCCACGGCGATTGCTTTGGCACCAATCGCCCGCGCGCACGCCACATCATGGGGAGTGTCACCGATGATGTAGATCTGCTCCGGGGGGAATTCTTCCCCGTGCCGCGCGTGGGCGCGCCGCTTCGCATGGGGGCCAAGCTCATTCCGCACGGCCGAGTCGTCGGCAAACGCGCCAAATTCGAAAAAATGATTCACCCCGTAGCGGGTCAGTTTCAGCCGCGCACCCTTTTCAATGTTTCCCGTCAGAAGCCCTTGCACGAGATCAGGACGCCGGTGGGCCTCTTCCAGAATTCCAAGAATCCCTGGATGAAGACCCCCCTGCCGACGGGGCAACTCCTCCGCCAGTCGTTCCACATACTCGTCAAGAAACCGGGCGATTTCCTTTTCCCCATGCGGGAGCCCTTCCCGGGCCAACAACTGCTCCACGATCCACTTGTCCGTCCGGCCCGCAATGTCCAACCCCTGCAGGCCGCGGGTCATGCCGTGAAGCTTTTCCATGGCATGCCCCAAGGCGGCTTCCCCCGCCTTACCCGTGTGGAGGATCGTCCCGTCGATGTCCCAGAGCAGAAGTTTCCGGGGTTTTTTCGCGCCCGAACTCACATTCCCATCACACTGTAACCCGAATCCACGTACAGGGTCTGCCCGGTCACCCCGGCTCCTCCGTCGGAAGCCAGAAACACCCCCATCGCCCCCAACTCCTCCAGGGTGATGTTGCGTTTGAGCGGGGCATGCTGCTCATAGTGACTCAGCATCGCGGAAAATCCGCTGATCCCCCGGGCGGCCAGAGTGTTCACCGGTCCGGCGCTGATCGCGTTCACCCGGATCTTTTTCGGGCCGAGATCGTAGGCGAGATAGCGAACGCTGGCCTCCAAGGCTGCCTTGGCCACGCCCATCACATTGTAGTGAGGCACGACCTTCTCTGCTCCGTAATAGCTCATCGTCACCACGCTTCCCCCGGAGGCCATCAGACCGGCCGCCGCCCGCGTCACCGCCACCAACGAATAGGCACTGATGTCGTGGGCCACCCGGAAGGCTTCCCGCGAGGTATCCAAAAAGTTTCCTTCGAGAGCTTCCTTCGGCGCAAAGGCCACACTGTGCAACAAAAGGTCGACTTGGGAGACCCGACCCTTCACGAAGTCGAAAAATTTTGCAATGTCCTCATCCCGGCTCACATCGCAGGGAGCCACGGGAGTGTCAGCACCAAAAGTCGCCGCCAACTCCTCCACATTCTCTTTCAGCCTCTCCCCCTGATAGTTGAAGATCAGTTTGGCCCCGGCCTGCGCCCACGCCTGGGCAATGCCCCAGGCAATGCTCCGCTTGTTCGCGACCCCAAAGACCACCCCCACCTTCCCATCCAAAGGCTTATTCATCACCGCCCAAAGTGCCCTCCCCCTCCCCCTGATGTCACGCCCAGAGTGCGTAAAGAGAAATTCCCTAAATCCTTCCGCCGAAAGCTTTTAGGATTATTTGTTGCGGGAGATAATTAAGGTCTAAATTTATATCCATTATGTATTTATATAAATTTATACTATGTTCTAGTGCTGTAGCTGCCTTGACGACCGGAATACTGTTTTTAACTTAGAGTCATGCCACAGGTCATCGATTTGACCCAAGCAGTGGCCAAGAAGACCTTCCATAAGAAAACGCCTTTTCGGCTTGGTCTTTTTGGCACCTTGGTTGTTTCCAACATCCTTTGGTTGACGCTCTTCGGCGTCGCCGTGGTTTCTCTTGTCGGGGTCACCCGATTCTCCGCCGCCCTCTCCAAAAGCTATCTCGAGGAAAAATGGAAGTCGCTCCAGGATCGCCTTGCCCAGCGCAAGGAACTGGAGGAACGGGATCTGCAGATTGCCCGTTTGATCGCGTCCCAGAACTCCGCCACCACCGACGTGCTCGGCTTGGCCACCCACATCTCCAAGATCCTGGAATCCGCCAACGGCCGGCAGCGCCGCTTTCTTCAGGCTGCCATCCCTGAAGCCATGATGATCCAGACCACCACTCAGATCCCCGCCTCCGCGGTAATCGCCATGGCCATCTTTGAATCCGGTTACGGCAACAGCATCCTTGCCAAGGAGTACAATAATTTCTTCGGGATGAAGGCCTTTGAGAGCTGGAGCGGTGCACGCGCCCTGAATATGCCCACCCGGGACAACGGCGTGGAGACCACTGCGGATTTCCGCGCTTACCCCAACTTGGCCGCCGGCTTCAAGGGCTATGCGGACTTCCTGCTCGCCAACCAGCGCTACAGCCGCCACGTAGGGGAAAAGGTTGGCACAAAATTCGTCTCCAAGATTCTCTCCGCGGGCTACTGCCCGGACCCCCACTACCTCAGCCATATTCAGGCCATCATCAACAAGCATAACCTCGATCGTCTCGATGCCGCCTTGGAAACCATCGTGGAAAACAAGGAGGCGGTGGCCTCGGAAACCGTTTTACCCGCCGAGACCGCCGCCGGCACCCACAACTGATTCAACGATCCGCGCAGGACAACACCGGACCCCGGATCGGTTGCACCTCTAGCAGAAGAAATTTCCACAGCCCTGCCGGGCTTTTTTCCGCCCTGAGCGTCACCTTGGCGTGATCCCTCGAACCCCTCAGGGAAAACACCATCCGCGCCGTCCCCCGATCCGGCATGTCTTCCAACTCCCCCGTCACGGCCCAACCCAACTTCACCGGCTCTCCCACCGCCTCCCGCACCCGGGGATCCGCTAAAATCCTCGCCACAGCCTCCGTCAACACCGGAGTCTGCTTCAACATGCGGTAGCTAATCTCCAGAGTCAGGAGGCCCACACCAAAAATCCCCGTCACCAGACCAACCAGCCCTAGGATCACCCATCGACGGGCCTTTTGCTCCCAGGCCATCAACTCCGCCTGCGTCATTAATTTTCCCGCCATCGGAAAACGATGACCATCCCCCGGCTCCACGTCCATCCCGCTATCGCTCGCCGGCCTCAGAACTTCTAGTCTTCACTCATGCTTTCCCTGGAAACCCTTGCCGGCCTCGCCCGGGACCACGCGGGGGACCTGTCCGCCCGCGTCGCAGAGTTCAGCCTCAAGGGAGTTCCTTTTCATGCCACCCACCGCCCTCACCTCATGGGGGTGGTCAACTTCAGCGCCGACTCCTGGTACCGCGAAAGCGTCGTGGTTTCCGCTACCGCCGCCATCGAAAGAGCCCGCCGATTGCGAGCCGAGGGAGCACATCTAATCGATCTTGGTGCGGAATCCTCCCTGGCTCACGCCGCCCGCGTGGACGCAGAAAGCCAATCCCGCGCCCTGATCCCCGTCCTCCGAGAGCTCGGCCCGGAAGGATTTCTCTTTTCCGTGGAGACTTACCAGCCCGCCACCGCCCGCGCTTGTCTTGAGGCTGGAGCTGCCGTTCTCAACCTCACCGGCACTCACCCTAGCGAAGATCTGTACCGCATGGTGGCGGATCACGCGGCGGGCATCATTCTTTGCTATGTGCAGGGCCCCCATGTCCGCGCCGTGGGGGATTTTACCCGATCTTGCGACCACGCGGCCGCTCTCCGGGATTATTTTCATCGGGAGATCGACCGGGCGGTGAATGCGGGGATCAAAGCCATTTGGATCGATCCGGGAATGGGCTTCTACTACCGCAATCTCCAGGACAGCCAGGAGCGGATCCGTTTTCAGGCAGAAACCTTCCTCCACACCTTCCGTCTCCGCACCCTGGGCTGGCCAGTCTGTCATGCCCTTCCTCATGCCTTTGAGTTTTTCCAGGATGAAGTTCGTACTGCTGAATCCCTTTTTGCCGTCCTTGCTCTTCTCGGAAAGACGGATCTTCTCCGCACACATGAAATTCCCAAGGTGCGCGCCGTGGCCCGAACCCTGGCGGTGCTTTCGTGAAAAAAGGGAGCTCCCCTGTCGCCATGGTCACGGGTGCCTCCCGCGGGCTGGGGGCCCATCTCGCCCGGGAACTTTCCCGTGAAGGTTATGACCTCATCCTTCACCATCGTAGCGGTCGAGCCGAGG
>JBBAWG010000003.1:0-30465 GCA_040397305.1 Methylacidiphilales bacterium | reverse complement strand
CTTTCCCGTGAAGGTTATGACCTCATCCTTCACCATCGTAGCGGTCGAGCCGAGGCCATCCGCGTGGCCGAGACTATTCGGCAGGAAGGCGGGCGGGCCGAAATATTCTCAGCAGACCTATCCCAGCCCTCTCAGGTGGAAACCCTTTTCCGAAAGGTTCGCCTGCGCTTTGGGAAAATCGACCTACTGTTGAATAACGCCGGAACCTACCGACCCACCCTCCTTTTAAGGACCCGAATGGAAGATTGGCGTTCAGGTCTGGACAGCACCGCCACCGCCACCTTTTGCACCATCCGCTCCGCGTTGCCCCTTTTCCCCAAGACCGGAGGACGGATCATCAACCTAGGTGACTCCGCCTGTGAAAAGCTCACGGCCCGAAAAATGGCGCCGGGGTATCACGTGGGAAAGGTCGGTGTTCTTCTTCTGACCCGCTCCTTTGCCGCCCAACTGATCCATCGCCGGATCACCGTCAACTGCATCTCGCCGGGATACCTGGAAAACAGCATCGATCTCCCGCCTCCCCGCTTGTTGCCCGCCGGACGCCCCGTTCTTCTCGCTGAAGTTTTTCACGCTGTTCGTTACCTCATCTCCCCGGACGCCGATCAGGTGACCGGCACCAACGTGATTATTTCCGGCGGTTGGAATCTTTAGCCGATTCCATTTCGCCAACCCCGCCCGCGCCGACCGCAAGAGGAGCCCAGCCCAAACCCCGCAAGCGAAGATTGCTGACTTTTTTGTTCCGTCGCGACCTGCGTAGATTTTCCGGCCAGGTCCCACCTGCCCTTCCCCGCGGTTGGGGCTCATTTTCACAAACATTGAAAACTTGTCCTCGCTGCCGCAACCCCCAGCCAACCGCCCGAGCCGCATCCTCCACATGAATCACGTTAAGCCAGCGCTCTGGCCCCTCGGATTCAGACCGGAGAACACGTTCCCGCCCGTAAAGACCGGCGCAGCGAAGCACAGTCCCACCCGCCCGGAGGCAGGCCCTCTCGGCTTCCGCCATGGCCATCGCGCGTACATCATCATGGGCCAAGAGTGCGTCCTCTTGCACCCAACCTCCCCCGTCCTCCGCATACACCGAGGTGGAGGAAATATAAACAAACGGAATCCTTTTTCGGGAGGCCCACTGCGCCGCAAGGACGGCTCCTTGCCGATGCATTAGTAGAAAGTCGTCGTCCGGCCTTTTCCGCGAAGGCGCCATCGCCCAAACCATGCCCTCGGCGGGCATCCCCCCTTGCTCCCAAAACTCCGGGGCGATCGCGTCAGCAGCGCGGACTTCGGGAAATTCCTTCTGCAACCGCTGGGCAGACTCCTCGGATCGGACAATCGGAACCACCCTCCAACCGCCCCTTTGGGCCATTTCGGCCACCACGCCCCCAAGAAAACCGGCTCCAATAATACTAACGCTCGGAGTGCTGAAACTCGCCATGGGGGCGATTTTCCTCTAAGGATATCTGGAACGGACGAGTGGCGGAGTGGTTGAACGCGGCGGTCTTGAAAACCGCAGGCGCCGTAAGGCGCTCGTAGGTTCGAATCCTACCTCGTCCGCTGACTACTTCCGCAGGTGATAGTGTCCAGGCCCGATTTTCTTCAGACCCCGGATCTTTTTCACATTCTGGTAGAACCAGGTGTCCAGCCTTTGGCGCTGGATGTTCATCTTCCGTGCCAGGTCCTTGATCTTCAGGCCGCTGATCCCGGCACGCTTCAGTTGCGCCAGGACCACCTTCCGGAGACCACCACGACGGCCAAACTTACGGCCTGTGGTCCGGCGTCCGGCGGGACGTCCGCGACGACCCGGGGGCCGACCCCGACCGGAGGCAATCCGGTTTGCCCGGCGGGCGACGAAAGATGCGCCGGCACCCACAACTTTTGCGACGGAGCGCTCCACTTGGGTGAGCTTTTTCTCGAGGCTTTCCTTTCGGCGCAGAAGCTTGACGATCCGGCCGAACTCTTTGGCTGTTAGTTTTGTTAGATCCATAAGTAAGAGAATCTAACGAAGATTCTAACGATTCACCATAAAAAAATACCCCGCGAGGGACAGGCCCCCACGGGGTATTTCAAGCTCGGATCTCCGGTTGACGGGGTGACCCTTCCCCCGGAGAAAAAAGAGGCTTATTTAACGTGTTTGCTGGCGTACTTGGTCAGCTCAAACATGTTGGCGGAGCTCTTCCCGCCGAAAAGGGGCTTGAGCAGCTCGTCCGCGTGGATCATCCGCCTGTTTTTCTTGTCCTGGAGCCCCTTCTTTTTGATGTGGGCCCAGAGTTTCTTCGTCAGCTCGGTGCGGGGAAGCGGCTTGCTTCCAACGATCGCGGCGAGGACGGCGTCCGGCTGGACGGGTTTCATGAATGCTGCATTGGGTTTTCTAGCCATGGTATTTACTGTCTCCTTGGTTTGGGTTTCGTTGACGAATCAGACTGCAAAATGCCCTTCCGGGGACGCCTGACAACTCTTTTTTCCGAGGGAAAACGGGTTTTTCACATCCCCATAGAGAGTGGTCCGACGCCGGGGAATGCGTCCGGCCCGCCGGATGGCATCCTCGATCTGCTCCGGCTCCATCCTCTCGCCATGCCGTCCCCCGCTGGAGCGGGTGATGGCCTCCTCGTACAAAGTCCCCCCGAAATCATTACAGCCCCAGTCCAGGGACTCCCGAGCCCCCTCGAGTCCCAACTTCACCCAACTGGTCTGAAGGTTTGGGATCAGGTCCCCCAACACCAGTCGTGCCAAGGGATACAAGCGCCGCGCCCGCCGCCGAATTCTCTTCTCGAGACGAACCATCCCCCCATGCCTTTGGGCTAGCATCCGGCCCAGCCGATTCTCGTAGGGAACAAACGCCAGAGGGACAAACTCGGTGAATCCGCCCGTCTCCCCCTGGACCCGCCGCAAAACTTCGAAATGGGCCTGAATATCAGCCCAGGTCTCCACATGTCCAAACAGAAGGGTCGCACTGGACCGCAGCCCCGCCCGATGCGCCGCCGTCACGATCCTCACCCACCGGGCCGCCGGAAGCTTGTTGCGGGAAATTTTTCGACGCACCCGGTCCACTAAAATCTCCGCCGCCGTCCCTGGGATGCTTCCGACGCCGGCCGCGCGTAACCGCACCACCATCTCCTCCGGTTCCTGGCCCGACTTCTCGCACAGGGAATCAATCTCCATCGGGGAGAACGCATGCAGATGCATCCAGGGAAATGCCTCTCGCAAGGCTCGGATCAGGTCGAAGTAGTAGGCGGGTGAAAGAGAGGCATCGATTCCTCCCTGCAGGCACACCTCGGTCACCCACGGCGTCTTCCCCACCCGCGCCACCACCTGATCAATGCTATCGGCGGTTGCCCCCGGTGTTCCTGGTCTTCGTCCAAACCCGCAAAAAGAGCATCCGACCTGGCAGGTTCTCGTGAAGTTGGCATTGCGATTGACCACATAGGTCACCCCATCCCCGTGGATCCGTCGGGCGGCCTCCCCCGCTCGTGCCGTCAACTCTGCCAGCGACAACTTCCACGGGTTATTCATGCCATCGCTCCCCAACGGAACTCCTCTGCCCGGCGAAGCCATGATTCGGTGAGCCATTCCGGCCCCAGATGAGAATCATAGACCGGTAACCTCTCCACCAGTTCCCGACCCGCCGAACGGCAGTGGGCGGCATAGTGCTCCAAGGTTCCCCAAGGACGCGTGGGATTCACTTCATCGCGTGCCCAGGAAATTCCACCTAGGTCATCCAATTCGCTCAACAGTTCCGTCCAGCGTGGCTCCAAATTGGGCGGAATCTGGACGGCCACCCCGGGCGCCCACGCTCGCCAACGTTCAAATAACTCCCGGTACTCCTCCACGGTCGGGGCTGGCCCCATCGGCCAGCGAGACCCCTCGTTGGGAACATACCTTTGAATCAGAATCTCCTGCAGGTGCCCATGGACCGCATGCAGTTCCGCCAATTTTTCCAAGGACTCAAGCCGACTGCGCTGCGACTCCCCCCACCCCACCAAAATTCCGCTGGTAAAGGGAATCCGGGCCCTTCCCGCCGCCTGGATCCCGGCGATCCGGCCCGCCGCCCTTTTTTCCGGAGCCAGCGTCCGGTTATCCCGGACGCTTTCCAGCATCATTCCCATCGAAACGAAGTGTGGCCGAATCCGGAGCAGCTCCTCATCCGTCATTCTTCCGAAATTACCGTGCGGGAATAGGCCAACCTGGGCACAGCGATCCGCCACCTGCGCCGTAAACTCCCAAAAATCGGAAAACCCGCGCAAGGCCAACTCCTTCCGAATATGGGGTAAGCGGTCCGGCCGTTCCCCGGAAATCAACAAGGCCTCCCGGGCTCCTTGTCCCGCAGCGTCTTCCAAGAGTGAGTCCAGCGCCTGGTCCGAAAGCAACCCCTCCTGATCTGTGCGGAAACCACAGTACCGACAGTGCCAGGGACAGTCGTGGGTGAGTACAAACGTGAGCGACCGGGAATAGGTAACCGGCCGACCGGTGCCCAAGGAATCTTCGTAAACGTCTTTCAACAGGTGCGACTCTCCTTTAAAAATCCCCGATGGCTCTGACCGAAGCAAGACCCTTCCTGATCACCGCCGCCGTCCTCCTGGGCGCCTGCCTTTGGCTGGGTTGGTGGATTCCCGCCGCTTTAGCCGCCCTGTTGCTGGCCTTTCTGCTTCTTTTTTTCCGGGACCCCACCCGCCACCCTCCCCCTGACCCTCTTGCCCTGGTCAGCCCGGCGGACGGCAAGGTGATCTGCGTGGACGAGGCGGAAGATCCCTGCTTTGGTCTCGGAAAGTTCCGGCGGGTGGGAATCTTTCTCTCTGTCCTGGACGTCCATGTAAACCGTAGTCCGTGCGCCGCCCTCATAGAAAAAACCCACTACTCGGCCGGGGAGTTTCTCGACGCCCGCCATCTTGAGGTCGACCTCCGCAACGAAAACCAGACCTGGTTTCTTCAAAGCCATCGCGGCCCTGTTCTGGTGCGCCAGATTGCCGGCCTGATCGCCCGCCGGATCGTCGCCTGGAAAAAACCCTCAGAATCTGTCCATCAGGGAGAACGGATCGGTATGATCCGCTTCGGTTCCCGCACCGACCTCTATGTCCCCCTCTCCTGCTCGATCCGGGTCCAGGTCGGCCAAAGGGTGAAGGGAGGCGAAACCGTCCTCGCATCATGGCCCGCCTGAAATCACGCCCCAAACTGCCGTCGCCCAGAAGCGCGGCCTATTTGCTTCCCAGCCTCATGACGGCGGGAAATCTCTTCTGCGGATTCATGGCCGTACTCCAGATCATTCAAGGCAGTCTTTTGCAGGCTTCGGAAAACCAAAACGGAGCATGGATCCTGCCCTATGAAACCAGCCTTCTCTGGATTCTTGGCGCTTTTATTTTCGACATGCTCGACGGGCGGTTGGCCCGCCTCGGTGGGCATGAAAGCGCCTTTGGTCGGGAATTTGACTCCCTGGCGGACGTCATCTCTTTCGGAATCGCCCCCGCCCTGCTGGTCTTCAAGATTGTGCTCGCGGAGTTACCCGCCCGGATCGGCTGGATGATCGCCTTTGTCTACTTGGTCTGTGGCGCCATGCGCCTGGCCCGCTTCAACTCCCTCACGGCCGAGCCTGACCCTACCAACCGCGCCAAGGACTTTACCGGTTTCCCCATCCCCGCCGCCGCTGGTCTCGTGGCCTCTGTGACCCTGCTTCTGCTCCAATATTACGAGTCGGACCGGGTGATTGGGGACTGGAAATACCTTTTGGCCGGCCTGCTGCTGTTTCTCAGCTTCATGATGTTCAGCAAAGTCCGCTATCCCAGCTTCAAGACCATCGACTGGAGAACCCAGAAGCCGGTTCCACGAATGCTGCTCATCGTCGCCTTTCTTGCGCTGATTGTGCAGACCTATCGCTACTCCTTGGCCATCCTCTTTACGGGTTATCTGATCTATGGATTCGTCCGCCCCCACATCAGCCGGAAATGGCGGCACGAACTGGAGGACGAGGAAAACCTTCCCGCCAACTCCCCCCGCCGTCGTCCTGCCGCCTGACCTTGGCCCTCCATCCTCACGCCGCCTTTGGCGCCGGTCAGACCATTAATTCAAACCAACAAGTCTCAGTAGGTTGGTGAACTGCGGCGTCTCCAAGAGGGTGTTAAAAGTAAAGACCAGCCCGGCAATCCCCAGCAGAACGGCGATCGCCGCAACGCAGCGGATCACATAAGAGATTTCGTCCGTCTCCATAGAGCAAATTTTTAGCAGACTACTTTTCCTTGGAAATTCGAAAATACCCTGACCAGAGGTCGTTGCCGTTCCTTTGATCGCCCCTCACCTCAACCGCCGCGCCGGCCGCTATCCCCCCCTCCTGCCGCGCCCGGAAGAGATCAAAGGTCATCGATTGACTCGCCGTCTGCCCGGGAGCGAGCGAGCCAAAGAAAAACTTTCTCCTCTCACCCCCTGCAGTGATTTCGAGGGAGGGGGAATTAACGGTCTCCGTCCCCCGGTTTTGCATCCCGACCAAAATCCGGCCCACACTACCCTCCTCCTTCAGGGTTACCCCTCCTACGGCCAGATCCACGATCCCCCTTTGGTTTCGTTCCATGGTCCTCTGAAGATTGATGACCCCATTCCCAGTCTCTTCCTTGGCTCCTGGGAGGCCTGAGTCATTCGCATATTTCACTAGAAATTCAGCAGCCTGTTGACCGGTGAGGCCGGGCTCTTGGGAAAGGAGGGCCGCCACCGCGCCGGTCACCAAGGCCGTGGAAGCCGAGGTGCCGCTGACTTCCACATTCTTGCCCCCCGGCCAGGCCGCCACGACGGCAAACCCGGGAGCCGCCAGATCCACCGCTTTGCCGCGGTTGGAAAAATAAAGATGGTTGTCCCCCGCATCCACAGAAGCAACGGCCAGCACCCCATCGTACGCCCCGGGATAACTCACCCGGTTGACGCCATCATTGCCCGCGGCTGCCACCAAGGCCACCTTCCGCGCCGCGGCATACTGGACAGCATCGCGCACCAAGGGACTGTCCCCGTCGGATCCCAGACTCATGTTCACCACCTTCGCCCCCTGATCCACCGCCCGGACGATCGCCTCGGCCAGGGCGAAGGAGTTTCCCTTGCCGTCGGCACCCAAGACTGGAAAGCCTAAAATTTTGACCCCGGGAGCGGCACCCCGGGCAGCTCCCTCATTTCCCGCAATCAGGGAGCGCATTGCCGTGCCATGGCCGGCGGTTTCCCCTTCCTTTGTTTCCATCCCCTCGAGCGGAGTATCCATCAAGGCAACGGTGACCCCACGCCCCCAACTGCTGGTGACACTTTCCGCGCCGATGAGATCCAGGGCTTTTTTCCCCACCGCCCGATACATCGAGTCGCCTTTTTCCCTCACCTCCAAAGGCACCTCCGGCACACGGACATAAAAATTTCCACTGACGGTGCCGCCGTTTTCCTGAGCCGCCGCGGCGAGCCAAGAGCCGGATTTTACGCGGACGGCGTTGAGCGCTTCCAACTGCCCCCACACGACCCCCGGAGGCGCCGTGGCCAAAAATCTTCGAAACCCCTCCCGAGTGGCGAAGCGGACGATTTTTTCGCCCGGGACCTCCTTGCCGGACCCGGTCTCAAGATCGGGCTCCACCGGAGTGGCCAAGTCCTGGCCAGGGGCTTCCTTCCCCGGAGAGGCCAAAGAACCCTTCGGTGGGCCAGACTGACCGGAGAATGAATTCGTTTCGGTTGCCGGGGTTGGGGATCGCTTGAGGAGGAATTTTGGGTCCACCATAAACCAGAGGAGCAGGAGAAGAATGCCTCCGCCGACCAGAATCAGGTTCCGATCATTCATTCCTTCAACTTAACCGTATTTTGTTCCCGGGAAAACCCCTTGTCGGAAGGGGCCTCTGGGAGGATTCTATTCAGCTTGGGGCCGGTGTGGCGGAACTGGCAGACGCGACGGACTCAAAATCCGTTGCCCGCAAGGGCGTGTGGGTTCGACCCCCTCCACCGGCACTTACTCCCCGTAGGCTCGCACCAGCAAAAAGCTGCCCGCCCTCCCGATCACCTTCCATCGGCTTGGGTCGAAGTCAGACTGAAAAATATGCCGGAGGGTGATCCCTTCCGCCTTTTGTCCCGCCCGGAGGCCTTGCGTGAGTTCGGAAGGCTTCTCAAAAAACCGCTTCTTCGCCTCCGCCGACGGGGAGATCACCACATCTGCGTCCGCCGGATGAATCCAGCAGTTTCGATCCAGGGCGAACAGGTAACCCGCCGCCCGGGCGCGATAGATAAAAATCCGATCCGGGTCGTGTCGTTGGCTGATCTCGGCCAAGGGACGTACGCTCGCCTGACGTCCCAAAAGGTCGTTAATCCCCCCCATCTGCAGGCAGGCACCATGCCAAAACACGAGTGCCACCATCGCTATCAGTACGGTCTTCCAAAGAACTTCCTGGTGGCGCAGCCAGCGCCGCCAATGAAAAACCAATCCCCCGGCCAACACCGTGACTCCGGCGAGATAAACCAAGGACGGCACCGCATCCTTGGCCTCACTCCAAAAAAAACGGACAGAACCCAAGCCCGGACCCCATGCCAGCAAGAATCCCAAAGCCGATACCCACCCTGCTTTTTTCCACCCCTCCCCGCCCGGACTCCGCAACCACCAGGCTAACGCTAGGGCCAACGGAGAAAAAATGGGCAGGATATAGGTCAGTAGCTTGGAGCCGCTCGCACTAACCGCCAAAAATGGAATCACCACTGCCGCCCCCAAAGCCCACTGCGGCGCAGAAAATCCCCCGTGCCGCAACTGATGGCACACCCGCATGATCAGACCCGGCAAAAAACCGGTCCACGGCAGGGTCCCCACCGCCAGGATGGGCAGAAAAAACCACCAAGGCTTGGCTCGCCCGTGGGTCGTGCTCGCAAAACGATCCATCAACTCATAGCCGACGAAGTAGCCCCATAATTCGGAAAATTTCAGGGACACGGCGACGAACCAGCTCAGCGAAACTGCGATCATCAAAGCCAGTCCCCCGATCCACGGAAGGCCAAGTCGTTGCCCCTCCCTCCGCACCGCCCAAGTCCAGGCCAGGGCAGCCGCTCCGGGAACCACCCACGCCATCGGCCCTTTGGCCAAAAACCCAAATCCCATACAAAGAAAGAAGAGATAGCCGAATTTCCTCCCCGAGACCCCTTGGGCCACCTGCACCAAACACGCCAAAGCTGCCGTAATCCAGAAGGTTAGAGTCATATCGAGGGTGATCTGCCTCCCCAGGGCGTAGGGCTCCACCATGGAGGCCAGCATCAAGGCCGCCATCCAGCCGACCGCCCTGCCCGCCAGGCACCACCCCATCCACCCGGTCAGCCAAATCACCCCGAAAAAAGAGAGAGCGGAAGGCAGTCGTGCACTCCACTCCGAGACCCCAAAGACCTCATACCCCACCGCATTGACCCAATAGACCAAGGGCGGTTTGTAAAACTGCTCGATCCCGTTCAGGTACGGCACCAAAAAATTTCCGTTGGCGGCCATCTCCCGCCCAATCTGGGCAAACCTCCCCTCATCCGGCTCCAAAAGCCCGAAAGACCCCAGAAAGGGAAAGGCCACCAAGGCGGCAACCAACGCCAAGCCCCACCGATCGATTCTCCCAGCTTTGGATCCCATCAGCGGATCATACGCCAGCTCATCTTAAACTTAATCTTAATCTTAATCTTAATACCCCCCCCAAGCTCCTCGCTTGAAACCTCATGCCTTGTCCTCGAACCTCGAACCATGTGCGGCATCGCCGGATTCACGACACTGCGCCACCAGCCTGACTCCCCCGAAAAGGCCCTGGCGGCCATGACCTGTGCCCTCGCCCACCGCGGACCGGACGCGGAGGGGGCCTATGCCGATCCCGCCGTCAGACTCGGGCACCGCCGACTCAGTCTTCTCGACCTCGCCGGAGGCGCCCAACCGATGTCCTCCGCGGATGGGCGTTGGCACATCGTCTTCAACGGAGAGATCTACAACTATGTTGAGCTACGTCGTGACCTGGAAACCCGCGGCACCGTCTTTCGCACCCAGTCTGATACCGAGGTTCTCTTGCAGGCTTGGGCCGAAGACGGTCTCGACTGCCTGCCACGGTTGAACGGCATGTTCGCCTTTGCGATTTGGGATTCACAGGAAAAGCGCCTCACCCTTGCCCGTGATCCGTTGGGCATCAAACCCCTTTATTACGCCAACCACCGCGGAGAGCTCCTTTTTGCCTCGGAACTTCGCTCTCTCCTGAAATATCCCGGGCTACGTCCGGGCCTGGATCCTGCCTCCATCAACAAGTATCTCGCCTTCGGCTATATCCCCGCCCCCTCCACCGCCTATGCCGGCATCCGAAAATTGGAGCCAGGCCAGATGCTCCTCTGGTCCCCCGCCGGTCGCCGGACGGACTATTTTTGGGATTTACCGATTGAGGATAATCCCGTGGGCGCCGGCACCTTCGATGAATCCGCGGAAAAAACGCGGGAGCTCCTCCATGAAGCGGTTCGTTACCAACTCCGCAGTGATGTCGAAGTGGGGATTCTTCTTAGCGGCGGCATCGATTCCAGCGCCGTGGCCGCTCTGGCCGCTCCTTTGGCCGGAAAGAAGCTCCATTCTTTTTCGATTGGCTTCTCGGAGGCTTCCTACAACGAACTCCCTTACGCCGAACTGGTTGCCCGCCGGGTCGGCACGGAGCACCACCACCAGACTCTCTCCCCGGGCGACATTGTCTCCGCCCTTCCCAAGATTTACGCCGGCCTAGACGAGCCTTTGGGAGATGCTTCCCTCGTCCCCACCTGGTTCCTTTCCCGCTTGGCTGCCTCGAGGGTCAAAACCGTCCTGGGCGGGGATGGCGGGGACGAGCTCTTTGCCGGATACCCCTCCTTTCAGGCCCACCTACTCCTGGAGCGTCTCTCTTTCCTTCCGGTGGCGCTCCGCGACGCCATTAATCACGTCATCCAACGCCTGCCGGTCTCCCACAACTACAAGAGCCTCCCCTTCCTTCTGGCCCAGTTTGTCAAAGGTCTGGGTCTTCCTCCGGAAATTCGATTTCTCCTCTGGATGGGCGCCTGTGGAAACCCCGAGAGGCGGGATCTGCTCGCCGACGGGGTCCGTGACCAGCTCCATCGCGCAAATCCCTTTGAGGACGTGACCCGCTTGGCCCAACGCAGCGGACTGTCCGGGGGGCTTGAGCGGATTTTTTATCTCTGCACCAAACTCTACCTGCAGGAATGCGTGCTCATGAAGGTCGACCGTGCCTCCATGGCCCACTCATTGGAGGTCCGCGTTCCGTTCTTGGATGTGGACTTGGTGACCCACGCTTTCTCTCTCCGGGCTGACTACAAATTGCGCGGCCGCCAGACCAAGCTGATCCTCCGCCAAGCCTTACAGAAGGACCTGCCGGAAACCATTCTGCATCGGAAAAAGGCCGGCTTTGCCATGCCGGTGGCCGCTTGGCTGCAGCAGGACCTCAAGCCTTGGGCCCTGGATCTCACCCAAGCTTCCCTGGTGGCCTCCACCGGGGTCCTCGACCCGGTGGCCGTCCGTCGCATGACCGAGGAACATCTACGCGGTCAGTCCGATCACCGCCGCTCCCTCTGGGCCGTCCTCTCCTTCCTCGCCTGGTGGAAAGAAAACCGTCCGAGCTAAGCATCGGTGTGTCGCACTTTTCGCTAACGTCTCCCGTTAACGTTCACGTTTTTTTAGAAACTGGTGCGGATTCTTAAAGTTCGCCCGTGTGGATCACGGTGTCTTTGGCTTTTTTGGCAGTCTCCGGATAGTCCGCATTCGCATGGAGCCCGCGGCTCTCATGCCGCCGTAGCGCCGACTCCACAATGAGGGCGGAACACAACGCCAGGTTTCTCAGCTCCAGAAGATCCGGAGTCACCCGGAAATCCCAATAAAACTCCTGCACCTCTTGCAGGAGCAGGCGTAAACGCGATTGGGCCCGAAGTAGTCTCTTGCGGGTCCGCGCGATGCCCACGTAATCCCACATCAGTTGGCGAATCTCCCGCCAATTATGGGTTATCACCACCAGTTCATCCGCGTTGTGAGCTTTGCCCTCTTTCCATCCCGGCAGCTTCACTTTTCTTCCACTTTGCGCCACCACCTCCGGCAGGTTCTCCGCCGCCTCGTGGGCCATCACCAAAGCCTCCAACAACGAGTTGCTGGCCAACCGGTTGGCCCCATGCAACCCGGTACAAGCGACCTCTCCCAAGGCCAAGAGACCCGACAGGCTGGTGGTTCCGTTGAGTTTGGCCACCACCCCTCCGCACTGATAGTGGGCGGCGGGCACCACCGGGATCATTTGACGGGATGGGTCGATCCCCAAGCCACGCAGAGTAGCGGTGATGGCGGGAAACCTTTGTTCCAGAAACGCGGAACCGCGCGAACGGATATCCAAATACACACAAGCTGCCCCACTCTCCTTCATCTCTTCGTCGATCGCCCGGGCCACGATGTCACGCGGGGCCAGGGACCCCCGGGAGTCCGTCTTGCGGGTAAAATCCTCACCCGCCGCGTTGACCACCACTCCCCCCTCCCCACGGAGGGCTTCCGAGATCAGAAAGGTTTGCGCTTCAGGGTGAAAAAGACAGGTCGGATGAAACTGCACGAATTCCAGGTTCGCTACCGAGACACCCGCCCGGTAGGCCATCGCCACCCCGTCCCCCGTGGCAATCGCCGGATTCGTTGTGTACAGGTAGCACTTGCCGCAACCCCCGGTGGCCAAAACCACCGCCGCGGCAGGCACGGCCTCCACCTGATGGCGAGCGGCATCCAGAGCATAGAGCCCCAAGACCCGGTTCGGTCCCTTTTGTTTTATTTTTTTGGAAGTAATGAGGTCGATCGCCACCATGTTTTCTCGGACTGTGATCCGCGGATGGGATCGGACGGCCGACAAAAGGGCGCGTTCCAACTCCTTCCCCGTGATATCCCCGGCATGCAGAACCCGGCGCTTCGTATGACCTCCCTCCTTCCCTAAATCAGGCCCCCCGCCACCTTCCTCCCGTTCCGTGAAACGCACCCCCAATTCAATCAACTCCGCCACCCTCGCCGGCCCCTCCTGCACCACCTGCCGCACCACCTCTTCGCGGCATAGGCCCGCCCCTGCCTCCAACGTGTCCCGCACGTGCAACTCGCAGGAGTCTTCCGCCGAAGTCACACAGGCAATTCCCCCTTGGGCGTAGTTAGTGTTCGATTCAACCGCATTTTTTTTGGTCAAGAGGAGCACTTGGGCATGCCGGGCCGCCTTGAGGGCGAAGCTGAGTCCTGCGATGCCGCTTCCCACCACGACGACCGGGGCCGCCAAATCCCGACTTGGTCTTATCCGTCCCATGGCTATGTTAAGAAGTTCCTGGAGCTGTAGCTCAACTGGTTAGAGCACCGCCCTGTCACGGCGGGGGTTGCGGGTTCGAGCCCCGTCAGCTCCGTGGTTTTTCACGTAAGACGCCCCGCAACGATGGCGGGCTGACCCTTTCATCCTGTAGCTCTCCCCCGTAATATAACTGCCAAACGTAGCCGGCATATTGGCTCCCGGGGGATGCCCGGTTTTCCGCCGTCACGCGGCGAACCCCGTCTGCCTCCCTGAGCGGCGGGGCGGGCTCCCATTGCGCCATCGTGCCTTCGGAAGGGCGAAGCACCCCCTCCGGACCCCTCTCAAAAAAAGAGACCCGCACGGCCACTTTGGCCGGATCCAACTTTCCTGAGCCATCCACTGCACGAACCAGCCACCCAAATTTTTTCCCGCCGGCTCCCACCTCCTCCTGCACCCCGGTCAGGGCAAGTTTGCGCGGTTGCTTCGCTAATGTTTCCTCTCGGAGGCGGGCCACCTGCTCGAGGCGGATCCTTTCCTCCACAAGTTGAGCCCGGGCCAAAGCCAACTTCCGGATGGATCCGCCGGATTCACTGCTTCGGATCAGTTCCCGCCACCGGGTCAGGGCCGAGGCCGTGTCCTCGCGGGCCTCAGCCAGCAAGGCCGCTGCCACCTGAATCCGGGAACTCCTCGGGTCTTTTTCCCGCGCCTGGGCCAAGAGCTTTTCTGCCAAATCCAACTGTCCTTGGGCCTGAAGCTCCCGCGCCTGCACCAAAAGCTCTTCGGCACCCGGAGTGGCCGCTTGGGCCCCCGCCACCGTCAAGCGGGACGAGCCCGAGGGTAAAGGTAAATTCTGCAAGGCCTCCTGTGACTCCCTTTCCCTCACAGCTTCCCGCTGCGCCGCCTGCGGATCTAGATCCCAGCCCCCGGCCGGTTGGCTCTCCCTTTGGCGCAACTGCCAAAGCCCGCCGAGCACCACGATTTGGACCAACACCAGCCCCACCGCCGCCCAGACCCAGGAAAATGATTTTTTTTCCGGCATGGCTAAGGATGGTTCGTGGAGTTGGTCGCCGACAAGGGAGTCTTCTTTTCCGGGGCCCCAAATCGCAGGATCCCTCCCAGAAGGGAATCCGTCGCGCGGGCCCGCTCCTGCCCCAGAATTGCCTCGGGCGTTTTGGATTTCGCGTAGGGTCTTAGCACAAACACCGAGAGACAGAAAAATACCTGCAAAAGAAGGATTCCTGCGACCAGGTAAATCGCCACCCCGTAGAGACGGGGACGGAGTCTTTCTCGTTTCGCTTGGGGATGGGGGGCATTTCCGCCGGCCATGGTTTCAAGCTTATCGGAAAGTACCCGGTCGTCACCCCCCGGATGGCGGTTTTGTTTCCGCGGACGAAGATAAACCGGGGTCCTTTTTCAACCACTCCAGCTGCTGTTTTGTGACCAACCCGGCAAACTCCCCCGTTTCTGTCCGGATCGGAGCCGTCCCATCGGCGAGCGGACGACCGACCGTTACCTTGATCCTTTTCCCCCCTTCCCCCTCCAGAACCACCTCCACCTCCGGCTTGAGAAAGTCCTTTTTCGCGGGAACTCCGGCCCAACGAATGACCTCAAGGTCCTGGACTCGGGTGGCATAACCCGCCGCGGTCGGAACATCGGTTTCTCCTCCGGTCCCCCGCCACCGCCCGTCCTCCCCCGCCCGATACTCCCGGCGCTGCCCTCCCGCCGTCCAAATGAGCCCGCGGATCGAGCCGAACTCGCGCGGGAACAATCTCCGCTCCAACCAGCCCATCCCGTTCTCCGGCGTCTCTCGAATCAACGCCACGGTGGTGGCCATGGTGCCGGTGATGGCGGAATTTTGCACATACACCTCATCCTTGGTCTCTTCCCCGAAAATCAGGGTTTCCGACTTTGTCGCCATCCCGTTCGTGGAAGGAACCCCCCAGGTCAGCGTGGCCGTAAGCTTGGGTTTGGAGAAACCAAGCTTGGCCGGATCTTCCGTGGGAAGAAATCGGTTGGCGCGGGAGTTAAGGACTCCATCCAGCCACCGGTTCACCCGGGCAGAATCAACCGTGCGGTTGCTCCCCCCCCAATTGGCCGTCCAGTTCTCCCCCGATTTTTCCAGCCGATATTCTCCGCCCCGTCCCCCGAATTCCAGCTGGGTCACCCGGTCCGGGGCGCCAAAGGTGGCCAGACGCCGGTCGCGGATCCGATCAGGAAGTTTTCCCAGAGGCTCAACCGAGCTTTTTGCCAACGTAAAAACAAAGGGCCGGTCCGCCATTTTTGCGAAGACCTGATTCGTCTCCTTGGGGTTGGTTTGGCCAATTTGCAGGATCCGGTGCGTGGTTTTGGTTTTTACTTCGAACGATTGAGCCGGAGCGGTCAGGCCGTACAGCGCCAGATCGCCCTCCGTGTCCGCCACGAAGTCTGCCGCCCGGAGAGCGGAAATTTCCCCCAACACGCTATGGATGGAGGCCGGATCGGCCGGAGCTTCGACCGGCTTGAGAATGCCCCAGTTTCCATCCTCATTTTTTTTCACCTCCACCTCCAAAGTCCCCTGCCGTAACCACAATTCCGTGACCTCCGGCACCACCAAGGGGAACATTCTTTTTTCGCGCCAAGCGCTCAGATCCTTGTCCATCGTCTCCGCCAGCTGGTTTTGCACCACCAGCAAGCGCTCGCCGGAACCGGGCTGCCGGGCGCGAACGTAGACCCCTCCAGGGATCGGGGTTTCCCTCCCCATTTCCACCGCCAACTCCCCCCCGGGAGTCCCGACCGTTAACGTGCGGGTAGGCTGACCCAGTCCAAAATTCTGGAGATTGGCCTCGGTATTCGCCTCCTTGGGAAAGGTCTGCAGGGTTTCGACAAACTGCACCTCGGAAAGAAGCTGACCCACCGTTGCCGCATCCGCTCCTGTTTCCACCGGCTGCAGGAGTTGCCACTCCCCATCCTTGGGCTTGCGAAACGAAAAAGTCCCTTTCGTGGTCTTGAGATCGATCCGGTCTGCCTCCCGCACCGGCAAAAGGGTCAATCGCTTGGACTCACGCTCCCCACGCTCCGTGCCGGGAGTCTTTTTTTGCAGGAAACTCAGCGCCCCCAGGAGAAACACCATCAGGCCGGTGGCGACCAACAGTCCTCGGGTGCTCATGAAACCACGCTCTAGTGCCGTCGCCGCCACCAGACCAATACCCCGGCGGCGGAGCTGAGTAGCGGAATCCCCAGAAAAACGGCCAAAATAATGAGCCGCTGTTGCCGGTCATCCAAGGCGACGGCGAAGTCCAACGGCGCCTTGGGGGAAATCCCCAAAGCTTCCTGCCTCCCCAGAACCCATTGCAGCGCATTCACCATAAAATCGACCTCCAAGGGGGAGAGGTTCTGATTGGCAAAGGCGGCCGCTGATCCGATCGCGACTACCCGCAGGGACGGCGCCTCCTTGCCTTGGTCTCCGGGAGCGGAACCATCAATCACCGCCGCCAATGTAAACGGACCCTTCCGATCTTCCCCTTCCACAAAATCCGTCTTCTTGTTGCCGCCCACAGGCCAACTCTTGGCCCAGGAGCGGTCGGAGGTCTCCACCAACATCTCCGCTTTTTGCGGGGCGCCGGCCGGCAGGGGCTTGAGGGTCAGCGACCGGGCCGGCCCGAAACGCAGGGATCCCCCGACATTTTCAATCCACGCAATGGCGGGATGCAGGGAAAAGCGGGTGCCGACGGTCTCATCATTGACCCCTTGGGCCAACCCCGTGGTGCTGAGAACCGCCACTTTTCGAAAGATCTTGTTGCCATCAAAAACAATTCCCTGCTCTTCCAGCAGGTTTTCCAGGCCAGTGGTGTTTCCGGGATCCAGGGCGATGACCAGGCGCCCGGGCTTCCCCAAATACGCCCGCAACGCGGCTACGGCCGCCGGCGGCCAAGGAAACTTCGAGCCCGCCACCAGCATCGCATCCGCATCCGCCGGCACCCCCTCTTCCTCCCCCGCTTTCCAGGGCACCAGTTCCAGGTTCTGGGAACCAAGGCGGGCGGCCAGCAGGGAGTAGCCCGCGGGGTCCCGGTCATTGGAGTGAAGATTATACTCTCCGTGGCCCTCGGCCACGTACACCTTGGCGGGCTTGCCCTGCACCAGGCCGCTGATGGCGGATGAAATTTTCTCCTCGGCATTGAAGGATTTCACCCGGGCCGCGCCACCCGACATCATCATGGCCGGGTCAATTTCCGCCATTTCCGCCACCTTCAGAACCCGCGACCGCTCCCCGTATTCCAGAATCACCACATTCTCGTTGCTGGTAAGCTTGAACTTTTCCGCGAGCTTCTGGGCGGACTGGAAATCGAGGAACGGCTGAACCACGGTCAGTTTTACTTTCCCTCCGGAACGGTATTTGTACTCCTCCAACAGCTTGAGGACATCATCCTGAATCAGACTGCCCGTGGTATCCCCCTCCGGCGCCAGGAAGGCCGTGACGGTGATATCTCCCGGGAGGTTTTTTAGGAGATTCAGGGTCTGCCCGGAGAGCTCCTGGAATCGGTTCAGGGAAAAATCGGCGCGGACGTAGTGGCGCCAGCTGATGTAGTTGGCCCCCGCAAACAGAAAGACCAAAATCGGCAGGAACAGCCAATGATTTAGCGTCTGCGTCCGGCGGGACTTGCGAAGCTCGGATAGGGTTGGGGGAGTCGCTGCCATCGCCTTACCCTTTCAGCCTCCGGCCGGCCATCACCCGGTGCGTCAACACCAGGAAAAATACCGTCCCGCTCAGGTAAAACACCACCGGCCGCGAGTCGAACAGGCCGGCGCTGAAGGAGCGCATCTGCTCCAATGTAAAGACGTAGGTCAGCGCTTCCCGCCACCCCGGATCCCTCACCAGGTAGCTGAGAAAACCGGCAAAGAACAAAAGGGCGATGATCGTGAACGAGATCATCGCCGAAACCGCCTGATTCCGGCTCAGGACCGACCCAAAGAGCCCGATCGATAGGTAAAACATCCCGACCAGCGTCACCATCAGATAGGAGAGCCCCAGCGGAATCCACGCCACCGGCACCGTGTTTCCGGTCACACCCTGAAAAATAACCAACCCCAAAAAGGACGGAATCCAAAGGAGGAGATAGAAAGTCAGGGCTCCAAAAAACTTGGAGAGGATCACGTCTCCGTCCCGGACCGGCGCGGTGAGCAACATCTCGATCGTGCCCGTTTTGTACTCTTCTGAAAAAAGCCTCATGGTCAGGACCGGCACCAGAATGATCAGGAGGAACCAGAAGTGGAAAATATAGAAATAAATCTGCATCACCGTGAACTCCCGCACCCCTTGACCCAGGTAAGCCACGCACTGGCTGAAGCTGAATCCGCTCACCAGCGCCATGCAGGTCAAAAGCACCCAGGCGATCGGGGATAGCAGCAAAGCCCCCGTCTCCCGCTTCCAAAGAGTCCAGAATGCGCGCGTCATTCGTTTACTCCTGCGTCAGCTCCACAAAGACATCCTCCAGGCGGGCTTTCTCCCGGCGGAACTCCCGCAAGGGCCAACCCTCCCGCTTGATCAGGACATCCACCTCTCCGCGGATGTCCTTTCCTGGCACGGCCATCACTTCAAAAGAGATCCAATCCCCCGCCCGGTTCAGTTCATTCACCAGACTTACATCCGGCAACGCCTTCAGCTTCTCCCGCGCGGACCCGGGCTCCGCCTTGATCTCCACCTGCAAGGCTCCCGCTTGGACCCGTTTTTCCAGGTTCGCGAGTGTGTCGGACGCCTCAATCCGGCCGCGGTTGATGATGATGGCGCGCGTGCAGACCATCTCCACTTCGGAGAGGATGTGGGTGGAGAGAAGGATGGTCCGGTCTTTCCCCAACTCCTTGATCAACTCCCGGAACGACCGGATCTGGTGGGGATCCAGCCCGGCGGTGGGCTCATCCAGGATCAGCAGAACCGGATTATGGATCAGGGCGTCTGCCAATCCCACCCGCTGCCGGAATCCCTTGGAGAGTGTCCCGATGATCTTTTGCCGGACATCCGTCAGCCCGCACTGGTCCAACACCAGGCCGGTCCGGTGGGCAATTTCGCCCCGGGGGACACGCTTCAGCCGGCCCCGATACTCCAAAAACTCCTCCACCCGCATTTCCGGATAAAGCGGAACATTCTCCGGCATATAGCCGATGCGTTGCCGGACCAGCAGGCTCTGTTCCGGAAGCTTCGCCCCGGCGATTTCGATCTTTCCGTCCGTGGCCGGGAGATACCCCGTCAGCATCCGCATGGTCGTGGATTTACCCGCCCCGTTCGGCCCGAGAAAACCCACCACCTCCCCCTTTTCCACCGAAAAGCTGATGCCCTTGACCGCTTCGCCCCCCGCATAACGTTTTGATAAATTTTCGACGGAAATCATGGGTAAAAATATGAAAATAGAAAAAGGAGCTGGCCGGGTCAAGAGAAGGAGGCTCGGAATGCTCTCGACAACCCTCCCTCCGCCGTCGTTTCCTGTCCTGTGCGCATCGTGGCCGTGGTGAACCAGAAAGGTGGCGTCGGTAAGACGACCACCGCCATTCACCTTGCCGCTGGCGCGGCGGAAGCCGGCCGCCGTGTCCTCTTGGTCGACCTCGACCCCCAGGCCAACACCACCAGTGGACTCGGTCTGGAGTCCGTTCCCGGAAAAAGTCTCTATCCCGTGCTTCTCGGCCAGGCCCGCGCCGTGGAAATGCTTCAACCCACCCGCCAAGCCAACCTTCAGGTGCTGGCCTCGGAACTGGATCTGGCCGGGGCCGAAATCGAACTAGCCTCCCTGGAGAACCCCCTTCTCCGCGTCCGGGAGGCCCTCACCCCCCTCAAGCACGACCCCGCTTTCGATCTCGTCATCCTGGACTGTCCACCCAGCGTCGGTCTCCTCATGACCAGTGCGCTCGTGGCGGCCGAGCGTGTTCTCGTCCCCGTGCAGTGCGAATATTTCGCCCTCGAAGGGGTTGGCAAAATCCTCAACCTCATCCAAAAAATCCGCGAAGGCGGCCTGAATCCGGATCTCTCTATTTTGGGGATTCTCCTCACGATGTACGATGCCCGGACCCGCCTGAGCCAACAGGTCAGCGAAGACCTCCGCCAACACCTCGGCTCCCAGGTATTCCAGACGATCATCCCCCGCTCGGTCCGCCTCGCCGAGGCCCCCAGCCACGGCCGGACGATTTACGAGTACGACAACTCCGGCGCTGCCGCCGCCAGCTACCGCCAGTTTACCGTCGAATTCTTGAGCCGGCTTTGATCCGTCGTACGCCGCTCAACGTACCCAAAAGCAGGAGGTTGGCCCGGCGCTTCCCGAAAATCCCCGCACACACCACCCCGGGGATCGCCTCAAGCCGGCTTTCCAGCTTGGCCGGATCAGAAATCCGCAGCCCATGCACATCCAGGATTTCCCCGCCGTTATCGGTCACAAAACCCTTTCGCCAGACCGGCCGTCCGCCCATTTTACGGACCGCGCCCGCCACCTGCTGCCGGGCCAACGGCACCACCTCCAGCGGAACGGGAAACCGGCCCAGTCGATGCACCAGTTTGGACCCGTCGGCGATGCAGACAAACTTCCGCGAAGCCTTCGCCACGATCTTTTCCCGGGTCAACGCCCCACCCCCACCTTTGATGAGCCGCAGACGAAGATCGGCCTCATCCGCCCCGTCCACATAAACCGCCAACTTTCGGGAAGGAAGCATCGGCACCACCCGGATGCCCCGCCGTTTGAGGGCTTGGGCCGTCGCCTCCGAACTAGCCACCGCCCCCTTCACCCACCGCTTGGGCAAAAGCTGGATGAAGTAATTCGTCGTCGAGCCCGTCCCCACCCCTAGCCAGCAACCCTTGGGTACCTCCGGTAACGCCGCCCGGGCGGCTTCCTGCTTCTGGCGGTCCTTGGGGCTCATATCTTCTTTTGTAAAGAGGGGTGGGTTGCGTCAATCTATCCTCACTCCATGCCGTCGACCCATCTCCATCTCAGCTGCCCGACCGGGATCAGCGGGGACATGTTCTGCGCCGCCCTCCTCGATCTGGGCGTGCCCCTCCCCTTGTTTCAGGAAGCCGTTCGCACCCTCAACCTCCCGGAAAAAGTCGTCCTCAGGACCGAACGGGCCATCCGCGGCGGCTTGGCTGGCACACGGTTCCTGGTCGAGGAGCCCGACCACCACCACCATCATCATCACCACGATCACCATCATGGCCGCAACTGGTCGGAAATCCGTGATCTCCTGAAAAAATCCAAACTCGATCCGCGGGTCCGCGACTCCGCCCTCGCCATGTTCCAACGCGTGGCCGAGGCCGAGGCCAAACTCCACGGCGTCCCCGTCGAGACCGTTCACTTCCATGAGGTCGGCGCGGTCGACTCCATCGTCGACCTCGTCTGTGCTGCCGCTGGCGTCCATCACCTCAAGGTCAGCGAAATCACCGCCACCGTTCCCATGGAAGGCACCGGCACGATCCAGTGTGCCCACGGGAAATTCCCCCTCCCCGCCCCTGCCACGGCTGAAATTCTCCGCGGCATCCCCATCCGCCAAATCGACGTTCCCCACGAACTCACCACTCCTACCGGGGCCGCCATCCTCGCCCACTTTGTCGGGAAGTTCGGCCTCCTCGAGTCCTTTGCAGCGGACCTGATCGGCTACGGCCTTGGCACCCGCGATCTTCCGGATCGCCCCAATGTTCTCCGCGCGTTTCTGGGCCACCTCTCCGAAGTTTCGGCGGAAGCCACCGAAACGGTCTTTGAAATGAGAACCCACTTGGATGACATCACGGGCGAGCACTTAGCCCACGCCATCGATCGGTTGATGACCGAGGGAGCCCTCGATGCCGCCGCTTCCCCTCTCGTCATGAAGAAAGGCCGGCCCGGTTATCTGCTCACCGTCCTTGCCCTTCCCGAGGATGCCGAAAAGCTGGCCGCGGTTGTCCTTCGCGAAACCACTGCCTTCGGCCTTCGCATGGAGCGCGTCGAGCGGCGCACCCTCCGCCGCGAGGAAAAAGCCGTCCAAACCCCTCACGGCCCCGTCCGAGTCAAACTCGGCTACCTGAACGACAAGCTGGTCCAGATCCACCCCGAGGATGATGACTGCCGCCGCCTCGCCTCCACCGCAGGTGTTTCCCCTGCAGTCATCGCCTCCGCAGCCCGTAGCAACCTTAAGATCTAAAACCCCCGTAAACGTAAACCTGAATCCCTCCGCGAAAGCGGAAATCCATCCCCGCGGGACGCGGTGACGAGGATGGGCGGGGGAAGGTCTGCGGGGGCCAAACGTAAACGAACAGTGGGTTTGACCCTGTTCGTACCAAGTTTATGCTTTCGTCTTAACCTCAAAACGGAGAACTGACATGGCCCACACCTACCCCAACCAACAGGAAACCCTTCTCGCCAAAGTGAAGGGAAAAACCGGCAAGATTTCCGACAAAACCCACGAGGAGCATCTCAAGCTCTACACCGGCTACGTCAATAAGAGTAACGGCATCCTTGCCGAAATCGAAAAACTGGGCGTACCCGACCCCGCCAACCCCGCCGTCGCCAACCAGATCTACTCCACCGTTCGCGCCCTCAAGGTGGACTTCACCTTCGCCGTGGGTGGCCTTAAGAACCACGAGCTCTACTTCTCCATCCTCGGCGGCGATGGAAAAACCTCCGCCCGCATCGCCCAGCAGATCGACCAAGACTTCGGCTCTTTCGATAACTATAAGAAGGACCTCAAGGCCACCGGGATTGCCGCTCGCGGCTGGGCCTGGACCGGGTTCGACCACGGCACCAAAAAGCTCTTTAACTATATCGGCGACGCCCAGAACACCTACCCCGTTTGGGGCGTGACCCCCATCCTCGGCCTCGACGTCTACGAGCACGCCTACTATGCGGACTTCTACACCAACCGCGGCGCCTACATCGACGAGTTCCTCAACTTCGTGGACTGGAAAGCCGTCGAGGCTCTCCTGCCGAAGGCCTGACCTCCGCCCCCGCTCAACTCACCGCTCGGTGCGCCGGGACCTGTTATCCGGCCGATCCCACCCAGGCCCGGGAACACTTCGCCGCGGCCCTCCAAAAGGTCCGCCCGACCAAAGGGCGGAAGGGCGAGCTCCGCCGCCCCATCGTTCCCCATATCGATTTTCGGGTGAATCTCGGCCTCTATGCCGAAACTTACAGCCAGTGGCGGGATGCCAACTGGTTCCCCTCGCGCGTCATTATCCTCGGCGTCGGCCACCGCTCCCGGGACGAATTCGCCTGTTTGCCCGCCGGTTTCAAAACTCCGTTAGGGGAGGTCCAACCGGATCACGCCCTCCACACGGCCCTCGCCTCCCGCTGCCCTTTCCCACTCGTCCGCGACACCAAGGCCTTTCAAGGAGAACATTCCATCGAGTTCGTGGTCATCTGGCTCCAGGTCCTGCGTGACCTCTTTTTTCCTGATCGCTCCTTCACCATCCTCCCCATTCTCTGCGGCGGCCTGCAAGATTTTGTGGAGAAGGGTGTGCCGCCGCCCGATGCCGATCCCGCCACTGTTTTCGCCAAGGCCCTGGCCAGCCTCCCAGGCGGCGACGATCCCGACACGGCCTGGGTCGCCAGCATCGACGGCTGCCACGTGGGCCCCCGCTTCCAACACCCGTTTGAGGCCGACGAAAAGATGCGCCTTCTCGTCGCCTCATGGGAGAAACACCTCTGGGGCCTTGCCTCCACCCAAACCCTCCCCGAGTTCTTCCAGCATCTCTCCTCGAACTCCAACGGGTTCTACTTCGATGGCGTAGGCGTCCTCCACGCTCTCCTGGCCGGCCGCAAACTCAAGGCCGAGGTTCAACCCGCCGTCCATTGGCACGACCCCTCCGACCAGTCTCTCGTCACCTTCTCCCGCGGCCATCTTATACCCTCAAGATCCTAGGTTCTTATCTTTCCTTCATCTTCATCCTAATCTTAATCTCAGATCCGCATGACCGCCGTCACCTTCTTCAGTCCAGACGCTGCCAGCCTGCTCTCCCTCCCTGTTTTCCTTGGCGTGGCCCTGGCCCTGCTTCTTTCCATCGAGATCGGCTACCGGATGGGGCGCTGGCACCAGAAGGTGGGCCGTGGCTCGATCAAGGAGTTCGTCGGCATCGTCGACGCCCCCATTCTGGCCCTCCTTGGATTGTTGATCGGCTTTACCTTCTTCGGCGCCGCCGAGCGCTTTGACCGCCGGCGGGACCTGATTGTCGAGGAGACCAACCACATCGGAACCGCTTACCTGCGCCTCGATCTTCTCCGCCCGGAAGACCGCGACGCCCTGCGCTCCCGCTTCAAGGAATATCTCGACTCCCGCATCCACACTTACGCGGTATTACCGGACGTCCGGGCGGCCATGGCCGAGTACGATCGCTCCCAACAGATGCAGGCCGAGATCTGGACCTTGGCTATCGAGGCGGCCCAAAAAACCGGCACCACACCTGCCTCCATGCAACTAGTGCCCGCCCTCAACGCCATGATCGACATCACCACCACCCGCGTGGCCGTGACCCAGTTCCATCCACCCCGGATTGTCTTCGTCATGCTGGCTGCCTTATCCCTGATTGCCGCCATGTTGGCCGGCTACCAGATGTCCACGGCCGCCCGCCGGAGCTGGTTTCACGTCCTGCTTTTTGTCACCACCTTCACCCTGGCCCTCTACGTGATTCTTGATCTCGAATATCCCCGGCTCGGCCTGATCCGCGTTGACGCCGCCGACACCCTCCTCAAGGACCTCCGCTCTTCTTGGGGTCCTTAATCCGGCAACATTCGCAAAAACGTCCTCAGAATCTCACCCGAAGTCTGTTCGTCGAGTTGCCCCATGGGCCTCAAGGCCTGTCGACGGATTGGACGCAAGAGGTCGCAGGCCGCCGTCCATTGCTGGTCTCCATGGGAAAAGCGCACCCGCAGGGGTGTGACCGCAACCGACTCCCTCAGCGGGCAAACCAGTACCGTCGGCAGGGTGGAAAGTTTTGGATTTTGCAGTGAGACCAGATTCGGACGATCTCCTTCCCGTACGGAACTAAACAGCTCAAGCCTCATCAATTGGAAATTCCTCGTGAATTCTCAAAGTCTCCTCACAAACCTTGGGGGTGTAAGCGCGGTTAGCCTCTTCGTAGAAAGCTGACCTTTCTCGGAGCCCAGCCTCCTTTTTCAGCAGGCTCTCGACGAAAATGGATTTAGGGTTCCCGCCACGCATCCGATCAAGAAGCAAGATTGCCTCCCGGCTCAAGGTCAAGGTTCCCCTTTTTGGCGACTTTTTGGCGACTTTTAGCACGCCTAAAGATCGCACAAACTCTCGGATCGCTCAAGCCCCGCTCGGTGGTCTCTTCAACTTCAACCTCAACTAACCGCGCTCGATTCCCCCTAATTTTTACGTTATTCTCCATAAATGCCTTCCAACTACATCAACCGGGAGCTCAGTTGGCTGGAATTCAACCAGCGGGTTCTCGAGGAGGCCCAGGATCCGACCCAGCCCCTTCTCGAAAGGCTCAAGTTCCTGACGATCGTCAGCTCAAACCTCGATGAGTTTTTCGAAATCCGCGTCGCCGCTCTCAAACAGTTGTTGGAAACCCGCAGCGACGCCCATGGTCCCGACGGCCTCCGCTCCGGCGAAACCCTCGCCGCAATCCGCCAGCGCGTCCAACGGATGGTCACCGACCAATACAACCTCCTGCACGGCACCCTTCTCCCCACCTTGGCGGAAAAAAACATCTTCCTGCGCCCGGTCACGGAACTGGAGGAATCCCGCTTGGAATGGACCCGTGACACCTTCCGCAAGGATATCCTCCCCATCCTCACCCCGCTCGCCGTCGATCCCAGCCACCCCTTTCCCCAGCTTCTCAACAAATCCGTCAATCTCGCCGTCCTTTACTCCAAGCCTGGGATCCATGAGTCCACCCGCCACGCTTTCGTCCAGGTCCCCCGCGGCATCCCCCGGGTCATCGCCCTTCCCCCCACCCAACCAGACCACAAGGAATTCATCCTTCTTTCCGACCTGGTTCGTCACTTCGTCGGCGAAGTCTTTCCCGGGATGAAGATCCACGGCGCTTGGCCTACCCGCATCACCCGCAACAGCGAGCTCTACATCGACGAGGAAGAGGCCCAAAACCTGCTCCTCACCATTGAGGAGGAGTTACAGAAGCGGAATCGCGGCGCCGCCGTCCGCCTCGAAATTCCCGAGGATTGCCCCGTCGAAATCGAAAACTACCTCCTCGGCCGTCTCCATCTCAGCCCGGAAGACGTCTACCGCGTCGTCGGTCCCGTCAACCTCACCCAGCTCCTCGCGCTGACCGAGGCCGGCCGCAACGATCCTGCCCTCCGCGATGCCGCCTTTACCCCCGCCCAACCCGCCTCCCTCCCCGGAGGGGCCGGCGACTTCGAGGCCATCCGGCAAAAGGACATTCTTCTTCATCATCCCTACGAGAGTTTCACCCCGATCGTCACCCTTCTCGAAAACGCCGCCGAGGATCCGGACATTCTCGCCATCAAGATGACCCTCTACCGCACCAGCGGCGACTCCCCGGTCATCAACGCCCTCATCCAGGCGGCCCGAAACGAAAAACAGGTCACGGTTCTCGTCGAGCTCAAGGCCCGCTTCGACGAGGCCAACAACATCGCCTGGGCCAAGAAAATGGAGGAAGCCGGCATCCACGTGGTCTACGGCCTCGTCGGCCTCAAAACCCACTGCAAGACCCTCCTCCTGGTTCGCCGCGAAGCCGGGCACCTTCGCTCCTATTTGCATCTCGGGACCGGCAACTACCATCCCCGGACCGCCCGGCTTTACACGGATCTGGGTCTTTTCACGTCCCGCCCTTCCCTCACCAGTGAGGCCGCGGCGCTTTTCAATGTTCTGACGGGCATGTCGGAAACCGCCCACTTTGACGAACTGCTTGTCGCTCCCTTCAATCTCGCCCCCCGTCTCATCGAAATGATCAACCGGGAACGCGCTCATCTCCGCGCCGGGCGCAAATCCGGCATCTTCATCAAGGTCAACTCCTTGGTCGACCAGCAGATGATTGACGCCCTCTACTCGGCCTCCCAGGAAGGCGTCCCCATCGACATGGTCATCCGGGGCATCTGTTGCCTGCGACCCGGGATTCCCGGGTTGAGCGAAAACATCCGCGTCCGCAGCATTGTTGACCGCTTTTTGGAGCACAGCCGGATCTACGTTTTTCACAATGACGGCGACCCGCTGATCTACCTCGGGAGTGCCGACCTCATGCCCCGGAACCTCCACCGCCGCGTGGAGGTGGTCTTCCCAATTCTCGACACCGAACTCCGCCGCCACCTCCTCGAACGCGTCGTCCCCTCCTACTTGATGGATAACACCAAAACCCGGCTCCTCGGTCCGGACGGCCTCTATACCCGGATCTCCCGTCCGCACGGAGTCGCACGTTATCGGGTTCAGGAGGAGTTCCTCCGTTACTACACGGGTACCCCTCTGGAAATGCCACGCCCCGCGGTTACCTCGGTAACGCGCGCCGGCACCGGCTCCGCCGGGGCTTAACGTTTGCCCGCTGGGCTGGGCTTGGGCGCCCCGATGTTGGCGAGAATCTTATCCAGATCGATATGCTTGCCGACGGTTTGCTGGATGACCTTGATCTTTTCTTCGTCCCCCGGGTCCGTCTTGACCGTCATTCGCTCGATTTTAGCCGTGACTGAATAACTATCCGCCACCACCGCCACGCTCGGAATTCCTTTCTCGTTCATCATCTTGATAAGACCCGGCTGCGGCCGCAGGCCGTCCGTCAACACGATCCCGGCCAGCTTGGAGTCGGTGGATCGCTTCGGTTGAAACTCCAGAGCCGCCAGCAACAAATCCTCCCGGTCTCCCGGGGTGATCAGGAGGGAGCCAGGTCCCAGCTGGTCCTTGATCCGGGCAGCCGTCATCGCCCCGATCGCGATGGACCGAACCCTGCGCCTTTTAAAGGATTCCCCCGAAAGAAACTCACCCCCTAACTCCCGGGCCACTTGCCCCAAGATCGGCCGCCGCAACTCCCCCAGGTACGGAATCACGCCCAGGATGGGAATCCGCATTTTGGCGAAGGCCTTCTCCGCCCAAGGCCGCAAAGCCTCGATTTTGGAGGGCAACACCTTGTTCAGCACCACCCCGATCACCTCCACCCCCTGTTTCTCAAACAGCGCGAGATTCAGGCTGACCTCATCCACCGGTCGCCCCACCCCGCCGGTGGTCACCATGATCACTTTGCTCCCAAGCAGTTGCGCCACCTGGGCATTCGACAAATCGATCACGCTCCCGACACCCGCATGTCCCGTCCCCTCAATGATCACAAAGTCATGCTCCCAGGCCACCCGGTTGAAGGCGGAGACAATCGTCGTCTTCATTTCCGGGAGGTTGCCCTGCTGGAGATAATTCCGGGTGAACATCCGGTCGACCGCGATGGGGGACATCGCCTCAATCGGCAGGTTCACGTCATAGGTGTCGCTGACCAGGACCGAGTCCTCATCCACCTTTTTCCCCGCCACCTCCACAAATCGTTGGCCCACCGGCTTAATATATCCGATCCGTGGGAATTTTTTTTCCAAGGCGGCGTACAGGCCCAGGCAACAGGTGGTCTTGCCATCATCCTGGCGCGTCGCCGCCACAAAAATCCGTGGCGTGACCTTGTTTAACTCCATGGCAATCAGTTGGTTCGAACGGCTTCTGGGATGATCGGCTCGGGGTAAAGCTTCCGATATTCCACCGCCAGGAGTCCGACGATCGCCGCCACGCCCAACACCTCCTCCTCATCGGCCCCCCGACTGATTTCCGCGGCCGGCAGACGTAGTCCCAGCAGGATGTTTCCGTAGGTGCGGACGTTGCCAAACTGTTGGATGGATTTGATGGCGATGTTGCCCGAGCTGAGGTCCGGAAAAACCAGGCAGTCCGCCCGGCCCGCCACGGGGGATCCGGGCGCCTTTAACTTCGCCTTGGCCGGATTCAACGCGGCGTCGACCTGCAATTCCCCGTCGATGTCTGCCTTGATGCCGATCTTCGCCGCCAAAGCTTGCGCCTTCTTGGTGGCCTCCACAATTTTTCGGGTTTCTTCATTCACGGCCGCACTCCCCTTGGTGGAATAAGACAGGAGGGCAACCCTGGCTTTTCGGCCGGTGAGCTGGAGTTTCAACGCTGCCAGACCCACCGCCGTGGCGGCCAACTCCTCCGGCTTGGGCGTGGGAACCACCGCCGCATCCCCGGCGATGAGCAGCCCTTGGTCCCCCACCGATTTGTCAGGACACTCCAGAATCGTGGCGCTGGAGATTCTTGAGAACTGTGGCAGCCGGGGGATCATTTTGATCAACGGCCGCAACACGCTGCCCGAATACGCTCCCACTCCCGCGACTAGGCCGTCCACCTGGTTGAACCGCAGCATCAGGGTGGCGTAAAGAATCGGATCGGAGAGCCGGTCTTGGATCGCGCTGACTTTGAGTTTTTCCCCGCCCTCCTGGGCCCGCAGGTGATCGACAAACATCTGCCGGTCCTGCCCATGCACCGGGTCCAGCACCATCACCCGATCGAGATCCACCTTCTGGATTTTGGCCTGGCGCTTAATCAGGTCGGGTTTGCCCAGCAGCACGACCGGACCCAAACGGAGATGGGCAAAACGGCCCGCTGCGCGCACCACCTGAGGATTGGTTCCCTCGGGAAAGACGATCCGCTTCGGATGCCGGACCAGCTTCTCCGCGAGGGATAAAAAGAATGTTCCCGTGTGCACAATCTGATTCTGTCCTCTTACCCCTTCACTTCAAGCGAACGGTTGGCCGGTTGGGAGCTGGTTGGGTTTTAGGGTTTCGTGGCGGAAGGGCCGAGTACTCAAAGGCCTGTTCAATCTCCATCCTAGAAAGCTCCGCTCCACGACCCACCCTGCCCCCTCCCGCCTTCAACCTTCCACCCGCAATCAGGGTGCCCGATAGGCGCGATAGAACCCGGATCCCAGGGAGGTGGACTCGCTGTAGATCACGTATCCGTTGGCATCCGCCGTCATCGGGCCGCCCACGTCGATCCAGTTGGCCGGAGAGAGGGAGGTCGTCTTCTGCACCTGGATCCGGGCTCCCGGCATCGTGACAAAGACCACCTCAAAGTTCGACCCGTTCAGGCCGGAGGAGTGTACATCCAAGCTCCCGGCCAGGTCGCTCGAGGCCTGCAAGGTCACCTTGGCCGTAACTTGCTCTCCGGCGCCAATCGTTCCGTTGCTATCCAAATCCTCGCTCAGACTATAAGTAAACACATCCCCCGCGACCAACCCGGACGGCAACGTGATCGTCACCACATT
>JBBAWG010000002.1:67117-68397 GCA_040397305.1 Methylacidiphilales bacterium | reverse complement strand
GATCATTCGAAAAAAACTCAATTCAGGCGGGCTCATCGAGCCCGCCCCACCTAAGGTTGAGAATTCTAGGGATGAGCCGTAGAGTGGCTGGGATGAGAGGGCTTTTAAGCTTAGGGGTGTCGATGGCACTGGCCGGTTGTGCGACCGTGAACTTGAACACTCCCGAGCCGTTGCAGGTGGACGTGAAGATGAAGGTGGATGTGGAGAACAAGGGGGGGATTTCGGCCAAGGGGGAGGAGTCGCCCCTGAGTGCGGCGGAGGAGCGGCGAATGCTGTCCCATCAGGTGCAGGAGCTGAAGAATGACCGGAAGGCGGGGGAGGGTCGGGACGGCTTACTGGTTCTGAAGGAGGTGCCAAAGGACCCGACGTATGCGGATTATGCGAAGTCAGTCGTGGCCAAGGAGAACGCGGCGCGGGAGAAGCTGTTTCAGGAAAAGGCGGAAGTGGAGGGGAAGACCGCGGCGGAGTATGCCAAGGAGTTTTCGGAGCGGGCGAGGGAGTCGAGTTATCCAGGGGAATGGGTGCAAGCGGACGACGGGAAATGGAAGAAGAAGTAGGCGGTTCGATTACGTTTAGGTTTACGTTTACGTGTAAAATTGAGTATGCACGGTCTCGTAAAGGTAAACGTAATCGTAAACGAGAAACCCTCAGATGGAGTAAGACCCCTTGAAGATTGAGGAGAGGGATTTGGTGGAGGAGTTTTCGAGGTCGGGCGGGCGGGGCGGGCAGAACGTGCAGAAGGTGGAGACGCGGGTGGTGTTGAGGCACGTGCCGACGGGAATTCGGGTGATCGCGCAGGAGGAAAGAACCAGGGAGGCCAACCGGGTGCGGGCGCGGGAACGATTAATCGAGGCCTTGGCGTTGCGTGAAAAGAGGGCGCGGCAGCGTGCGGAGGCGGAGCGGTCGAGGGAGAGGAGTCGGAAAGCGAAAAGAAGCCGAGTCACCAAGAAGCAGATGGTGGAAACAAAGCGACGAAGAGCAGCGATTAAGGCGGGGAGAAAGAATTTTTTGCGAGAAGGGGATTAGGCTTTTAGCGGTTAGTCATGGAGGGAAGATCGGGCGAGTGAGCTCAAAATGGCTAAGAAGCTAAACACTAAACGGCTAAAGAGCTGCTGGGTGTATGTGTTGGAGTGCGGGGATGGGTCGTTTTACACGGGTTGGACGAATGATTTGGCCAAGAGGGTGAAGTCTCACCAGTCGGGCAAAGGAGGGAAATACACACGAAGTCGGTTGCCGGTAAGGTTGATCAAGAAGTGGAGGGCGAAGGACAGGAGTGCGGC
>JBBAWG010000002.1:59643-67017 GCA_040397305.1 Methylacidiphilales bacterium | reverse complement strand
AAAGGACCGCATCCTTTTCCGTTTTTCGAAGTCTAATCCTATATGAAGACACACATCAAAAATTACCGGGGCGGGGTGACCTTGGGTCTGCTCGCCATATCCTTATTCAACCTTAGCCCTCGTCTCTTGGCCCAGGAGTGTCAGGACGGGGAAAAGATGAACCGCTGGGAAAAGCGGTTTGATGCCAATCAGGATGGCAAGCTGGATGCCCAGGAGACGGCGGCAAAGGAGGCGGGCCGGAAGGACGCTTTCAAGCGTCTCCAGGGCCAGTACGACAAGGATGGTGACGGCAAGCTGAGCGAGAGCGAGAAGGCGGAGCGCCGTGCTGCCATGGAAACCAAGCGGAAGGAGATGGTGGCCAAATACGACAAGGACGGGGATGGGCGTCTCAATCCCGAGGAGCGCCAGGCGGCGAAAGCGGCCAAGGCAGCGAAGAAGGCGCAACGGGAAGCAGCGCAGACGAAGAAAGGGTAAAAAAGACAAACAGGTGGGGCGGGGTCGATGACCCCGCCTGAGTTGAAAAAAGTCGGCGCAGGCGGCCTCATCGAGGCCGCCCCACCTATTTTAGGCAGGGAATGAGACAGGTTGCGGACCGTCTTGGCCGTCGGGCCCGACCTAGTGGGCGGATTATTTCTTGAGGAATTTTGAGAAGATATTCCCCTTGGCGGGGGCGGCGGTGGGTGAAGGCATGACACCGGCTGGTTTGGGGAAAGCACCGGGCTTGGGAGCGCCGACGGGCGCGGGCCCAGGGACCTTGCCGAGGGAGGGAAGAGGGAGGGCGGATTTTTGGGCATTGGCGGGGACGGCGAGTGGCGAAAGGGTGGTGGCCGAGGTGGGGCGGGGGGCGGCTGCAGGGATTCCAGCCGGCGTGGGGGCGGGAGTGGTACCGATGGAGGCGATCCCGGGTTTGGGGGTGGGGTTGAGGCTGATCTTTTCGGCATGGAGGGCGGCAGTGGCGGGAACCGGACCAGACACGGTTGCAGGGCGGGACCTTTCGAGGGAGACAATCAACCTCTCCATGGTGCCATTCAGCTTTTCCAGCTTTTGGCTGAGCTGGGATGCCCAAAGCGGCTCCGCCGTTGAGGATAAAGATGACCCTGCTTCGCCAAGGCTTCGGAGGGCTCCGGTTCCGGTGGTCGCTTGAGGGGTTGGTGTCGAGCTGGTGGCCGCAGGAGTTACCGCGGCTGGGGCGGGAGTAGGCTGTGCGGTCTTGAGGGTTGAGAAGGCGACCCATTCGGCACCGCCTTCAACCACCACGAGAGTGGCATCCGTGACGGTCCCGGCGGCCTTGAGGGCGAGGAGGCCGGCCAGGGCGATCGGGCCGCTGGCCTGATTTTGGGCGTCGACGTAGTAGTAACGCGGTTCGCTGCTCACCGGGAACAAGCTTGGCGGGAGCTTGGATCGTTGGCCAGTCCCGACGAGGCAAGTGCTGACAGGTAGTCGTGGGCTTTGCGGTAACTTTTCGATTCAAAAAAGTGGCGAAGACGAGGGTCGAGCTGGGAGGAGAGTTCGGACTCCAGGGTTTCGAGGTTCTGCATGGAGAGCTTGAGTTTTTCAGTCCAGGCGGGATGCGGAGATCCCGCCCTACCTTGGCCAACAGCATCAAGATAGTCGACCAAGGCGGAATGAAGCCGGGATTCAGTCGGTGAAAGGGCCATACCGAAAAGATAGAAAAGGGATGAGGGGGTGTCGAATGCTTGAGTCGGCGAGGTCAACGATTTAGGAAGGATAGATGGCAGAGGCAAAGGGTAGGGTAGCGGTCTTAGCCGGGGACGGAATCGGCCCGGAAGTGATGGAGGCGACTCTCAAGGTGGCCGAGGCGGTTGAGAACAGCCACGGCTTCAAGCTGGAGTGGAAGCAGGGTCTGGTAGGGGGAGCGGCGATTGATGCCAAGGGCAAGGCCTTGCCGGAGGAGACGGTGGAACTTTGCCGATCGTCCACCGCGGTGCTTTTCGGCAGTGTGGGTGGGCCGAAGTGGGAGTCGCTCCCGCCGAACGAACAGCCCGAGCGGGCGGCGCTTTTGCCCCTGAGAAAAATCTTTGGCCTCTACGCGAATCTTCGGCCGGCAGTGTTGTATCCGGAACTGGTGGGCTGCTCGCCTTTGCGTCCGGATCGGGTGGCTGGGGGGTTTGATGTGCTGGTGGTTCGGGAGCTGACCGGCGGGTTGTATTTCGGTCAACCCAAGGAGACGGTGAAGAAGGGAACGGGGGAACGTGCGGTGGACACGATGGCTTATGAAACCCATGAGATTGAACGGGTGACCGAGGTCGCGTTCCGAGCGGCGGCTGGCCGAAAAAAGAGGGTCACTTTGGTGGACAAGGCCAATGTGCTGGAAAGCAGCCTGCTTTGGCGGAAGACCGTGAAGGCCTTGGCCGCCAAGCACCCGGGGATCACGCTGGACTTTATCTACGTGGACAACGCGGCGATGCAGTTGGTGCGGGATCCCGGACGGTTCGATGTGTTGCTTTGTGAAAATCTTTTTGGGGACATTTTGAGCGACGAAGCGGCGGCGGTGGCCGGTTCCTTGGGGATGTTGCCGAGTGCCTCGCTGGGGCAGGGGAGCTTTGGTCTCTATGAGCCGGCCGGGGGTTCGGCCCCAGATATCGCCGGCAAGGGGATCGCCAATCCGATTGCCCAGATTCTCTCCCTGGCTCTGATGTTCGAGATGAGTTTCGAGAATCGGCCGGCGGCGGAGTCGATCCGCACCGCGGTGGCGGGGGCGATTCGGGAGGGGTGGCGGACGGCGGATATCGCAGCTGCAGGAGAGAAGAGCGTCGGGACCCGGGAGATGGCGGGGGAGATTGTTCGCAGGGTGGCCTCGAAGGCGGGGAAGAGATAGAAAGGAAAGATGCCGTCGACCCTCTTTGAACTGGTGCGGTTGGGCGGGCCCATCATGTGGGTCATCCTCGGGGCCAGCATTGTGGCGGTGGCGGTCTTTTTGGAGCGGGTGTACGAGTATCGGCGTATGGGGGTGCCGCTGGACCCTTTTCTGGATGGAATCCAGGCGCTGGTGAAGGAAAAGCGTTTTACCGAGGCCTTGGAGCGGTGTGACGAGGCCCATGGCCCGGCGGTGCGGGTGGTGCAGGCCGCGTTGCTGAAGAGGGATCTACCACTGGGGGATCTGCGCGAGGCTTTGCAGGAGGTGGCGCAGTTGCAGGTGCCCCGGCTGGAGAAGAACCTCTCGATCTTGGCCACGGTGGGATATATTTCCCCGCTGCTCGGATTGCTGGGAACGGTGACAGGAATGATCAATGTGTTTCAGACCGTGAACCAAGCCCGGGGTACGGTGCCGGTGGGCGAGCTCGCGGGGGGGATTTGGGAGGCGTTGCTCACCACGGCCGCCGGGCTGGTCGTGGCGATCCCGGTATATGTGGCCTACAACTTTCTGGTTTCGCGGATGAACGGGGCGGTTCAGGACATGGAGCGGGCGGGGATCGAGATGATCCAGATTCTGAAAGAAGGCGGGCGGACGCGGTCGACTGCCGTGGTCACGCCGGTCACCACGGAGCCGCGGGCCGAGAAACCGGCGGCATGAAGGTTCGGACGAGCGCCCGGGTCCTGCGGGGGCCGCTCGACGTGGCTCCGCTGGTGGATGTGATCCTGCTGCTCCTCATTTTTTTTCTCCTGACCTCCAGCTTTGTGTTTCAGCCCGGCATCGTGGTGGATCCGCCCTCGCCGGGGCAGTCGAAGGGCGGCGTGAGCGATACGCGGTATGTGATCACGGCCACGGCCGGGCTGAAGCCGCAGATCTTCTTTAACGACCGGGTGACGGATCTGGCGAAGCTGCGGGTGGAGCTGGCGCGGATCGCCAAGGCGGAGCCACGGGCCGCGGTGGTGATCCGGGCGGACCGGGAGTTGCGCCACGGAGTGGTCACGCAGTTGCTGGATGTGGTGGTGCAAAACGGGCTTTCCGCCGTCCTGGCCTCAAAGTCCGACGGAACGGCACCGTGAAGCTGAGGTTGCCCGGGCCTAAGACCCGAGCTGGCCGGCGACTGGCCGGGTTTTTGATTCTGTCTCTTAGCGCCCACGGGGTGGCGTTTTCACTGTTCCGGGATCCGGGTGAGTTTGCTCCTATCCCCCCGCCCAGTCCGGGCAGGGTCATGTTGATGGCCGAGGCAGATTTACCGGGCGGTTACGCGCAGATCTTTGAGCCTTCGGCCATTGTTTACCCTGGGGCGACCCCACCCAGGTTGGCGGAGTCGGTCTTATTGCCGTGGCAGGACACCTCGTGGGCGGCCCAGGCGCCGGCCACAGTCCCCGCCTTTCGCCCGTCCCAAGTCGGGGCGGATGCGCCGTTGGCGGTGCGGGCGGAAACTGCGCTGGGCCAGTACCGCAGCTCCCTGTTGCCGAAGGCTGGACCCGCTAAGGGCCGGCCGGTTTTGGAGACTTGGGTGGAAGTGGCAGGGGAGCTGAGGGGACGCAAGCCGACCACGTCCTTGGAATTGCCGGTGATGAAAAGTGCCAGTGCCCTGGAACCCACCACCGCTCGGGTGGGGGTGGATGAGGATGGGGCGGTGAGGTTCGTGTTTTTGGAAGGGACCACGGGAGATCCGGCGGTGGATCGGGAAGCCTCCAACCTTTTGCGGGCCTGGAGGTTTGAACCGGCTCCGGGGCGGTGGATCCAGTGGGGCCGGGTCCGGGTGCTCTGGGCTGTCGAGCCGCCGACGGAGGGGAAACCGTGAGCCTGACTCCTTCACAACTTCTTCTGGGTTACCTTTGCCTTTTCCTTGGCATCGTTTTTGTTTTGTGGATGTTTGGTGGATGGCAAGCATCGCGCCTTTTCCGCCGGTATCGGGAAACGGTTTCCTGCCCGCACTGCGGGGCGCGCAACCCGCGGGAGCACGCCTGGCATACCCTGCGGTGCCGTCGCTGTGGCGCCCGGCACCCTGTGCAACCCGCCCTACCTGAAGGGAACTGAATCATGGGAATGTGGATCGGACGGAATCGCAAGGCACGGGTCACCTACGGTTTTGACGAGATTGCCCTCGTGCCGGGGGATGTGACGGTCAACCCGAACGAGGTCAACACCGAGTTCTCCATTGGGAAACACACGTTCAAGGTCCCGATCCTGGCCTCGGCGATGGACGGGGTGGTGGATGTGAAGTTCGCCGTGGCGATGGGCAAAATGGGCGGGTTGGCGGTGTTGAATCTGGAAGGGGTGCAGACCCGGTATGAGAATCCGGCGGAGGTTCTCTCGCAGATAGCCAAGGCGGACAAGGAGACCAGCACCCACCTGATCCAGAAGATGTATATCCCGGCGATCAAGGAGGAGTTGATCGCCAAACGGATCAAGGAAATGAAGAAGGCCGGCATTATCGCGGCGGTTTCCTCCATCCCGCAAAAAGCCGAAAAGTACGGGGCGATCGCCCAGAAAGCCGGGGCAGATATTTTTGTGGTGCAGTCGACGGTCTCGACCGTTCGCCACATTTCCTCCGAATACAAGACCCTGGATTTGGCCAAGTTTTGCAAGACGATGAAGATCCCGGTGGTGGTGGGCAACACCGTGACGTATGGGGTGAGTGTGGAGTTGATGGAGGCGGGGATTTCCGGTCTGTTGGTTGGCGTGGGACCCGGCGCGGCCTGCACGACCCGGGGTGTTTTGGGGTTGGGGGTCCCTCAAGTGACCGCCACGGTGGACTGCGCCGCGGCCCGCGACGCCTATCACAAGAAAACCGGTCGCTATGTCCCGATCATCACCGATGGGGGGATGAACAAAGGTGGGGATATCTGCAAGGCGTTCGCCTGTGGAGCGGATGCGGTGATGATCGGCAGCGCGTTTGCACGCTGTGAAGAGGCCCCCGGGCAGGGGAACCATTGGGGCATGGCCACACCCCACGCCAACCTGCCGAGGGGAACGCGGATCAAGGTGGGGGTAACGGGAAGCTTAAGGCAGATCCTGTTTGGGCCGGCCACGTTGGATGACGGTTCGCAAAATCTGGTAGGGGCGATTGTCACGTGCATGGGGAACGTGGGGGCCAAAAGCATCCGAGAGTTTCAGGAGACAGAGATTATCATTGCTCCGTCGATCAAAACGGAAGGGAAGGTGTTTCAGACAGTGCAGGGCGTGGGGATGGGGACGCGCTGAGTCCGCGGGGCTTTTACGGGGCAGAGCCCCGCGCAGATTAGCCGGAAAGATTAAGATTAAGTTGATTGGGAATCTAAATCAGCAAGGCGTCAGGCCTTCTTAATCTTAATCCTGCCCCTTCATCGAGCTGAGCGAAGCTCAGCCTTTGTGTGAGCCGTCGCAGTAAGGCGGATTTTTGGACTTCCCGCAGCCGCAGGCCCAGACCGGGCCATCTTTTTCAACCTTTACGGACCGCGGGGCTTTGCCCGAACCCTTGTGGGAGCCGTCGCAGTAGGGTGGGTTCTTGGACTGGCCACAGGAGCAGAAGTAGAGGGTCTGTCCGGCCTTGGCGTCGATCTTGTAGGGGAAGGATTGCCAGGTCATGAATCGATCATTCGACAGCTTATGAAGAAAGAAAGAGGAAATTTGGGGCAGGTGGAAAGTGACAGGCGGGAGGATTTGGTAGGGCGGCCTCGATGAGGCCGCCTCGTTGTAATTTTAAATATCAAGGCAGAGAACAGGCGGGGTCATCGACCCCGCCCCACCTTTGTCTTGGATTTATACCAATCCAGCAGGATGCGGGTGGGGGTGTTGAGCTTGAGTTGGTAGCACTCCTTGAGGGTGCACCAGCGATAGTCGTCGGCTTCGGGGTTCAGAGTGACCTTTTTCTGGGAAGTTTTGGCAAGGTAGTTGAGCAGAACAAAATGGGCTGGTTTGTAAAACTCCTTGGACCGGATGCAGTCCTGAGCCATGGCGAACTCGATTCCGGTGATTTTCAGGCCGGTTTCCTCGAGGATCTCCCGTTTTAAAGCCTTTTCAGCCGATTCGGCTGGCTTGATTTTTCCTCCTGGGATGCCCCAGAGGCCTGACCATTTAAGGGTGTGGACCATCAGGAGTTTTTTCTCTGGTCCCACAATCAGGGCACCCACCGTGGGTGTGGGGGGAAGGGGCTCGGGGGCAGCATGACGCTTGAGAATTTCCGATACGGCAAACATGTCCGGCGCGATGTGGTCGGGCAGGGCTTTCTGAAGTTTGGCAAGGGAATCGTATCCGGTGAGGACGGCGCAGGATCGGATTCCCCCGTGGCGCGCGGTGGCCACGTCGTGTTCCATGTCTCCGACGAAAAGAGTCTCTTCGGGGCGCAGATGGTGGTCCTTGAGAATCCCGTGGATGGCGTCCCGCTTGTCCGGCACCCCGGCGTAGGCCTCCCGGAAAAAGTGATCCACGCCCAGGCGCCGGGACTGATCCTCGAAGTCCGCCTCGTGGACGGTGCTTAAGAGAAAAACCGAGAGGTTTTGCGAGTGGCAGTA
>JBBAWG010000002.1:0-59543 GCA_040397305.1 Methylacidiphilales bacterium | reverse complement strand
CCGCCTCGTGGACGGTGCTTAAGAGAAAAACCGAGAGGTTTTGCGAGTGGCAGTACTCGAGAATTTCCCGGGCACCGGGAAGTAGCGAAACGGAGTGGTGCAACTCCCGAAAAACCTCACGGAAGATCTGCTCCAGCTCCTGAATGGGGGCATGGGGAATGTGTTCTTTATAAAAGCCTTCGTAGGGGAGGTAGAACTTCTCCCGAAAGGTTTGGCGGTCGAAAGGAGGTTTTCCGTGGGCGGCAAAGACCCGGTTGGTGGCCTCGAGGACAGGGGTGAGGTCGTCCACCAAGGTGCCGGACCAGTCGAAGATCAAGTTTCGAATCATCGGTTAGGATCTGCGGGATCTTTCGTTTATGTTTACGATTACGTTTACGAAAGTATGGGGCACCAGGCCTCAGTGCCCACCTAAATCAAGAGTGGTAGTCTTGGAGGGCGCGGACGGAGAGGCCGTGGGAACGAAGGGACTTAATGCCTTCCAGGCTGGCTTGGGCGGCGGCCACAGTGGTCATGACGGGAATCTTATGTTGGAGGGCGCTGGTCCGGATCTGAACCTCTTCGCTCCGGGCCACGGCACCGGCCGGCGTGTTGATGACGAGGACAATTTCCCGGTTTTTGATCAGATCCACCACATTGGGGCGGCCTTCGGACAGTTTGAGCAGGGGGGTGACGGGAATGCCGGCATCCGCCAGTTTGCGGGCGGTGCCGCTGCTGGAGACGATCTTGAATCCGAGATCGTGTAAGCTCTGGCCGAGACGCACCGCGGCGCCCTTGTCGATATCCCGGACACTGAGGAAAACCGTGCCGGATTTCGGGAGAGAGGGTTGAGCGGCCATCTGGCTTTTGGCGTAAGCCAGCCCGAAGGAGTGGTCGACCCCCATCACTTCGCCGGTCGATTTCATTTCCGGGCCGAGCAGAATGTCGGTTCCGGGGAATCGGGCGAAAGGGAAGACGGCTTCCTTGACGGAAAAATGGGTGGGGATGATCTCCGAGGTGAAGCCAAGCTCCTTGAGGGATTTTCCGGACATCACCCGGGCGGCGATCTTGGCCAGCGGCTTGCCGATGGCTTTGCTGACAAAGGGAACCGTGCGGGAGGCGCGGGGGTTCACTTCGAGCACGTAGACCGTCTCCTTTTGGACCGCAAACTGGATATTCATCAGGCCGCGGACTCCCAGTTCCTTGGCCAGCGCCAGGGTGGCTTGGCGGATCTCCTCGATCACCTTTTTGGGCAGGGAGTGGGAGGGGATGACGCAGGCGCTGTCGCCCGAATGGATGCCTGCCTGCTCAATATGCTCCATCACCGCCCCAATAACGGCATCTTTGCCATCGGCCACGCAGTCGACATCGACCTCGGTGGCGTCCTCTAGGAAGCGGTCGAGCAGCACGGGCCGACCCGGGGCCACCTCCGTGCACTCCTTCATATAGGTGCGGATTTCGTCCTCGGAATAGACGATCCGCATGGCCCGTCCGCCCAAAACAAAGGAGGGGCGCAGCAGGAGGGGGAAGCCGATCTTTTTGGCGGCGGCCAAGGCCTCTTCGGTGGTGGTGGCGGTTCCGTTGGGAGGCTGGCGTAGGCCCAGCTTGTCGAGCATGACGGAGAAGAGTTTCCGGTCCTCGGCCCGTTCGATGGATTCCACCGGGGTGCCGAGAATCCGGATTCCTGCGGCCTGGAGCTCGGAGGCCAAATTCAGGGGGGTCTGGCCTCCAAACTGAACGATGATTCCCCGGACCAGGTCGTCTTGGTTCTCCGCCCGGTAGATGTGGATGACGTCCTCGGCAGTGAGGGGCTCGAAAAAGAGTTTGTCGGAAGTGTCGTAATCGGTGGAGACGGTCTCTGGGTTGGAGTTGACCATGATGGTTTCGAAGCCGTCCTCACGGAGGGCAAAACTGGCGTGGACACAGCAGTAATCGAATTCGATCCCCTGGCCGATCCGGTTGGGGCCGCCGCCCAGAATCAGAATTTTGGGCTTGGGGGTCGGACGGGACTCGTTGTCGTCCGCATCGTACGTGGAGTAGAAGTAGGGGGTGTAGGCCTCGAATTCGGCGGCGCAGGTGTCGACGAGGCGAAAGGTAGGGAGGAGCTTCTGTTTTTCCTGCCAAGCGCGGATGGTGCGGGCGCGGGTTGCCAGTTCAGTTTCCGGACCGGGGAGCAGACGGGCGAGATCGAGATCAGACAACCCGGCGAGGCGGGCTTCCCGGAGCAGCGGGAGACCGGCGGGATTCCCCAGCCAGGACTCCTTCTCGACCCGGCGGGCGATCTCGGTGATTTCCTGAAGATTATCGAGAAACCACGGGTCAATTTTGGTGATCTCGTGAATGCGTTCGACCGACCACCCCCGATTCAGCGCATGGCTGAGGTACCATAACCGGGCTGGGTGGGGGATGCGGAGTTGGTGGGTGAGTTGATCTTCAGGTACGGCTGCGGTGCGTGTGCCGAGATCCAGGCGTCCCTCGCGCCCCTTGAGATCCAGGGAACGGAGAGCCTTCATGAAGGATTCGCGGAAGGTACGGCCAATTCCCATGGCCTCACCCACGCTTTTCATGGAGGTGGTGAGGACCGGCTCCGCCCCGGGGAATTTTTCAAAAGTGAAGCGGGGAATCTTGGTCACGACGTAGTCGAGGGTGGGCTCGAAGCTGGCGGGGGTCTCCCGGGTAATGTCGTTTTTCAGTTCGTCCAGGGTGTATCCGACGGCGAGCTTGGCCGCGATTTTGGCGATGGGGAATCCGGTGGCCTTGGAGGCAAGCGCTGAGGAGCGGGAAACGCGCGGATTCATCTCGATGACAATCATCCGGCCGGTGTGGGGGCAGACGGCGAACTGGATATTGGAGCCCCCGGTTTCGACACCGATCTCCCGAATGACGGCAAAGGAAGCGTCGCGCATGCGCTGGTATTCGCGATCCGTGAGGGTTTGGGCAGGGGCGACCGTGATGCTGTCCCCGGTATGGACGCCCATGGGGTCGAAATTCTCGATCGAACAGACAATGACGCAGTTGTCGGCGTGATCGCGCATGACCTCCATCTCGTACTCCTTCCAGCCGAGAAGGGATTCCTCGATCAGGATTTCAGAGGTGGGGGAGGCGTCGAGTCCCGAGGCGGCAAACTTTTCAAACTCCTCCCGGTTGTAGGCCACCCCACCCCCGGTTCCGCCAAGGGTAAAGGCGGGGCGGATGATCAGGGGAAAGGAGCCGATTTTGGCCGCCCCGGCCCGGGCTTCTTCCAGGGTGTGGGCGGTGGCCGAACGGGCGCATTCCAGGCCAATTTTGGCCATACAGTCCTTGAAGAGCTGGCGGTCTTCGCCCTTGCGGATGGCTTCGACCTGGGCGCCAATGAGTTTGACCTGATGCCGCTGGAGGGCGCCAGATTCATGGAGGGCCATGGCGGTATTGAGGGCCGTCTGGCCCCCCAGGGTGGGAAGAAGGGCGTCGGGCTTTTCCTTCGCGAGGATGAGTTCGACGACTTCCGGGGTGATGGGCTCGACATAGGTCCGGTCGGCAAACTCGGGGTCCGTCATGATGGTGGCGGGGTTGCTGTTGATCAGGATGACGCGGTAGCCCTCCTCCCGGAGGGCCTTGCAAGCCTGGACGCCGGAGTAGTCAAATTCGCAGGCTTGGCCGATGATGATGGGGCCGGAACCGATGATCAGAATCGATTTTATGTCGGTCCGGCGTGGCATGGTGTGATTAACCTTAAAGGGTGGCGGGGGAGGTTGGAAGAGGGAGATCGATTAGGATTAGGATTAAGATTAAGTAAGTTTGGGATGACGGCTGCGCCGGAGCACGGCCCTACAGGGGTTTAATTCAAAAGATTTTGAGCCCTTTTCCAAGAAGAGCGGCATTAACGAAAGAAGAAGTTCAGGGCCTCGGCGATGCCAGCTCCCCCGGTGGCCTTGGCGAGGTAGCCGCCCTCCTTTTTGACCTGCTGGAGGACCTCTTCATGGGAGTTGGAGGGGCAGGCGAGGTAGTGTCCGCAGCCGCGCTGCAGCATGGAGAGATCATTCAGGTTGTCCCCAGCGACAAAAGTGGAGGCGGGCCCCAGATCCATGAGGGCCTGGACGTGGCCGAGGCAGGAGCCCTTGTGATAGTCGGCATGGGCAAAGCGGAAATACGGTCCGTTTCGGATGGTGATAATCTCCGGCCGGTCCTTGAGGATTTCCTTCACTAACTTTTCCGCATGGGCGATCCCGGTGGGGGAGTCCACCACCAGGCCGATGGCGCCCACGTCCGGAATGACGGTCACATCCTCGTGGCTGCCCACTTCACGCTCGATCCGTTCCAAAATCGCACCATGCCGGCCGAACAGGGATTCATGAACCTCGGTGCAGGTTTGGTTCCATTTCTCCACAGGGTGGGCTTCCCGTTCCTGTACGCGGTGGATTTCTCTTTCCACCGTAACGATCCATTCCGGGAACAATGGAGCCTGGTGATGCAGCAGGGCTTCCCGCAGGCCCTCCCAAGAGCGTCCGGTAGCCACCACCCAGGAAACATCGCCCTTTTTTCGGGCAGACTGCAGCCAAGTGAAAAACCCGGGGGCCAAGGGAGCCGAAGGATCCTCGTTGGTGAGCGTTCCGTCGAAGTCGGTGCAGATGAGCAAGGGTTTCAATGGGGCAGGTTCAGTTCGTAATGAAGGGCTGCGGCGACGAAAATCGAGGCGGTTTCTGAGCGGAGGACCAGCGGCCCCAGCGAGGCGGGTCGGAAACCGGCGGCCCGGGCCCGGCCAATCTCGGCCGGGCTGAAGTCCCCCTCAGGACCGATCAGGACATCGACGGCAGAAACCGGCCCGGCTTTCTTGGCTTCTGCCACCAGGATGGAAAGGGGGCGGGCCTCCGGCTGAAGCGAGCCGATGATCCGGGCAATGGGCGGGGCGGGATCTGCGGCGGCGAGGAAGGAGTCCAGGGGTGCGGCCTCGGGGATCGTGGGAAGCCAGTTTTGACCGGACTGTTTGCATGCGGAGAGGGCGATGGTCTGCCAGCGGGAGGAGATTCTTTTTTCGCCCTCTGGTTTGGAGACGGAACGCTCCGAGACGATCGGCCAAATTTCCGAGACCCCCAGTTCGGTGAGTTTCTGCAAAAGCAACTCCATCCCGGCCGGCTTGATCAAAGCTTGGCCGAAACGGATCCGGCAGGCGGGGCGGGGGGTCTTGGCGGTGGAGAGAGTTTCAAAGCTCACACCTCCCGGATCCGCGGAGGTTAGGCGGACACGGGCCTCGGTGCCGCGGCCGTCAAAGACGGCGGCGGAGTCGCCCGAACGAAGTCGCAGGACATGAACGGCATGGTGGGACTCCTCAGGGGAAAGGTGTCCGGTCGCCAAGTCGGGTTGGTAAAAGCGGTGGCCGGGCACGGGTTAGCCCTGGAAAAGCTTCCGGGCTTTTTCGAGGAAGGAGTGATGCTCGGGGTGGGTGGAGTCATCGCACAACCGGGAGAACTGTTCGAGTGCCTGTTTCTGGGCGGAGTTGAGGTGCTTGGGAATCTCCACGCGGACGCGCACATGGAGGTCCCCCTTGCCCCGGCCAGAGAGGGAGGGGACGCCCTGATCCCGGAGCCGGAAGACCTTGTCCGAGGCGGTGCCGGCGGGGATTTTCAGGTTCAGTTCCCCGTTCAGGCTGGGAACGCTGATCTCCGCTCCGAGAGTGAGTTGGGCAAAAGAGACCGGCACCTCACAGAAGAGGTCGTCCTCCTGCCGTTCAAAGACGGGGTGGGAGCGGACGGTCAAGACGACGTAGAGGTCACCTGCCGCCCCGCCGCGGGTCCCGGCTTCGCCTTGGCCGGAGGAGCGGAGGCGGGCACCGGTATCGACCCCGGAAGGGATTTTTAATTTGATGCGGGCATTTTGTTCGGCGCGACCCTCCCCGTGACAATGTTTGCAGGGATGTTCGATGGTTTGGCCGGTGCCGCCGCATTTCGGGCAGGGCTGGGCAATGGAGAAGAAGCCCCGGTTGACAGCCACCTGTCCCTGCCCGCGACAGGTGGAACAGGTGACGACCTTGGAGCCGGCCGCGGCCCCCGTACCTTCGCAGTGGGAGCAGGGGGCGGGACGGCGGATGGTGATCTCCTTTTCGCAGCCCTGGACGGCCTCCAGAAAATCGATCTCGAGGTCGTAACGAAGATCGGCGCCCTGGGTCGAGCGGGAACCACGGCGACGGCCGCGCCCACCCCCGCCACCTCCGGCAAAGGCGTCTTCGAAGATGTCGCCGAAAATGGTGCCGCCGAGTCCGCCCGAGCTGAATACCTCGCGGAATAGCTCGAATGGATCGTGGAAACCACCGCCTCCCATGCCGCCGCCCGGGGCAAAGGCCTGATGGCCAAAACGGTCGTAAGCCTCGCGCTTTTGCGGATCGGAGAGAATTTCGTAGGCTTCGCCGATCTCCTTGAATTTTTCTTCGGCTTTTTTGTCGCCCTTGTGTTTGTCAGGGTGATGTTGAAGAGCAAGTTTGCGGTATGCTTTCTTCATCTCCTCCGCGGTGGCGCCACGAGCGACACCCAGAACCTCGTAATAGTCCTTTTTCGCGGCCACGGATCAGGCGGGTTGGGCAGGGGCGACCGTAACCACGCTGGCGGGGCGAAGAAGGCGTTCACCCATCTTATAGCCTCGGCGACGCTGGTGGAGGACGGTGCCTTCGGGTTTGCCGGCGGCTGGTTCCTGACCAAGGGCTTCATGCAGGTGTGGGTCGAAAGGTTGGCCAACGGCATCGATGGGGGTGACGCCGTGGTCGGTAAGGAATCGGTCGAACTGGCCTTGGATGAGCTTGAGGCCCGCGATCACGGAGGCGACATCTTTGGCTGAGGCAGCGGCCTGGAGCCCGAGCTCCAGATGATCGAGTAGGGGGAGGAGATCCGAAAGGATCGATTGGTTGGCGTACTTGAGGGATTCCTCTTTTTCGCGAGTCAAACGTTTGCGGGAATTTTCGAAATCAGCACGGAGGCGGAGCAACTGGTCCTTGAGGGAAGCGATTTCCGACGAGGAATCCGGCTTGGTGGTGATTTGAGGGGCGGATGGAGCGGGTTGGCCATCGGGAAGAACGATCTTGGGCTCTTCGGTGGGCGGGTGCCCGGGGTTTTGGGAGTGCTTGGCTTTCATGGCTTTAAGTCGGAAAAACGCATCAGGATAAGATGCAAAAGTTATTGAATGGAAAGGGGATGTCAACAGGACGCGAAGCGTCCTGGACGATTAGGATTCAGATGAAAAATAGGGGAATTGGGAAAGCGGAAGGAGATCGGTTGGTGGAAGGAGGTGAGCGGGAGGTGGAAAGAGGCTACTGTTCGGACCAGAGGAAGTGCCGGTTGCGGAGATCATCGATTTTCCGGGCAAACGCGGCCTGATTGGGGCCACCGGCGTTTTCCAGAATTCGATAGATAGCGAGGGCCCCCTTGAAATCGCCGCGTTTCTCCTGAATCCTCGCGGCCTCAGCACCGGCACGGGCAAACCAGAGGTATTCCGGTTGGGAGGGGGCAGCTGAGGCGGTGCCCAGTCGGCCGTAAAGCACGTCGAGATACGCCTGCAATGCCTCATCCTCCCGGCCGAGCTGTTCCAGCGAGCGTCCCCGGATAAAGCCGGCCTCGTTTTTATCCGAGGCATCGGCGGCCGGACTTTTCACGATGCCCTCGGCGGTGGTGACGGATCTTTCCAGATTGCTCTTATCCGTCCCGCCCAGGGCGAATTCACAGGCCAACCGCCTCCTGCTGATCTCCACCCAAGCGCGCTGGTCGGGGGTGCGGTTGGCCAGAAGGGAGTTGGCAATTTGCAGGCCACCGGCGTAGTCACCCGCAGCACGGCAGGCATCAATTTCGGCCAGCCGGGCATCGGTGCGGAGCGGGGAATTTTCCGTCAGGGAGCGGAACAGTTTGGTGGCCTCCTCGGGATTGCCGAGGGCAAGGGCGCTGAGGCCGGCATAGTAAAGGGCGTTATCGGCGAGGGGATCTTTGGGGAATTTTTTCGCCATTTCGCGGAAGGCGGTCAGGGCCTCGCCGTGGTTCTTTTCTTCGTAGTGCGTCTGGGCGATCTGGAAGGAGAGGGCCGGGGCGAGCGTGCTGTCCGGGAAGCGGCTGAGAATTTTGGCGAACTCCGCCCGAGCCTGGGTTCCGGTCAACTCCTTGGCCCGGAGGCGGGCTTCTATGCCGGAGGCAAGGGCCTGGGGAAGAAGCGGGGAGTTGGGGAAAGATTTTTCAAATTCAGCAAAGGCGGCAGAGGCTTCGGGGTAGTTGCCGGCGCGGAGGAGGGAGTTGGCCCGCCGCAGTCCCGCCTCGGCTTGGAAGGAGCTGGAACCGGGCAGTTGGGCGACCTCCTCCAAAGCGGTGCGGCTGGCGGCGGTGTCGCCCTTTGATTCCAGCATGCGGCCACGTTCCAGCGCCAAGGCGGCCCGTCGGTCGCTTTCGGGAAACTTCTCGGAAAAGCTCTTTTCCAGTCTTACGAAGCCGACTGGATCCGGAATTCGAGCGGTGGCCAAAGCGGCATTATAAAGGGCCTGCTCCGATTGCGATGGCGTGGCGGCGGTCTTGAGGGCGGCTTCATACGCGGTGGCCGATTCAAAAGCCTTTCCTTCCTTCAGGAGAAGATCGCCGAGGGCAAAATGGGCCTGGTAGGCCACCTCAGGAGGCAGGCCGGCTTTTTTGAGTAGGGTGCGAAGCTGATCGCGGGCGGCCGCCTCCTGCCCTTGCTTGGCCAACGCTTCGGCGAGGATGACCTGGGCTCCGGGAACGGCGGGCGAGGAGGGGTAGTTTTTGATCAGGTTGTCGAGGTCGGCAGCCGCAGCTTCGGCGTTACCGGCTTCCAGTGTGGCGGAGCCAAGAAGAAGCAGGGCGGGCGCAAAACGGCCGCGCTTCTCGTCGTCGTTTTCTCTTTCCCGGACCGAGTCACGGAGGCGGAGGGCAGCCGTCGGCAGGGACTGGGACGCTTGGGCCGCGGCGAGATATTCCCGGGCGGCCGCCAAATAGGTTTCCGGATCACCTCCCCGGTCCAGAGCCTTCTCAAGGGATGTCGCAGCGTCGGCCGGTTTTCCACGGGCACGATCAATCCGCCCGATGGCAATCCAGGCGCGGGCGAGCAGGTCGCGCCCCGCTCCATCTGTCTCCTCCAGCAGATTCTGGAAAAGCTCGCGAGCCTCCTCACTTTTTCCCCGGGCCGCCGTGATTTCCGCCTTCCAGTAGCGGGCCTCGACGCGGGCGGAAGGCGGGGCGTCCGGCTTGATCGTGGCCAGCTCCTTCTCGGCATCGTCTTGCCGGCCCTCGGCCAACAGGGTTTTGACCATGAGAATTCGGGCGGCCTCCGCGGTGGGGGAATCCGCCTTTTCCATCAGCTGCCGCAGCTCCTTCTGGCCCTCTTCCCGCTGGTTTTCGTTCAGCAGCGCGGAGGCAAGGCCCAGCCGGGCCTGGTTGGCTTGGGCTTGCGGCAGGGCCGAGAGGTTCAGGCGTTTCCAATCGACCAGGGCTTCCTTCCACCTTTGGGCCTCGTTCAGGGCGGAGGCCTGCACAAGGAGGACCCGCTGGGTCAACTCGGCAGGAGGATTTTTGGGCAGAGCCGCCAAAGCCTCGGTTGGGCGACTGTCAGCCAAAAGAGCTTCGGCCAGCAGGACTTGGGCTTCCGGTTGGGGGGTAGAGCTGTTTTTTTGCAGCCATCCACGGATCCGGATGACGGCATCCCGAGCCAGTCCATCGCGGATCATCTCCTCGGCCACGCGGAGGTCTTTCGGGAGTTCCCCGGCCTGCAGCCTGGGAGAGGGTCCGGAGATGAGGATGAAAATGAAGATGAAGATGGAGCGACGAGCCATCATGACATGAGATCCTTGAGAATTTTGCCAGTGGCACTCTCCTTGCAACGGGTCAGTTCCGCCGGCGTGCCTTGAGCCACAATGCGTCCGCCGGCCTCGCCGCCGCCGGGGCCGAGGTCGATGATGTGGTCGGCGTGACGGATGACATCCGGATGATGTTCCACGACGACGAGAGTATGTCCGGATTCGCACAAGGCGAAGAAAACCGAAAGCAGCCGTTCCACCTCTGCCAAATGCAGTCCGGTGGTGGGCTCGTCCAAAAGATAGAGAGAGGGGCCGCGGGTGCGGGAGGCGAGGGCGGTGGCCAGGCGAACCCGCTGAGCTTCACCGCCGGAAAGGCGGTCGGCCGGCTGGCCAATGGGAAGATAACCCAGGCCGACTTTCTGCAAGGCCTCCAGGGCGGAGGCGAGAGAGGGAATGGCGCGGAAGAGCTGGAGGGCCCGGTCCACGGAAAGATCGAGAACCTCCGCGATGGAGTGGCCGCGGTAGGTGACGCCCAAGGTTTCCCGGTTGTAGCGGTGGCCGCCGCAGGTGGGGCAGGGGGCCACGGCTTCGGGAAGGAGCTGGAGCTGGACGGTGATCTCTCCATGGCCGCCGCAGGTTTCGCAACGGCCGCCGCGGACGTTAAAGCTGAAGCGGGAGGGGCCGAATCCCCGGGCTCGGGAGGCGGGCAGGGCGGCGAAAAGTTTTCGGAGCTCGTCAAAGACACCCAAGAGGGTGAGTGGGTTGGAACGGGACATCCGAGCGAGCGGAGTTTGGTCGATGACCAGGGCGCGGCTTACTTGATCGGCGCCTTCCCAGGAGGCAAAAGAGCCGGGCTCCGGGGCGGCGGAGGGACCTTGGAGGTGGCGCAGGAGAGCCGGGGCCAGGGTGTCGAAGATCAGCGTGCTTTTGCCCGAGCCGCTGACCCCGGTGACACAGGTGAAGGCGCCAAGCGGAATTTTCAGGTCGATTCCCTTGAGGTTGTGGGCGGACGCCCCCCGCAAAACCAGTTGGCCAATGGACGCGAGTCGACGGGGCGGGAAGGAAATCTTGCGCCTTCCGGAAAGGAAAGCACCCGTGAGGGAGTTTTCGGCCGAGGAAATCTCCCGGGGAGTGCCTTGGGCCACGAGCCTACCTCCTTCGGTACCGGCGCCGGGGCCGAGCTCGATCAGGTGATCGGCGCGGCGGAGAGTCTCTTCGTCATGCTCGACGACTAACAGGGAGTTTCCGAGGTCGCGCAGGGCACAAAGCAGGTCGAGGAGGCGGGAGTGATCGGAGGGATGAAGGCCGATGCTGGGTTCATCGAGGACATAGAGGACACCGGTGAGTCCACCGCCCAGCTGGGTGGCCAAGCGGGCTCGGCGGGCTTCGCCCCCCGAAAGGGTGTCCATGCCGCGGTCGAGCGACAGGTAACCCAAACCCAGTTTCTCCAAGAAGCTCAGCCGGTGGACGACGGCTTGGCGGAGGGGATCGAAGGCGTGGGACGACGGCCCGGACGGAGTGGGGAGATTGGCAAGAAAGGTGCGGGCCGCAGCCACGGAGAGTTGGCAAAGAGAGGCGATCGAGTGGCCCCGGCCGGGCGGCCCGCCGAGGGTGACCAGAAGCGCATCGGGATGGAGGCGATGGCCCCGACAGCTCGGGCAAGTGCCGGGACTGAAAAACCGGCGGATGCGGTGGCGGGCGGCCTCGTTGGGGGCGGTCGCCATGCGGCGATCCAGTTCCGGGAGGATTCCCTCGAAAGGTTTTTTCTCCCGGAGCAGCCGGCCGGGGTGGCTGGATTGGAGGGAAACGGCTTTCCCGCCGGATCCCCGCAGGACAAATTCGCGGGCGGAATTCGGCCACTTCGACCAAGGGGTGGCAGGATCGACCCCGAGGTGGCGGGCGAGGTCGCGCCCCAGGTTGCGGTAAAAGGACCGGATGCGGGGATGACCACGGTTCCATGGGGCGATGGCGCCCTTTTCCAAAGAGAGTTCCGGATGGGGAACCACCTTGGCGGGATCCGGGGAGAGGCGGATGCCCAACCCGGAACATTCCGGGCAGGCCCCTTCGGGGCTATTGAAAGAAAAGTGACGTGGAGTGAGGCGGGGTGCGCGGTAACCGGTTTCCGGATCCTCTGGCTCGGAGGAAAGGGAGAGGTCCGGCTTTCCGGAGGACCGGGAGAAGTCCGCAGAGGTGAATGCGACGAGCAGCCGGCCTTGACCGAGCCGGAGGGCCAGCTCCACGGAATCCGCCAACCGGGCGCGGCCGGAATCCTGAATCTGGAGGCGGTCGACGACCAACTCCAATCCCTCCAGTTCTCCCGTGACCGAGCCGAGATCGATCCATTTGCCTTGGCGGCGGGCCCGGAGGAATCCCTCTTTTTTCAGCCGGGCCGGATCGGCGGAGGGCACGGGCGCCAGAAGGACGGAAAAATTTCCGGCCTGGTCGCGGAGCAGGTGATCGACGATCTGGGACGGGGAAGATGCAAGCAGGGGACGTCCGGTTTTCGGGTCGTGGGGGGTGCCGTTGGTGGCGAAAAGGACGCGAAGGTGATCGTGGATTTCCGTAGAAGTGGCGAGGGTGGAGCGACCGCTGCCCCCCGAATGGCGCTGTTCCACGGCCAAAGTGGGGGAGAGTCCTTCCATCGAGTCGACGGCGGGTGCGGGGAGTCGTTCCAGATGGAGGCGGGCATGGGCGGAGAGACTTTCGAGGTACCGGCGTTGGCCTTCGGCGTAAACGGTGTCGAACGCGAGTGAGGATTTGCCGGACCCGGAGGGGCCGGTGAGGACGACGAGACGGTGTTTGGGAATGTCGAGGTCGAGGCCGGCGAGGTTGTGCTGGCGGGCGCCGCGGATACGAAGCAGGTCGCCGGGTCGGCTCACGGGAAGCGCGGACGATACCGCGCGGAGCCGAGTTTAGGCGGCCGCGGCGGCCGAGGGATCGATGTGGATGCGCCGGTTACCGCGATCAAAGCGGACATGGCCATCGGAGAGGGCAAAGAGGGTGTGGTCCCGTCCCATGCCGACGTTGTTGCCGGCGTGGAACTTGGTGCCGCGCTGGCGGATGAGGATGGAGCCGGCGAGCACGAGCTGTCCGCCGTACCGTTTCACGCCGAGACGCTGGCTGTGGCTGTCGCGGCCGTTTCGTGTCGATCCCTGACCTTTTTTATGTGCCATGACGGACTCCTTGTTTAGCGGCCACCCTGGATGGCCTTAATCTTGATGCGGGTGCGGGACTGACGATGGCCGACGGTGCGGTGATACCCTTCCCGGCGACGATATTTATAGGCGATCACCTTGGGGGCGCGGTCATGGGCCAGGACCTCGGCCACAACTTTGGCTCCGGAAACCACGGGCTTGCCGACCTGAACCTTGGTGTCTTGGGCGATCAGCAGGACATCGGAGATCTCAGTGGAGGAACCGGGTTCGCCCGCAAGGCGTTCCACTTCAAGGGTATCGCCTTCGCGAACCTTGTACTGTTTTCCACCTGTCCGGATGACGGCGAGGGTTGGCATAAGTTGGAAAGGATAAGGTAAAAGCCACGAAAGGGCAAGGGAGGATTGGCGGGAGGTGGAAGGTGGGAGGCAGGAGGGGTAAAGACCGATCGGGGTGTCGGTTACGTTTGCGAAACGTCAGGGAAGTTTAGGAGAGCGAGCGGCGACGGAGCGGACGAGGAGGAGGTCTTCATGGCGGGCGCGGCGGCGATGATACCGCTTTTCCATTTCCTCCAGCAGCGAGTTCCAAGCGGATTCCGGGAGGATTTTTGGCGTCTCCCACTCGTCGGCCCCCTTCGATTTGCGCTGCCAGGCAACTTTACCAGCGAAAAGGGAGACGCGGTAGATGACAGGCGGCTGATCGTCGCCCAGTTTTTCCGTCCACTCGATGTCGCGGCGCACAGGCGCCCCGATCAAAGCTCGCCGCGTTCGACGGCCTCTTTGGCGAGGCGTTCGGCTTCTTTTTTCCGTTCCTTTTCGGCCTTCGTGGTCCAATCGTCCCAGGACTTCCCGAAAGCAGTATCTTCCCCGGTGAACCGAACGCGGGAGACGCGGCTGGCGGGAACGGTTTGGGGGACGGAGTCTTTTCCTTGCGGGACAAACAGGTGCACCAGGTCGCCGGCCTCGTTGTAGAGATAGACAAAGCCGACCAGTTGGGAGCCGTCCTGCAAATCCAACGTCACGTCTCCCCGGTAGTCGAAGGCGGTCTGGAGAGCCTCCCGGCGGGAGGCGGCATCCCGGCAATCGTGCGTGGTGCCTTCAATGGAGCCCGGCTTATGTGAGGGCAGGGCATGCTTGTCGGCCTGGGGCATGGAGGTGGAAAAAAGAGGGGTTTAAGTCCCGTAGGCCATGGCGGCCTTGACGGTGCGGGCGAAGCCGGCGGCGGAGCCGAAGGTGTCGTCAACGGAACTGGGTTCGTAACCGCAATGGACCATGCAGTCGCGGCACTTTTCGTTTCCGCTTTTGTGGCCGTAGTTTTCCCAGGGCGTCTCCTCGATGAGCTGTTTGAAGGTGGGGACGTAGCCGTCCTGGAGCAGGTAGCAGGGCTTCTGCCAGCCGAAGATGTTGTAGGTGGGATTGCCCCAAGGGGTGCACTCGTAGTCGACGTTGCCCTGCAGGAACTCGAGGAAGTTGGGGGAGAGGTTGAATTTCCAGGAGCGTTTGCGATCTGCGAGGATCTGGCTGAACAGCTTCTTGGTGCGTTCGCGGCCGAGGAAGTGCTCCTGATCCGGAGCCTTCTGGTAGCTGTATCCCGGGGAGAGCATCATGCCTTCGACGCCGAGCTTCATCATCTCGTCAAAGAAAATGCGGACGCGGGAGGGCTCGGCGCCCTCAAAGAGGGTGGTATTGGTGGTGACCCGGAAGCCGCGTTTGACAGCTTCACGGATCGCCTCGATCGCCACCTGGTAGGTGCCGTCGCGGCAGACTGCGGCATCATGTTCGGGTTCGAGGCCGTCCATGTGGACGCTGAAGGTGAGGTATTGGGTCGGCTTGAAGAGGTCCAGCTTGCGCTTGAGCAACAGGGCATTCGTGCAGAGGTAGATGTATTTTTTGCGGGCGACGAGGCCCTCAACGATTTTGTCGATCTCTGGGTGGATGAGGGGCTCGCCGCCAGGAATGGAAACCATGGGGGCGCCGCACTCGTCCGCCGCCGCCCAGCACTGCTCGGGGGTGAGGCGCTTGTTGAGGACGTGGTCCGGGTACTGGATTTTACCGCAACCGGCGCAGGCCAAGTTGCAACGGAAGAGGGGCTCGAGCATGAGCACGAGGGGGTATCTCTTGTTTCCGCGCAATTTCTGCCCGAGGACGTACGAGGCGACGGTCCAGGCTTGGCTGATGGGAACTGGCATAAAGGAAGCCGAAAGGCTACAAATCCTGACGGATATGTCAACGGAACCCGGTAAACCCCTCAAAATCGTCAAAGTGTTTGAAGGGAGAGGTTTATGAAAATCGGAATCCTTCAGGTCAACCTGACGGTGGGCGACTTTCCCGGCAATTCCGCGAAGATTTTGAAGGGGTATGAAAAGGTTGTGCGGGAGGGGGCGGATTTGGCGGTCGCTCCGGAGCTAGGTTTATGCGGCTATCCGCCCCGGGATCTGGTCCACCGGCAGGATTTTGTGGCGGCGCATGAGCAGGCCTTAAAAGGGTTGGCGGCTAAAATTGGAAAAGTTCCGCTTTTGCTTGGCGGGATCGAGAAGTTCAAAGGCAAGGACGGCCGGCCCCTCCATAACTCCGCCTTTCTGCTGCAGCAGAAAAAGGTGAGGGTGGTGGCGAGAAAAGCGCTGCTGCCGACTTATGATGTGTTTGATGAGGACAGATATTTCGAGCCCGGCGGCGCTTCCCAGCCGGTCCGTCTTGGGAAAACTAATGTGGGGGTCACAATCTGTGAGGACATCTGGAACGATGAGGATGTTTGGCCGGTGCGGAGGTACCGGCGGGATCCGGTGCGGGAGTTAACCCAAAAAAGGGTCGACCTTTTGGTGAATCTCTCGGCTTCGCCGTGGAGCCTCGACAAGGAGAAGACCCGTTACCGTCTTCTGCGGGAAGTGGCGGTTCGGACGAGGATTCCGGTGGTGCAGGTCAACGCGGTCGGCGGGAACGACGAGCTGGTGTTTGATGGCCAAAGTCTGGTGGTGGGGAAAAAGGGAGGGGTGATTGCCCAGGGGATGGCTTTTGCCGAGCAGTCCTGGGTGGTGGATCTGGAGCGGGGTGAGACCCATCCAAAATGGGCCCCTCCGGAGGAGCAGGTGTACCGCGCTTTGGTTTTGGGCACGCGGGACTATTTGCAGAAGTGCGGCTTTGGCGAAGTGGTGCTGGGTCTGAGCGGCGGGATCGACAGCGCCTTGACCGCGGTGATCGCAGCCGAGGCGGTGGGGCCGGATCGGGTGCTGGGGGTGGCGATGCCGAGCCGGTTTTCGAGCGCGGGCAGCGTGAAGGACGCGGAAGCCCTGGCCCAACGGCTGAAGATCCGGTACCTCAAAATTCCGATTGAGAACTCCTTTCAATCGATGCTGGCTTCGATCGCCCCGGCGCGGGCGGGTCGGAGCGGGGGACTGACGGAAGAAAACCTGCAGTCCCGTCTGCGCGGAGTGATCCTGATGGCGATTTCGAACGATTCCGGTCGGCTTCTCCTGACCACCGGTAACAAGAGCGAGTTGGCGGTCGGCTACTGCACCCTGTATGGGGACATGTGTGGGGCCTTGGCGGTGATCGCGGATGTGCCGAAGACCATGGTCTACCGGATCGCCCGCTGGCTGAACCGGGAATGGGAGATCATTCCAAAATCCTCCATCGTGAAGGCGCCCAGCGCGGAGCTGCGCCCGGGCCAGAAAGATCAGGACAGCCTGCCGCCCTACGCGGAGCTCGACCGGATTTTGGAAAGCTATGTGGTGAACGACGGATCGATTCAGGCCATGGCCAAAAAAGGAATCGCAAAAAAGACGGCGCAGGAAATCGTGCGAAAGATCGACCTTTCGGAATACAAGCGGCGTCAGGCGGCGCCGGGATTAAAAGTCACGACCAAGGCCTTTGGGGTAGGAAGAAGAATGCCGATTGCGCAGAGGTTTGATCCGAGGACAGCCTAGGCCCTCTGGATCGTTTACGGTTACTTTTAGGTTTACGGGACTCTCCAACAGTCCGGCATAGTGTAACCAAAGGTGCGCCAAGTAAGTTGGCGCCCATCAGCGCCGGGGGGAGATCGTAAATCCGTACCTTTTCATCATCGGACCCAGCTCATGGCGGAGCCAGTCGGCAGAGAGACCAAACTCACGCAGAGAATATTTGTGGTTACTTTTGAAGCCGAGGGACTTTTTCCCGGCCCGGGCAATTCTGGCAGAGGCCCGTGCAGTCAGCGGAATCCGGAAGTGGCGATAGATGGAGCGAACCGTCTCGGATGGCCGGGCTACCAGATCACGGTAGAAAATCCTCATGTAGCGGAAGCGTTCGGCGCGGCTGTCCTTCTCCTCTAAATGCCGGAACCAGGCGGCGGCCAACTCGGCGTACTCCAGCGAGGCCTGGCTTTTTTTTGGGAGGGAGGGTTCCACCCACTGCCAGACGGGGTAAAAGACGCTGACATGTGAGGCGATGGATTCGGCGGGGTTGCGGAGAATGGTGATGACACGCGCATCGGGGAATTCTTCCCGGAGGCAGTTCACGGACCCGGAAAGCTGGGTGGCTTTGGAGAGCAGAATCTTGTTTTTTCCGTGGAGATATAGGTGCCGCTGGAGACAGGAGCGGTAGTAGTGCATCACGCGCCGGCGCTGGGCGGGGGGGAGATCGTCCGCAAAGCCAGCGCCCCAGAGAAGACGGACATAGGGAAACAGGAGGTAAATGGCTTCCGTGACGAAGGTGTAAACAAAAAAGCCATCATCCTCTTCCGGTTGGGCGAGGCGCATTTTGTGCATGTTGTCCCAACCACCGAAGAACCGGCGCTCGAACCAGGTCACCACCAGCCCCAGGAAGCTGTCCTGGTTTCGGCCGAGGGAGGCGATGCCGAGGATGATCTTCTGCAGGAAGATGCTGGGGAAAATCGTCTGATACATCAGCACGGGGGCAAAGGCCTCCCGGTCCTGGGCGAGGAGCTTTTGGAGAAACGTGGTCCCACTTCGGGGCGGGGCGATGATAAAGACCGGGCGGCGAATCTCCTGGCGGCGGAAGGCAGGGAAGAAAACATGGTCGAGGAACCGACCAACCGCCACGACGACCCAGAAAGAGGAGAGCAAAAGGATAAAAAAGCTCACGATCAGCCACCGACGGGGCCGAAACGGCTCACCGAGGTAGGAGTGAAAGAGCGCTTTGGAAGCTAGGCCGATATTCAGATACATGGCGGCGGGAAGAGTTTTTCTAGTGGAAAAAGGGGGGCGGACAATGCAAACCACCCCTAGCCAGAGGCCTTTGTATGGACATCAACTTCCTCATCCAAGCGGTTGCGGAGTACCGCTATTTCGCCATGTTCGGCATCCTTTTCGTTTCCGCGATGGGGGTGCCGATCCCGGAGGAGCCGCTTTTGGTGGCCAGCGGCCTTTCCGTCGGCTGGGGAAACTCCCAATATCACCTCGCGGTGATCGCCTGTCTGGCGGGGATTCTGGCCGGGGATATGTGGGTGTATTTTTTGGGCCGGCGGGGAGGAAAGTGGTTTCTCAGCACCCGGCTGGGTTCCTGGGTGTTTTCCGAAAAGCGTCAGCATCGGATTGAGCACTTGTACGAAAAACACGGGGCCAAAACGGTGTTCCTGGGGCGGTTTATCCCGGCGGTGCGGTTCGGGGTTTTCTTTTTTGCCGGTCGTCACCAGATGCCGATCCGGAAATTTTTGGGGCTCAACGCCCTTGGGGCGATGGTCTATGCGCCCTTCTGGATCTGGCTCAGCGCGCTGGCGGGTGAAAAATTTGCCCAGACCCCGGCCGCCCAAAAGGCGGCGGAGGCCTGGGTGGAGCGGGGGAGTTTGATCTTAATTGGTTTTGTGTTGGTGGTGATTGCGCTGTTGATCTGGGGAGCGGGGAAGAAGAAACCAAGTCAGCGGGAGTAGTTCCATTCAGGGGTGGAGTAGCGGTCACGAAAAAGTTTTTCCGCCAGTTCCTCTTCTTCCCGGGATCTTTCGGAGGGGCTCCAGGAGTTCTGGAGAGCCCGGGTGAGATGCTCGGGTAGTAATTTGGGGAGTTGGGGCGGCATCGGCCCCGGAAGCAGGATGCTCCCTTGGTGCAAACATCCCTGTTTGGTCCGGCGTTGGGCGGCGCCGGCCAGCTTGTTTCCTGCCGGGTCCAAAACATCCGCGGGAACCGGCTTCAAAAAACAGGAGGCATGGTCCTTGCGGGGTTGGGCGGTGGCGAGCTGGCAGTCCACCCCGGCGGCCCGGAGGGCGGAGGCCACGGCGGCATGGATGGACTGATAAGAGGGCAGGGTTCCCGCAAGAGTAAGGGGATGATCGGCGGGCAGAACCAAGCTGTAAGTTAAATCCCGGCTGTGTTCGACCAGGCCGCCCCCGGTATAGCGGCGGACGAAAGGGGTGCCGTCCGGCACCACGGCGGCCTTCTGGAAGTAGCCGATTGAGACACAGGGCAGGTCCCAACCATACATTCGGAGGACGGGGGCCTTCACCTGACGGAGCAGGGATTCGTCGATCGCCATGTTGGCGGCGGCCGAGGATTTGGTGTCGAGGAGGAGGCGACCGCTCATAGGTAGATTAAGATTAAGATTAAGATTAAGCTGAAGAAAGTAAGGAGGTTGAGTTGTCGGGGCGCAGGGAATAGATTTCGTCCATGAAAGCTCTATTTCTTTTCTTGGTGGTGGCGGCTTTTGGATTAGCGGGGTGTGCGGGTACGGGGAATCGGGATGCCTCGATGGCGATCATCCGCACGGATGTTCCGCTGAAGGAGGCGGGCCCGAACCAGGTCACCCCGGCCTCCTCCACGCTGCGCCGGGGGGATCGGGTCAGCGTTCGACGGGTGATGGGGGATTATGCGGAGGTGGAAACCATGGATCGGCGGCGGGGATATGTCCCCGTGGGAGTTTTGGAGGAGCAGTAATCCCCGGAGTTGACCCGGGCCAGCGGGATTTTAGGATTTGTAATCACGGGGGAGTCCGGACGGCCGGGCTGAGAGTCGGGAACCAAGGTCCTGAGACCCTAAGAACCTGAAGCGGATCATGCCGCCGGAGGGAGAGAGCCGAAACCCTTTCTTCCCTTCCCATGATCTTGCGGCGGGAAGGAGGCCAGCATGAGCGGGAAAACAGATATCACCAAGGTGGAAGAAATGGATCCCATGGAGGGAATGAAGCGGGTGTACGTGGGCGGCTCGCGTCCCGATCTCCGCGTGCCTTTCCGCGAGATTGAACTGCAACCCACGCGGATGCCGGACGGGCGGCTGCAGGCCAACGATCCGGTGAGGGTCTACGATACCAGCGGACCTTGGGGGGATCCGGATTTTGCGGCCGATGTACGGCACGGATTGCCGGCGGTGCGAGCGGCGTGGATTGAGGAGCGGGGGGATACGGAGACTTACGAGGGGCGAAAAGTCCGTCCGGAGGACAATGGTTTGCGGAATGGTCAGGGAACCAGTCAGGAGGAGTTTCCCGGCGGAAGGAGGCAGCCGCGTCGGGCCAAGCAAGGATCCGTTTCCCAGCTGCATTATGCCCGCCAGGGGGTCATCACGCCGGAAATGGAGTTTATCGCCATCCGCGAGAACATGAAACTCCAGTCCGCCCGCGAGTCGGTGGAAATGACAGCGCAAGGATCCCGGGACCAGTTGCGGTTTCAGCATCCGGGCCAGGCCTGGGGGGCGGCGATTCCGCGGGAAATCACCCCGGAATTTGTCCGGGAGGAAGTGGCGCGCGGACGGGCGATCATTCCGGCCAACATCAACCATCCGGAACTGGAGCCGATGATCATCGGGCGGAATTTTTTGGTGAAGATCAATGCCAACATCGGCAACAGTGCCGTGGCCTCCTCGATTGAGGAGGAGGTGGAGAAGCTCCGATGGTCGATCCGTTGGGGCGCTGACACGGTGATGGACCTTTCGACGGGGAAGAACATCCATCGGACGCGGGAGTGGATCCTGCGTAACTCTCCGGTGCCGATCGGCACCGTGCCGATCTATCAGGCGTTGGAAAAGGTGGGGGGCAAGGCGGAGGAGCTGACGTGGGAAATCTTCCGCGACACGCTCATGGAGCAGGCCGAGCAGGGGGTGGATTACTTTACGATCCACGCCGGCGTCCTGCTGCGTTTCATTCCGCTGACGGCGCGGAGAATGACGGGGATCGTCAGCCGCGGCGGCTCCATCATGGCCAAGTGGTGTCTGGCGCATCACCGGGAAAACTTCCTGTGGACCCATTGGGACGAGATCTGCGAGATCATGGCGGCGTACGATATCAGTTTTTCGATCGGGGACGGCCTGCGGCCGGGTTCGCTGGCCGACGCCAACGACGAAGCCCAGTTCGGGGAGCTCAAGGCCCAAGGCGATTTGACGAAGCGAGCGTGGGAGCGTGGCGTGCAGGTCATGAACGAGGGACCCGGCCACGTGCCGATGCACCTCATTCAGGAAAACATGGAGAAGCAGCTGGAGTGGTGCCATGAAGCGCCCTTCTACACCTTGGGACCGCTGACGACGGACATTGCCCCTGGGTATGATCACATCACCTCGGCGATCGGGGCAGCGATGATCGGTTGGTATGGCTGCGCGATGCTCTGCTATGTCACGCCGAAGGAACATTTGGGGCTGCCCAACCGGGACGACGTGAAGGCCGGGGTGATCGCCTACAAGATCGCCGCCCATGCGGCCGACTTGGCCAAGGGGCATCCGGCGGCGCAGTACCGGGACAACGCCCTTTCCAAGGCGCGGTTTGAGTTCCGTTGGCGGGATCAGTTCAACCTGGGGCTCGACCCGGTGACAGCGCGGGCCTTCCACGACGAAACCCTGCCGCAAGAAGGGGCCAAGAGCGCCCACTTCTGTTCCATGTGCGGACCGCAGTTCTGCTCCATGAAGATCACGGAGGATGTGCGGAAATACGCGGCTGAGCAGGGAGTGAGGGAGGAGGAGGCCCTGCGGGCCGGAATGGAGCAAAAGTCGAAGGAGTTTGTCCGAAAAGGGGCGGAGGTCTACGCCAAGAGCTGATCAGCTGCCGAGTTTGAGAATGGCCTGAAAAAGATTCGGCGTCACCGGCATCACCGAGAGCCGGGACTGGCGGAGAAGAAGCAGATCGCGGAAACGGGGGTCGGTTTTGAGTTGGTCAAGGGTGACCGGAGTCGGGAGACGGCGATCCGCGGTCAGTTCGACGGAGGTCCAATCCTCGCCTTTGGGCGACGTGGGGTCGGGGAAAGCCGGGCGGGAGACCTTGGCGGTGCCGACCACGGCGCGCTCGTCCACGCTGTGGTAGTAGAGCACGCGGTCTCCCTTCTTCATCTGCCGGAGAAAATTTCGGGCTTGGTAGTTGCGAACCCCGTCCCAGACCACCTTCTTTTCCTGTAAAAAGCGGGAGAAGGGGTAGGTGGAGGGCTCTTGTTTGACCAACCAGCAGCTCATGGAAACAAACTACCAAGGGTTCGTTTCCGTTTACGATGACGATTCCCTGCGCCTTGAGGGCATAGATCGAGGGTGGAAGATCATGGAATTTTCATTATTCTATTCAGATGCATCGGATTCAGAGAAAGGGAGGGAAGATTTACGTGGAGGGGGTGAGCCTGGAGGCGCTGGCCGACCGGCACGGCACCCCTCTTTACGTTTATTCCGCTGGAACCATTCTGGATCATTATCGCCGGTTGCGCGGGGTCTTGCGGGCGTTGGATCCGCTGGTTTGTTACTCGGTCAAGGCCAACAGCAATCTGGCGATTTTAAGCCTGCTGGCCCGGGCGGGGAGCGGGTTCGACGTGGTCAGTGCCGGGGAACTGGAACGGGTACGGAAGGCGGGCGGGAAGCCGGCCAAGTGCGTGTTTGCCGGAGTGGGCAAGACCGAGGAGGAGATTGAGGCCGGCCTGCGTGCCGGGGTGAAGGCTTTCCATGTGGAGAGCGAGGAAGAGCTCCACACGATTGCGATGGTGGCTGGACGCAAAAAGGGCCGCCGTGCGCCGGTGGCTTTGCGGGTGAATCCCGACGTGGCCGCAGGCGGGCATGCCAAAATCACCACGGGAACCTACGCCAACAAGTTCGGTATTCCCTTTGAGCAGGTGGCGGCGATTTACCGGGGAGCCTCCGGGGACCGGCGGCTTCATCTCCGGGGCATCCAGATGCACATCGGCTCCCAGATCACGGAGGCGGCTCCGTTTCGGGCGGCGGTGCGGAAGATGGTGCCGTTGGTCGCCCGCCTGCGGGACCGGCACGATCTGGAATATTTCGACATCGGAGGCGGGGTGGGGATCGTTTACCAGGACGCTTTGGCCAGCGGGCGGGACGGTTGGTGGAAGAGCCCGAAGGCGCAGCGGTTTTTGACGCTGAATGAGTATGCGGTTTCGCTGGTCTCGCTCCTCCGGGAGCTGCGGATGCAGATCCTGCTCGAGCCTGGACGATTTCTCGTGGGTAACGCCGGCCTTCTGGTGACCGAGGTGTTATACCGCAAGCAGACCGGGCGGAAGTATTTCACCGTGGTGGATGCGGGGATGAACGACCTGATCCGGCCAACGTTGTATGAGGCTTTCCACCAGATTGAGCCGGTGGGCAAGCCGCGGCCGGGGGCGATCTGCACGGATGTGGTGGGACCGGTCTGCGAATCCGGGGATGTGTTCGGGCATGATCGGACCCTGCCGCCGGTTGAGCGCGGCGACCGGTTGGCCATCCTGAGCGCCGGAGCCTATGGTTTCGCGATGGCCTCGAACTACAACACCCGACCCCGTCCGGCGGAGATTCTGGTATCGGGGAATCGGGCCCGGGTCGTGCGGACCCGGGAGCGGGTAGCCGATCTCTGGCGCGGGGAGAGAAGGGCGTGAGCCGGGCGTTCCGTTTCTGGAAGCTGGAGGGGGCGGGAAACGACTTCCTCGGTTTCGATGGCCGGAAGGGCGGGCTGGGCCTGACCCGGGAACGGATTGCGGCCTGGTGTGACCGCCGGCGTGGAGCCGGGGCTGATGGAGTGTTGGTGGTGGAAAAGGCTCGCGGCCGCGGGTCGGATTTTCGGATGCGCTACTACAACTCCGATGGTGGTGAGGCGGAGATGTGTGGCAATGGGGCCCGATGCTTTGCCTTGCTGGTGCGCGTGGCCACGGGCTGGAAGGGGAAGTCGATGCGGGTGGAGACGAAGGCGGGCCCGGTGCAGCTCGAGATTCTCGGCAAGGAAGTGAAGGTTTCCATGTCCGATCCGGGTTGGCCCCGGTTGGGCAAGGAGATCACCGCCGCCGGGCGCCGGGTCAAGCTCGACTGCATCCATACGGGCGTGCCTCATGCGGTCGAGTTTGTCCGCTCCCTCGACGGGGTGGATGTGGAGAGAAACGGGCGGGCGATCCGCTTTCACAACTTCTTTGCCCCAGCGGGCACGAATGTGAATTTTGTCTCGGTGGGCCGTGGCAACCGGATCGAGGTGCGCACCTATGAGCGGGGCGTGGAGGGGGAAACCCTGGCCTGCGGCACCGGAGTGGTGGCGTCTTCCATTCTCGCGTATTTGCAAAAGAGGGTGAAGCCGCCGGTTCATGTGAAGACGCGGGGCGGGGATGTCCTGCGGGTGCATTTTCAATGGGTGAACGACCGGGCGCGACACGTGGTGCTGCAGGGACCGGCGCGGATTGTTTTTGAGGGCATCTGGCATGTTTAAGGGCACCTACACCGCCTTGGTGACACCGTTCCGGAATGGGAAGGTGGATGACAAGGCGTTTGCGGAGCTGATCGAGCGACAAATTGCGGCCGGGATCGAAGGGATTGTGCCGGTGGGAACCACGGGGGAGTCGCCCACGCTGAACATGGTGGAGCATGCCCGGGTGATCGAGCTGGCGGTGCAAATTGCCCGGAAGCGGATCCAGGTGGTGGCCGGGACGGGGTCCAACAGCACGGCCGAGGCCATTGAACTTTCCACGGGGGCGCAGAAGGCGAAGGCGGATGCGCTCTTGCTGGTGGCCCCTTACTACAACAAGCCGAGCCCTGAAGGGATGTTTCAACATTTTCGGGCGATCGCGCGGGAAACCGACCTGCCCATCATGCTCTACAGCGTGCCCGGACGTTGCGGGGTGGAGATCACCGTGGAAACGGTGGGCCGTCTGGCCAAGGAGTGTCCGACTATTCGTTCAATCAAGGAGGCGGGGGGCAAGCCGGAGCGGGTGGATGCGATCCGGGCGGTGGTGCCGTCGGGTTTTGAAATCCTGAGCGGGGACGATGCCATGACCGTGGAGTTCATGAAGCGCGGCGCGGTCGGCGTGGTCAGCGTCGCCTCCAACCTCATTCCGGCCGAGGTGAAGTCCCTGGTGGATGCCGCCCTGCGGAAGGACTGGAAAAAGGCAGAGGAGCTGCACCAAAAATATGCCGAAGTGTTCCGAGACCTTTTCATCGAGAGTAATCCGGGACCGGTGAAGGCAGCCATGGCCGCCCGGGGTTGGCTGGCGGAGGAACTCCGTCTGCCGTTAGTGCCGATCACGGAGGCAAGTCGGACCAAGCTCATGGCCACCCTTCAACAGGCTGGGTTGAAATAGGCGCCATTCGGGGGGAAGATTCTCATATGGCCACCAAAATCGCAGTGATCGGAGCCAAGGGTCGGATGGGACAGGCCGTGTTACATCTGGCCCGGGCGGACAAAACCATCGAGGTGGTGGGGGAGGGTGATTTCGGGGATGATCTGGCCAAGGTGACCGCCCAGGCAGAGGCGGTGGTAGATTTTAGTCACCGTTCCGCAACGGAAGCGGTGCTCAAGGCCGCCCAAGCCGTGAAGGCGGCTTGCGTGATCGGCACCACCGGCCATACCGAGGCCGAGCGCGGGTTGATCACCGCGGCCTCGCACAAGATCCCGCTGATCCATTCCCCCAACTTCTCGATGGGTGTGAATCTTCTTTTTTATCTCACGGGTCAGGCCGCCAAGGCGTTGCCGGAGGGATTTGATCCGGAGGTCATTGAAATCCACCACCGGCTGAAGAAAGATGCGCCGAGCGGAACCGCCAAGCGTTTGGTGGAGGTTTTGGCGGAGGCGCGCCGAACCAAGCCTGAGGTGGTGGCAAGGCACGGGCGGACCGGCGAGCCCGGCGAGAGAACGGAAGATGAGATCGGGGTCCACGCGGTGCGGGGCGGGGATGTGGTGGGGGACCACACCGTGCTGCTGGCGGGTGATGGAGAGAGGATTGAGCTGAGCCACCGGGCCAGCAGCCGGGACGTGTTCGCGCGCGGGGCGCTGCGGGCGGCGAAGTGGTTGGTGGGCAAGCCGGCCAAAATGTACCAGATGACGGACGTGCTCGGCCTGAGCTGATGCGCGTGGGGATTGGTCTGGGCTCCAACCTCGGGAACCGGGAAGAGGAGTTGGCAACGGCCCGAAGCTGGCTGCGGGGTCTCGACCCCGGGGTGCAGTTTTCCGGAGTATATGAAACCGATCCGATCGACTGTCCCGCCGGAAGCCCCTTTTTCGCCAACCAAGCCGCGGAGATTCGCTGGAGCGGATCCTTGGAGAAGCTGTTGGATTTGACCCAGGCGTATGAGAGGAGCCGGGGCCGAAGGGGGGTGCGCATACGAAACCAGGCACGGGTTCTGGATCTCGACCTGCTTTATGCCGACGCGCGGCCCATCCACACCTCGAGGCTGCGGTTGCCGCATCCCCGAATGGGGCAAAGGCAGTTTGTGTTACAGCCGCTGGCGGAGATTTGTCCTGAGCGGAGAGTTCCGGGGTTGCCCGGGACGGTGGCGGAAGCCGCGGGATGGTTGCGGTCAAGGGAGGGTGGGGCGTGCCGGCGGATCGGATAACTCCCGAGAAGTTGCGTACTTGGCCGCGGGGCCAGGCCCTGCTGGCGCTGACGGCCTATGACTATCCGCTCGGACGGATTCTGGATGAGGCGGGGGTGGATCTCATTCACGTGGGGGACAGTCTGGGGATGGTGGTGCTGGGGATGCCGGACACCACCGCGGTGACGATGGCGGACATGCTTCGGGCCACCGAGGCGGTCGCGCGGGGTCGGAAACGGGCGATGATTTCGGCCGATCTGCCGGCCGGGAGTTATGAGACAGCGGAGGCGTGTGTGAAAAACTCCCGGGCCTTACTGGCGGCCGGGGCCGATGCGGTGAAACCGGAGGGTGGGGAAGAGAGCCGGGCACAGTGGGAGGCTTTGGGCCGGGCGGGGATTCCTTGGATCGGGCATCTGGGGATGCTGCCGCAGAAAGTGCGGGAGGAGGGCGGATACAAGCGGAAGGGGAAGACGCCGGAGGAGGTGAAAAAGTTGATCCAGGAAGCCAAGGAGATGGAAAGGGCGGGGACGTGCGCGATTGTGTTGGAGCTGGTGGATGCGGGAGCGGCGGCGGAGATCACCCGGGCGCTGCAGGTTCCGACAATCGGGATTGGGGCGGGGAAGGGGACGACGGGTCAAATCCGGGTGACCCACGACCTGCTGGGGCTCACGCCGTGGTTCAAACCTGGCTTCGTGAAGAAGGATCTGGGGTTTGCGGAAAAGATTTCCGAAATGGTGCAGGGGATCAGGCGGAGCGGGAGCGGCGGGCCTGAATAAAGGAGCGGATGCCCAACGCCAAGTAGGTGATTGCAAGGAGGGCGGTAACGGCCTGGGCATAGATGGCAAAAGGGCGCTCGGCGGTGCCGTCGAAGGCGGAGGGAAGCTTGAGAAGAGATCGGGCGGTGCCAAACAGGGCGAGCAGAACCACGAGGAGGGCGGCGTGCATGACATGTTTCCGGAGGTTTTCCTTTTGGCCAAGCAGGCCAAGGACAAGGAGGACGATGCCAAAGTAGGTGGGGATCAGGGCGGTTTTGTGAACGGCCCCGGTAAGGGAAAAGGCGAGGATTCCGACCAGGGCGAAAAGAATGGAGAAGATAATGGTGGTTTTGGGCATGGGGTTTTGTAGGGGTCTTTGGGGCGGTTCGCGAGAATTTAAGGAGTGGGGATGGGGTGAGGGCAGGTCGGCGCTTGCCCCCGACGATTCCAGGGGAGAAAATAGAAACTAGGCCGGCTTAGCTCAGTGGTAGAGCAGCGGTTTTGTAAACCGCTGGTCGTCGGTTCAAATCCGACAGCCGGCTCAGGGTTATGCTTTCTTTGAGGATGGTGAACTCAAGGGGTTATGGGGTGAGCGGTTTGACTGTTTCGGTTGAGGCGGGAGGAAGGCGGAATTGGAGGTTTGTCCGCCGGACCAGTTTTTATTCCTGGCAAAGTATCTCTTGGACTTGGACGAAGTGATGGCCCGATAGGCCTTGGAATTCATGCACTTAGGGTGTGGATTTTATGGTTTAGGGAAAGTGGAAAAAAGAGTGCCAATCGAACACGCCCAAAGGATCACGACACTATCCTGCCTTAGTGGCATGCGGGAAAAAGGGCTGTTGACACGGGTAGGCGGTTTTCTTACACCTAATATTATGAAAAACACCCTCCGTGTGGCGATTCTAACAGTAATTACCCTGGCCTCTCCCTTGGCCATGGCTGATTCCGGTTCCAAGGGAAGCGACGACTGCGTGGCCGATGAGGCCTTGGCTGTGCCGGATATCTTGTTTGCCCGTCCGGCCGGACTGGTCGGCACCACCCTCGGCTTCACGGCCTTTGTGGTGACCTCGCCCTTCACGGCGATGGCGGAATGCGTCGACGAAGCCTGGGACACCTTGGTGATCACCCCCGGCGAGTGGACCTTTACCCGTAGCCTCGGGGACTTCGGCGACAGCAAATAAGTCGAAGACTTTAGGTTTTGAAAAAAGGGCGGCTCGCAAGAGCCGCCCTTTTGCTTTTCTGATCGGCCTACCTGGGCATCGGGCCCTACCTTTTTTTGATGTTTGGATATTACGTGCATGACCTGAATCCGTTCCTGATCGAATTGGGGAACGGGTGGGGGATCCGGTATTATGGCATGGCCTATGTGGTCGGGTTTTTGGCGTGGTACTACGGCTTAAGCTGGTTCCGGACGAAGGGATGGTCCTCCCTGCAGGACAACCAAATTTCCGAGATTCTGTTGTACACGGTGTTGGGGGTGCTGATCGGAGGTCGGTTGGGATATTGCCTCCTGTATGATTGGGCGGAGACGATCCGGAATCCGGTAAGCGTCATCGCCTTCTGGAACGGGGGCCTTCGGGGGATGGCCAGTCACGGGGGTATCGCCGGAGCTTTGCTGGGATTTCTTTTTTGGGCATGGAAAAACCGGGTCGATGGCTGGGCCGTGTCGGACAACGCCGCGGTGCTGGCGCCGGTCGGGATTTTTCTGGGTCGAATTGCCAACTTCATCAACGGAGAGTTGTGGGGCCGGCCCAGCCAGGTGTCTTGGGCGGTGATCTTTCCTGATTCCGGAACTCAGGATCCCCGCCATCCCTCCCAGGTTTATGAGGCGATCGGAGAGGGCCTAGTTCTGGGGTTGATGATGTATGGGCTGCGGTCGAAGAATCTTCAGCCAAGCGGCAGGGTCACCGGGGCCTTTTTCATGGCTTACGGAGTGATCCGGATCGGGTTGGAAAATTTTCGTGAACCCGACCTCGGGGATCCTTTGCTTGCAGGACTGAGCCGGGGGCAGTGGTTTTCCGCGGGACTTTGTGTGGTGGGAGCGGGGATTTGGTTTCTGAGGGGCTTGGGGGTTAAGAAGCTAAGGAGTTAAGGGACTTTCGGTTTTTGGGGGATGCGAATCACTTGTCCGGGGACAAGGAAATCGGGATCGTCCATCGGGTTAATCAGGAGAACGTCCTCCACGCCGACGCGGTAGCGTTTGGCAATCCCGCTTAGGGAGTCTCCCTTACGGACGGTGTAGATGATCGGGTCGGGTTGGATCAAAACCTTTTCACTTGGGGCCGGCACGGTCAGGCGGGAATCGGGGAGTTCCGGAGTGGCTAGAGCGGTGGGGGCCGGGGCGGGAGTGGCCGGCAGGTTGGCAAAACCGTAATCAAAGAGCAGCCGGGTATCCTTCCACTTGTTGGCACTCCGCAGGAGGGTGAGGCGGAGTTCCCGCCCATCCCTTTTCGCGGCGGCCGCAAAGGTGTGACGGGATTCGTAGGTCCAGCCGGTCTTCGCAGGCCCCATTCCCGGGTAGACACCAAGGAGTTTATTGTGGTTTTTCATTCTCTGCAGACCGATGGCGGTCCGGAGATGATAGGCAGGGGTCTGCGCCATCCGGCGGAGTTCCGGCTTGGCCAAGAAGGCGTTGAAAAGAACCATTAAATCCCGGGCGGTGGTGCGTTGACTGGTTCCGGGAAGGCCGTGGGGATTTCCAAAACGGGTCCGCGTCATGCCCAGCTTCTGGGCCTCGGTGTTCATCTCCTCGACAAAACGATCGGAAGATCCGGCAGTGGCCCGAGCGAGAGCCATGGCGCTGTCATTGTCGGATCCAATGATGATGGAGCGGAGGAGATCGGAGATTTCCACCCGCTCCCCCGGACGCAGGGGGACATGACTGGGTTCCACCCGGGTATCCTCCGGCTGGATGGTGATGGTGCCGAGCCCCCCGGTTTTTTCGTAAGCCACGAGAGCGGTCATCATCTTGACGGTGCTGGCCGGCGGGAACGCCTCGTCCACGTTTTTGGCATAAAGCACCTCACCGGTGAGAGGATCAATCAGCAGGGCGCCCCGGGCCAGGAGCTCGGTGTTCACCCGTTCCAAGGTAGGCGGTTTTTCCTTGGGTTTGGGCTGGGCGGCGAATAGGGGAGTCGCCACGAACAGAATTAGCAGCCACCCGCGAATCATCGTAACTCCCAGACCTGAGGAAAGCGGGTGAGGCGCCGGTAGCTCTTCCCGGCAAGGTGAACCACGTCTTCGATCCGGACCCCGCCGAGCCCGGGAACATACAGGCCAGGTTCCACCGTCAGCACGCAACCGTGGGGAATCCGGGGGATGGCAAAGCGGGGGGCCTCGTGGATTTCCAGCCCCAATCCGTGGCCAACCCCGTGAAAAAATCCGGTCCAGCGACCCTGCCGGATCTCCGTGGGATATCCTTGGTCCCGAAACCAGTTCCGCAGATCTTCCTGCGCCTTCCGGCCGTCGAGGCCTGGCCGAAGATGGTGGAGAACTCTTTTCTGCCCTTGGGCCACGGTGGCACGAAGCCGGTTGAGGGATTCGGAGGCGTAGCCTTTCACGACGGTGCGGGTGATGTCGCCGAAGTAGCCAGTGCGGGGATCCCGGGGAAAGATGTCCAAGATGATGGCTTGGTGGGCACGGAGGGGGCCGGAGCCGCGTTCGTGGGGGTCGCAGGCCTGCATCCCGCCGGCCACGATGGTGTCCTTGGCGAGCGCCCCGGCCCGGAGACAGGCCGATTCCATTTCTATCCGGAGTCGTTCCGAGGTGAGGATCGAACCTCCCCACCGGAGGATCTGCCTGAGTCCGATTTTGGATACCCGCAGAACTTCCACGCCGCGCTGCAGTCCTGCTTCGGCCGCCCGCAAGGCCTGGGCGATGTGGCGGAGTTCCCGTCGACCCTTTTTCAGGCGTTCGGGGAAGAAGGGCTCTGGGATGGGACGAAGACGGATTCCGGCTTTTTGGAGCTCCCGGAAAAGTCCGATGGGAAAAGAGGAGGGAACTTCTGCGGAGCGGACTCCGTGGCGGCGGAGAATGGCAGCTAGAATTCGGGGGAAAGGAGATTTGTCCAGCCCCAGCCGCTTCTTCTCTCCTTCCAAGTCGAGGCAGGAGTCGACGGTGGCAGTGCGGCGGGCGCGGTCGATTTCGAGGGGGCCAAGGAGGACGTGGGTTTTGCCACGGGGGGTTTGGAACCAGGCGAAGTCGTCCGGGACGAAGATCCCGGTCGCGTAGGCGAGGTCAGGGACCCGGTCGGTATTTCCGAAAAGGAGACGGGCGGACCGGGACACGTTTAGGAGGATTTAAGCAGGGCGCCGGCGAGGAAGCCGGCAAGGAGGAAGCCGAGTAGCACCAGGGGCAGGCGAAGATCGAAGCCGAAAAGATAGAGGTCCAGATGAATGAAGCCGGATTGGCGGGCGAGGAGGGCCACACCGCCGCCGAGGACGGCGAGGGAGACGAGTCGTTGGCGGTTCATGGAAGTACTTGGATACTAGCATCCCTCGGGTAATTCAGAGAAATGTCAATTTCCACACGCACTGGGGACGGGGGCTCGACTGCCCTGATGTATGGGCGGCGTGTCTCCAAGGACCATCCCCGGGTGGAGGCGTACGGGTCGGTGGACGAGCTCAATGCAGGCCTTGGCTTGGCCCGGTCCCTAGCGAAAAAACCGGACAAGGAGCTCCTCGAAGAGATCCAGAAGGCCTTGGTGGGGCTGATGGGGGAGTTGGCGGTAGCCCCGGAGGATCTGCACCGGTATGAGTCTGACGGCTATGCGAGGTTGAAGGAGGAGGATCTGGACCTGCTGGACCGGCAAATTGCGAAAATGGAGAAAGCGGCGCCGAAGGCCAAGGGCTGGTCGACTCCTGGAGGCTCCCCGGCCGGGGCGGCCTTGGATCTCGCTCGGACGGTGTGCCGGAGGGCGGAGCGGGAGGTTTGGAAGCTTGAGAAAGCCCAGGGGAATATCCGGAGTTTGGTTCCGAGATATCTGAACCGACTTTCGGATTTGTTGTGGCTGCTGGAGCAGAAAGCGGAAAATAAAAAAGCGAAAGAAAAAACAAAGTAGTTCCCATAACCGGTTCGGTCCGCCGGGACTGCTTCACTGAAGCTACGCAGCCTGGGGACGGCGGGCCCTGCCAAGCTGCGGATTATTCGTTAACTCCGGCCGAGGATGTCCCACGCAGCGGTGGGGCCGAGGTAGACGAGGCCGGTGTACATCTGGACGAGATCGGCGCCGGCCTGACGACGGTTCAGGTAGTGGCCGGAGTTCATGATCCCGCCCACGCCCACAAGAATCTGATCCTTGCCCAAATGGGGTCGGATGAGTCGGGCGACGGCGAGAGCGCGATGGGTCAGGGGTCGGCCACTGAGGCCGCCGGTTTCGCGCGGGTCGTCGTTGTCGCGTTGTAAGGTGGTGTTCGTCGCCACGATGCCGGCGAGATCAAATTCCCGGGTGATCGAGATGATGTCAGGGAAGTAGCGGTCCTCCGTGTCCGGAGAGATTTTCAGGAGAAGAGGTTTGGGGTCGGAGGTGGACCGGTTAAACTCCTGCAGGGAGGAAAGCAGCCGCCGCAGATCGTCGGGTTGGGCCAGATCCCGTAGCCCGGGCGTATTGGGGGAGCTGATGTTGATGACGAAAAAATCTCCCAGCGCGTGGAGGAGCTTAAGGGAGCCGAGGTAGTCCGACGGTGCATCGGCCAAGGGAGTGACCTTGGATTTGCCCAAATTGATGCCGATGGGGAAATCGTAAATAGCCTGCCGGGTACGGAGTTGTCGGAGCTGCGCGGCCAAAGCTTTGGCGCCAATATTGGGAAAGCCCAGGCGGTTCACGAGGGCCTGTTGCGGCGGATAACGGAACACCCTTGGCTGCTGGTTTCCCGGCTGAGGGTGAAAGGTGACGGTGCCGAGTTCGGCAAAACCGAAGCCAAGATCCTTCCAAGCGAGGGGCACCTCGCCGTTCTTATCCACCCCGGCGGCGATGCCCAGGCGGTTGCGGAAGGTGAGGCCCATCAGGCTGACTTTTTCCCCAGAGGGAGGAGTGCGCGGGACAAAAAGCCGGGCCAAACCGGGAATTCGCAGGGCGGCCAAGGTGAAGCGATGGGCAGTTTCCGGCTCGAAGCGGAAAAGAACCGGACGGACGATGGAAGTGTAGAGGTTCATTTGCCGATGCAAAATTGGGCGAAAAGGCGGTCGAGCACATCCTCCGATGTGCCCACACCGAGAATAGATTCCAGAGCTTGCAGGGCGAGGCGGAGATCCGAGGCGACCAGCTCGGGGCCGGCGCGGGCCGCCAAGGAACTGGAGGCGGTGGCGAGGGCCTCGGTGGCCTTTTGCAGTCCCTCGGCGTGGCGGGCGTTGACGGCGATCTCCTCGCTGCCGGGTGCCAACAGGTTGCCGGCGAGCCGACGGGCGATGAGCTGACGAAGGGGTTCGAGTCCTTCACCGGTTTTGACGGAGACGGGTTGTCCTTCCCCGAAAAAGGAAGGCGGCAGGTCGGATTTGGTGAGAATTCGGAGAACTTTTCCATTCAGGCGTTGCCATTCCGATTCGCAGGGATCCTTGGGCTGGGTCCGGTCAATCAGGGCAAGGACGAGGTCGGCCTGCTCTGCGGCGGTCCGGGTGCGCTGGATGCCTTCCTGCTCGATCGGATCGGTGGAGGGGCGAACACCAGCGGTGTCGATCAGGCGCACGGGGAAGCCGGCGAGGACGATGGACTCCTCCACCGTGTCGCGAGTGGTGCCGGGCACAGGGCTGACGATGGCGCGGTCGGTGCCGAGGAGGGCATTGAGGAGACTGGATTTTCCGACGTTGGGAGGACCCATCAAAACCAGGCGGTAACCGGAGCGCAGCCTCTGGCCCAGAGGGGCGGTGGCGAGCAGTCCAGAAATGGCCTGGAGAAGCCGGCTGACATCCTTGCGAAATCCTTCCCCGACCTCTGGCTGGATGTCCTCGTCGGGGAAGTCGATGTAGGCCTCGATCCGGGCGAGGAGATCAAGAAGGCCGGACCTGATTTCCATGAGACGATCCTTCAGTTGGCCGGCGAGGGATCGTTGGGCGGCAAGGAGTGCGCGTTCTGAGCCGGCATGGAGGACATCGAGGACGGCTTCGGCCTGGGTGAGGTCGATCCGGCCGTGGAGGAAGGCACGCTCGGTAAACTCCCCCGGGCGGGCGATACGGGCGCCATTTTGTTGAAGGGACTGGAGAATGGTTTCCACCACGAGAGGGTTGCCGTGGCAGCTGATTTCGACCAGATCCTCGCCGGTGTAGGAGCGCGGACCAGGCCAGAAGGTCAAGACGGTCTCGTCGAGAATCTGGTTTTGCAGCCGCAGGCGCCGAGGCGTGGGTTGCCGAGGGGACAAGGCTTGGCCAGCCAAGAGGGAGGCGATGGTCGCGGCCTTGGGGCCGCTTACCCGGATCAGGGCCAAGGCGGAGATCCCGGGAGGGGTCGCGCTGGCGGCGATAGTGTCCTTTTCGAAAGCCATGGAGGATAAATCTTTCCAAAAACGGCGATCCGTCGCGAGACTGGAATCTGGATGGAGGTGGAAGGTGGAGGTGGAGGGAGGAAAGATGGGGGGTGTTCAGGCGAAGGCCTTGTGGTTATCTTAAGGATTGATGAGTGAAGTTGTTTTGGTGACGGGCGGGTGCGGATTTATCGGGTCGAACTATGTCCGGCACCTGCTGGCGGCGCGGCCCCAGGTCAAGGCGGTGGTTTTGGACAAACTGACGTACGCCGGACACCGGCCGAATCTGGAAAAAGAGGAGAAGGGGGGTCGGTGTGAGGTCGTGGTGGGGGACATTGCGGATGCCGGGCTGGTGCAAAAACTCCTGCAGCAACACCGGCCGGTTTCGATCGTGAACTTTGCCGCCGAATCGCACGTGGACCGGTCGATCGACGAGCCCGCTCCATTTCTTCATACCAACGTCACGGGCACATTCACCCTTTTGGAGGCCACGCGGAACTATTTGCGGGGTGCCGCGGCCCCGGACAAGGGGTTGTTCCGGTTCGTGCATCTCTCGACGGACGAAGTTCATGGATCCTTGGAGTTATCCGATCCTCCCTTCCGGGAAACCTCCACCTTCGCCCCGAACAGTCCTTACGCCGCCTCGAAAGCGGCCGCGGACCATCTTTGCCGCGCTTACTTCCGCACCTTCGGGGTGCCGACCGTGGTCTTGCGTCCTTCCAACAACTACGGCCCATATCAGTTCCCGGAAAAGCTGATCCCGCTGGCGATTTTGCGGGCTTTGGCCGGGGAGAAAATTCCGGTCTATGGGGATGGTCGGCAGGTGCGGGACTGGATGTATGTGGAGGATACGGCCCGGGCGGTGGAGGCGGCCCGACGGGCGGGTGGAGTGGGGGAGGCCTACCAGGTGGGGGCGGATGAGGAGAAGGAAAACATGGCGGTTTTGGGCGCACTTTGCGATCTCTTGGATCGTTTGAAGCCCCGCGCCGGGGGTAAGTCCCACCGGGAACTCATGGAAACGGTGGCCGACCGACCGGGGCATGACCGACGCTATGCGACCGATGCCAGCAAGTTTCGCCAAGGACTCTCTTGGGAGCCAAAAATCGGATTTCTGGAGGGGCTGGAAAAAACGGTGCGCTGGTATCTGGAGAATCCGGCCTGGTGCGACTCCGTCCGGGCCAAGGGTTATGCTGGGCAACGTCTGGGGCTGGGTCGGTCTGGCAGCTAGGCGGCCCCGGTGGCGGAAACGTACGACTACCTGATCGTCGGGGCCGGCTTTGCCGGCAGCGTGCTGGCCGAGAGATTGGCTGAGGGCTCGGGCAAGAAGTGTCTGGTGGTGGATCGGCGGGAGCATATTGCCGGCAACGCTTATGACCGGACGGACCAAGCGGGGATTTTGATTCACTCTTACGGGCCGCACTATTTCCGGACGAATTCCGACAAAGTAGTGGCGTATCTGAGTCGGTTCACCGACTGGCACCCGGTGGAGTACCAGGTCCTGGTCTGGACGCAGGGCAAGTACTGGCAGTTTCCGATCAACCTGAATACGTTTGAGCAGTACCTGGGGCGGCCCTCCACCCCAGAGGAAATGGTGGCGACCTTGGCCAAGTGGCGGGTCCCGGTGGATCATCCGAAGAATTCCGAAGAGGTGGTGATTTCCCAAGTGGGGCGGGAATTCTATGAGATGTTTTTTCGGAACTACACGCGGAAGCAGTGGCGGAGGGATCCCTCCGAGCTTGATGCCTCGGTGTGTGGCCGGATCCCAGTCCGGACCAACCGGGACAACCGGTTCGTGACGGAGAAGTTCCAGGCGCTTCCGCGGGACGGGTACACGGCAATGTTCAAGAGGATGCTGGATCATCCGAGGATCGAGGTGCGGCTAAAGACCGACTACCGGGAGGCGCGGGGGCAGGTGAAGTTTCACCACCTGATCTACACGGGGATGATCGATGAGTATTACGAATTTTCGGAGGGACGACTGCCGTACCGCTCGATGCGGTTTGAGCCTGAGACGATCCAGAAAGAGTTTTTCCAGCCAGCCATGCAGGTGAATTTCCCCAATGATCACGACTACACGCGGGTGGTGGAGATCAAGCATGCGACTGGGCAGAAAGCGCCCGTGACTACGATCGTGCGTGAGTATCCGGAAGATTTTGGAGCGGGAAAAGAGGCATACTACCCGATCCCGGCAGAAGACACGCGGGTGCAGTATGCGAAGTACGCGGACCGGGCGGATAAGGAAAGAAAGGTGACGTTTGTCGGACGGTTGGCGACGTATCGGTACTACAATATGGACCAGGTGGTGGCGATGGCGTTGACGGAGTATGAAAAGATGAAGAATCGGTAGCCATAGGTGGGGCGGGGTCGACGCCCCCGCCTAGTGGAAACATCGATTAGTAAAATGGCTTAAGGCGGCCTCATCGAGGCCGCCCCACCTAAATTTAGATATTCAACGGAGGCCGGCGCCCTGGTAGCCGATGGGGTCGAATTCGATGTGGGTAAAACCGGCGGTGGCAAGGGCGGGGGTGAGTTGGGATTGGAGTTTGGAATCCTTGAGGCGGGGAGTTTCCTCAGGTGAAACCTGCACCAGGGCCTTAGCACCGAGATGGCGGACGCGAACGATCCGAAAACCATGGCTCCGGACAATCTCTTCGGCTTTTTCAATGGCGGCGAGGCGATCGGGGGTGACGGCGAGGCCAGGGGCGAGCCGGGAAGAGAGGCAGGGGGAGGCGGGTTTTTCGGCGACTTCCAGTCCGGCTTCCCGGGCGAGAGCGCGCACATCGGCTTTGGTGAGGCCGGCTTCGCGGAGGGGGGCGGCCACGGAAAACTCCCCGGCGGCGGTGCGGCCGGGGCGGACTTCGCGGGAGTCGTCAAAATTTTCCCCATAAGCGAGCACATCGACGCCTCGGAGCCGGGCCAATTCTTCCATGCGCTGGAAAAGTTCCGAACGGCAGAAGTAGCAACGGTTGGGGGGGTTGGAGGCGTAGGAGGGGTCTTCCAGTTCCAGGGTACGGAGAACCTCCACCGGCAGACCGTGTTTTTTGGCAAAGGCTAAGGCAGCAGCGTGTTCCGTGCGCGGGAGGCTGGGGGAGTCGCCGAGGATGCCGGTGACCTTGGGACCGAGGAGCTGGTGGGCAGTCCAAAGAAGAAAGGCGGAGTCGACCCCGCCTGAGTAGGCGACGAAGGCTGAGGGCCAAGCTTGGATGAGCTCCCTAAGTCGTTGTTTTTTGACGGTGAGGTCGGGATTTGTGGCCACGAGGCATAATAAAACATCGAAAGGTTCCATGAAATGTTTTCTCAGGGTTGGAGAAATGGGGTTCGCCTGCAGACATTTCGACATTCTGCAGAATGTGGAAATGTCCTACTTTGCTATGAAGGTAGGACGGTGGTGGATGTCATAAATGAGTGGGGCGTGGTAGGATGGGGGGATGTCCGAGATGACCAATGTGGCGGATCTGCGGAAGAGCTACGAGAAGGCGGAGCTCAACGAGGAGGCTTCGCATGCGGATCCCTTGAAGCAGTTTGACCAGTGGCTCCATGAGGCCATCCGGGCAGAGCTCCCCGAGCCCAACGCGATGACCTTGGCGACGGTTTCCAAGGAGAACCGGCCCAGCACCCGGCCGGTCCTGATCAAGGGCTACGACGAGCGGGGGATTATCTGGTACACGAACTATGAGAGCCGGAAGGGCTTGGAGCTCTCCGGCAACCCTTGGGCGGCGCTGCAGTTTCATTGGGTGGAGCTGGAGCGGGTGGTACGGATCGAGGGGAAGGTGGAGAAGATCAGCGATCAGGAGAGTGACGAATATTTCAAGAGCCGGCCGCTGGACCACCGGATTGGGGCGTGGGCGTCACCGCAGAGTCAGGTGATTTCCAGCCGGTCCATCCTCGTGGCCAACGCGGAAAAGTTTGGGGCCCAGTTTAAGACCGATCCGCCCCGGCCAAAGAACTGGGGCGGGTACCGGTTGAAGCCGGAACTATGGGAGTTTTGGCAGGGAAGAAAGAGCCGGCTGCATGATCGCCTCCGCTATCGTATGGAAGGCGGGAAGTGGAGGCGGGAACGGTTGGCGCCTTAGTCGTTCGATTAAGATGGGGAAGGCTTGGGCCGACCAAGGAGAATGCCGCAGGCAAACGTGAGGAGGCAGGTGGAGGGGTAAAGCCAAGCGTAGCTGATGGCGGGCTTCCAGGCGATGGCCTGTTCGGCGGTGATGAATTCAAAGTTTTTCAGGACAGTGTAGAGATCGGGCCGGATCCAGAGGGCGAGGAGTAGCGATAGGGCCAAGCCGATCCAAAGACCCCTTGCGTCGCGTTTCAGCGGAGAGAGGGCGAGGAAAAACATGCCCAGTAGTGGTCCGTAGGTGTAACTGACCATGCCAAAGGCGAGATTCACCATGTTGATGTTTCCGCGCATCTGGTCCAACGCGACGGCAAAGGCACAGAGAATCACCCCCCAGACGCAGACGGCGAGGCGTGAGCGGAAGATGAGTTTCTTTTGGTCCATCGACTCCAGCTGCTCGGGAGTGTGGAAGAGGGAGATGAAGGTCTGGGAGAGGGCGGCAAGGATGGAGTCGAGACTGGAGATGGCAGCCGCAAAGGCGGCGGCGAGGATCAGGCCGGAAAGACCGGGGGGCAGAACGGTGGTGATCCAGACGGGGAAGACATAGTCGGCACTTTCCTTGAAGAGATCCTGTTCGGCAGGGCCCGGAGGATGCTGAAGGTAGTAGACGAAGAGACCGGCGCCTACCAAGAGCATCAGGATAGTGATCAGCTGCGAAACGCAGCTGGCGATCATGGCTTTCGAGGCATCGGATGCGTTGCGGCAGCAGAAGATCCGCTGGGCGTTCAGCTGGTCGGTCCCGAAAGCGGCCATATTTTGGAACGGCATGGCGAGGAGGCCCACCCACAGGGTGAACTCCACGGCGGGGTCGGTGCTGAGGTTGAGGACGCGGAGCTTGCCGGCCTCACCGGCCTGGGAGAGCAGCGCGCCCCAACCTCCATCCAGCGATCCAACGATCCAGAGCAGGGCCAAGATGCCGCCGAGCAGGAAGACGCCGAACTGGACGACATCAGTCCAGATGACGGTGGTCATCCCGCCCATCAGGGTCCAGAGGATGGCGAAGCCACCGATGATCCAGATGCAGAGGTGGAAATCGATGCCCGTGCAAGTGCGGAGGACCAGGGCGGTGACGAGGAGCCGAACGCTCTGACCGAGGATGGACCCAAGAAAGAAAAGCAGGGTGGTGAGCCGTTTGGCGCCGTCGCCCAAACGATGGCCGATGTAGTCGTACGGGCTAAATATCTCGCGCTGGTAAAACACGCGGACGAACCAGAGGGCAACGATGAAGCGGGCGATGACCGAGCCCAAGGCCCACTGGAGGTAGGTGAAGTCGCCTTTGGCGGCGAAGACCATCCCGGGGACGCCGACAAAGGTAAGAGCGCTGATCTCCGTGGCGATAATCGAGCCGGTCACGGCGGGCCAGGGGAGGCGACGGCCGCCAAGGAAAAAATCCCGAATGGTGGCCTGCTTCCCACGAAGGGCGTGACCGATCCAGGAAGTGAGGATCAGGTAGCCGGCGATGACGCCCCAGTCCAGTCCGGTAAAATGGGTGGCGACGGACATCCGTTTGGTTCTAGGGAAGCTTCCAGGACTCGCGGAGGCGATGGTATTCCGCGCGGGGAACTAGGACGTAGACGGGCTCATCGGCGGGGTGGAAGGATTCTAGAAGGGTGCGGAAAGCGGGCTCTTCCATGGACGTGCAGCCGGTGGTGACGGAATCTTCTCCTCGGCAGAGGTGGAAAAAGATGGCGCTGCCGGCCCCGGGCTGGGCATCAGGGGGAGCGTTGTGGCGGATGAAGAGTTTCAAGGCGTGGGCAGGGTCGGCCTGACGCATTAAATGATAATGGTGATCGGCCGGGAAGGGTTCGTGGGCGGAGAGGATTAGGTGCCGGTTGTAGAGCGATGACGTTGGGTCCTCGATCCAGAGATCGCGATCGGTGACTTGGCGGTAGCGCCAGCCGGGAATGGGGGGGCGTTCCGCGTAACCGTAAAGAATATTGCCAAGCAGGAAGGCGCCCGCAGGAGATTTGCCGTCCCCTTCACGTTTTTGGAATCCGGGCTGGGCAGGGTGAAGACCGCGGCCCCAAGCGAGACCGCGCCGGCCGAGATGGACGGGAACGGAGGTGTTTTGGCGGGTCCAGACATCCTTGGCGGAGGCGCGGCGGTAGAGCTGAAGGGAGGCCTGCCGTGAATTCCAATGATCCGAAACGGCCACAAGAAGGGCGCGGGACTTTTCGGGGATGGGGGCGGCGAAAACGTGGGGGACAAAGAAGAGAAGCGGAAAAAGGAGAAAAAGCCGGCCCATACGGCCTAATCGCGGCGGAGACGGGTGGAGAGAGCTTCCCAGAGTCCCGCCCCGAAGAAACTCAGGTAGCCGAAATGGCCGGCGAGGATTCCTGGAAGAAGGGCTGGCTCAAAAAAAACGGGAACCAAGAGGAGGGCAGAAGTGACACCGGCGACCCAGACCACGGAAAGGGGAATGGGGATGGGAAAAAGAAAGATTTTCTGGTCTGGCAGGGTGGTGGCGAAGCCGAGGAAAAGGGAGTTGAAAAGGTAGAAAGAGTTCACCGGAACGGCAGGCTGGAGGAAAGAGACGGCGACCACCGCGACCATGCTGACGAGGAAATAGAGGTTGAGGTGAAAGGAGCCGAGGGTTTCCTCCAATGCCTCCCCGATGGACCAAAGGAACCAAAGAAAGATGAAAAAGAAGATGGGGTGGGCGGAGGAGGGGGGGACAAAGACGAAGGTGAAAACGCGCCAGAACTCACCTTGGAGGACGAGAGCCGGCTCAAGTTTGAGCATGGAGAGAAAACCGGGGGAGGCGAGGTTGAGGAGCCAGCTGGCGGCGTTCATGGCTACCAGGCCCCGGGCGAGGTGCGGGACCGACCAACGGCCGAGGTGCTGTTCGAGAAAATCCGTCCAACCGGCGGGACTCATGGACCGGGGGCCGATCAGGGCTCGACCGTGACTTTTTTCCAGTTCAGGTGCTGGGCGTGGGCGTACTTCTCGAAATCTTTTTCGTACATGATGAGCACAGCACGAACGACGGCGGAGTCGTCCTCAAAGCTTACCTTGGCAATGAAGTCGGGAATGATGTCGAGGAGACGGTGGGTATAGATGATGGCGAAAGCGGCGGAGGAGGCGGCCGCGTAAGGAATGTCCTTATAGGCGCCCTCGGCGAAGTCTTCGACGACATCCGCGAGAAACTCCAGCTGCTCGACGAGGTGGGGAAATTTCGGGGCGTGGATCTGGGTGAATTCCGCCTTCAACATGGGCAGCCGATGAAGAAGATTGTTCATGATCTTCGGGGTGACGCGGGAAGCCCCGCGCTGGGCAAAAGCGGCAATTTCGGCCATGGGGAAAGGGTGAAGGAATCCCGGTCGGACGGCAAGCGGAGGCGGAGGTGGATTCCGAAAAACGAATTGGCTAGATTTTGGCATGATCCAACCAGCCTCCCCGCCCGTGAAGATGGTGCCCGAGCGGAGCAAGGTGAACCCCCGGGACACGTGGGATCTGAGCCCCCTGTATGCCAAGGAAGCGGATTGGGAAAAAGGGCTGGAAGAGTTGCGGGCGCAGAAGGGGCAGATGACGAAGTGGAAGAACAAGTTGCACCGGGGGGAAGACTTGGCGGCGGCCTTGGAGGAGGAGAGGGAGATTGATTTGCTGGCGGAGCGGCTGGGTCAATATGCACATCTACGGGTGGCGGAAGATGGTGGAGATGGGGCGGCGCGTGACCGGTCCCTGCGGTTGGAGCATCTGACCACCGAACTGGCGGAAGAGACGGCGTGGTTTCTGCCGGAATTGATGAAGATGGCCGATGCGGAGTGGGCGGAGTTGGTCCGGCATCCGAAGTTAGCCGAGTGGCAGGGTCGGCTGGAGCGGATCCGGCGGTATCGGCCGCATATTTTGGGGGAGGGGGAGGAGAGGTTGATGGCCCTGGCCGGGCCGGCCTTGGGTGGACCTGATGAAATCTTTTCTCAGCTGACGAACGTAGATTTCCGCTTTGGAACGGTGAAGGACGAGGATGGGTCGGAGATCGAGCTGAGCCATGGGACGTTTGCCTCGCTTTTGCAACGGCAGTCAGCGGAGGTGCGGAGGAGGGCCTGGCAGCAGTACTACCAGGAGTTTGAACAACACGCGTTCTCGTTAGCGGCGACGCTGGCGGGTTCCGTCAAAGGGGATGTGTTTCGGTCCAAGGCCAGGAAGCATGCGAGCGCGAGGGCACAGTCTCTTTTTCCGGATCGGGTACCGGAGGCGGTCTACGATAACCTGGTGGCGGCGGTACGAAAAAACCTGCAGCCGCTGCAGCGATACCACCGGCTACGCCAGAAGGTGCTAAAACTAAAGGAACTGAGGGCGGCGGATTTGCAAGTGCCTCTGGTGGGGGCGGCGAAGCGGAAAACCAAGTTTGAAGAAGCCGCGGAAATGGTGACGATGGCGTGCCGACCCCTGGGCGGGGAATATCAGAAAATCCTGGGAGAGGGATTGACCCAGGCGCGTTGGGTGGACCGCTACGAAAACCGGGGAAAGCGGAGCGGTGCCTTCTCCAGCGGCAGTTACCAAAAGCCCCCTTATATCCTGATGAACTACCGGGAGGACGTGCTATCGGATGTCTACACGTTGGCGCACGAGGCGGGGCATTCGATGCACACCTGGATGAGTCACCGGGCCCAGCCCTACCAGGATGCGCACTATCCGATTTTGCTGGCGGAAGTGGCCTCCACTTTCAACGAAGAGCTGTTGACCCACCACTTGCTGGAGGGCCCAGCCCGGGAGGACAAGATGCTGCGGGCGTACATTCTGAACCGGCAAATCGACGACATTCGTGGGACGATGTACCGGCAGGTGATGTTCGCGGAGTTCGAACACCGGATCCATGACGCGGAGGAAAAAGGGGTGGCTTTGACGCTGGATTTCTTCCGGATTTGCTACCGAGAACTGCTGGAAACTTATTTGGGGGAGGCAATGGAGATCGAGCCTCCTCTGGAACTGGAGTGTTTGCGAATCCCGCATTTCTACAGCGCCTTTTACGTCTATAAGTATGCGATCGGCATTTCCGCCGCGATCACCCTCTCGCGCCAAGTGTTGGGTGGGAATGAGGGTGCGGTGGAGCGGGTGCACGGGTTCCTCCGGTCCGGAGGATCTCGACCCCCTTTGGAAACCCTGCGGACGGCGGGAGTGGACATGGAGAGCCCGGCACCCGTGGAGGCGGCGCTAGCCCTCTTTGCCCGGAGGGTGGAGGAGTTGGAGGAGGTCCTCCAGTAGCGGACTTCTTGCTGTTCGGTCGCTGGATTGCAGGATGGGCGCGATGAACGCTGGACCGGCATGGATGCAAGCGGATTGGGGAAACCTGGTCATGGTCAGCTGGTTGGTGGATGCGGCGCTGGTGCAGGATCGCCTGCCGGCAGGATGCTCGGCGGATCTTTGGGAGGGATCAGCCGCCGTGAGCCTGGTTGGGGTGGAGTTTTCGAATGTGGTGGTCAAGGGAATCAGTTGGCCGTGGCATGACAGGTTTCCCGAAGTGAACCTGCGGACCTATGTGCAGGGGCCGAACGGCCCCGGGGTAGTTTTTTTGGGGGAACTGGTTCCAAAATTCATGGTCGCACGACTGGCGCGAAAAGCGTACGGGGAACCGTATGAAAAACGTAAAGTGCGGATGGAAAAACGGGTCCGGCACAGTGAGCCGGAAGCGGCCTATGAGTGGGAGGTGGGGGGAAGATCCTTTCGGATTTTGGTGCGGGCGGAGGCGGGTAGCCACCCCGTTCCGGCGGGAACCTTGGAGGAGTTTCTGCTGAACCGGAACCGCGGCTACAACTCCTTCCGGGGGGGGACCACCTACGAGGTCAACCACGAGCCTTGGACCATGCGGCTCCCTCTACGTTATGCGGTGGACTGTGCCACCGGCGCGCCTTTTGGGCCGGCTTTTGGGCCGATCTTTCAAAGTGAATGTTCCTCCGTGCTTTTTTCCGACGGTTCCGCCGTACGGGTGGGTTTTCCGCGTCGGTCAGGGGCGTGAAACATCGCGTGATCACAGTCGGCCGGCCGGCTGGCTGGGCTCGGGCGGCCGCAGAGGAATTTGCCAAGAGGATCGGTGGATTTTCCGAGATTGAGGTGATCCACGTGAAAGAAGGGGCCCGCCAGGAAAAAGAGTTGTGGGAGAAATCGGAGGGCTGGCATCGGGTGGCTCTGGATGAGCGGGGCAAAACGGCCGGCACAGCGGAGTGGAAGAAGGAATTCGACCAATGGGAACGGGGAGGAAAGGCAAAAACTGCCTGGATTTTGGGTGGGGCGGACGGTCACGGGGAGAGATTTCGGGCGCAGTGTGCGGCGGTCTGGTCTCTTGGCCCGCAAACCTTATCGCATGACCTCGCGCTGGTGGTGGTATTGGAGCAGATTTATCGGGTGGAGAGTTGGAGGGCGGGGCATCCGTACCATCGCGAATGATTCCGGGGGACTCCACGGCACGGGCTCCCCGCACGGTGGGAAAAGCCTGGCTCTATTTGAAACGGTCGCTTCTTTGTCGGTGTCCGACGTGCGGGGAGCGGCCGATTTTTTCTCCTCTCAGGGAGACCCGCTCCCTTCAAGGTTGGTTGACGCCTCTGGATGGTTGTCCGCGGTGCGGGTACGCTTACGAACGCGAGCCCGGGTACTTTCTTTTGGCGATCTGGGGGGTGAACTATGGGGTGATCGGACTGGGGGCGATGTCGGTTTATTTTCTCTTGCGGGCGCTCACCGATCTTCGTCCGACCGTGCTTTTTTTTCTCTGCGTCATGCCGGCTCCTTTGCTCAGTCTTTTGTTTGCGCGGCATGCCAAATCGATGTTTTTGGCGATGGATCACTTTTTTGATCCCCATCTTCGTCTGAAGAAAAACGGAAAAAAATCCGAATAGTCTTGTCAACCTTTCCACGGGAGGGTTGAACAGGGGTTGCATGGCAGAAGGTCCGATCTCGAAATTCATCGATCGACATTACCGACACTTTAATGCCGCCGTGGTGCGGGATGCCGCCGTGGCGTACGGCAAGTTTATCGATCAGGGCGGAAGGATGATGGTGACCCTGGCCGGGGCGATGAGCACGGCCGAGCTGGGATTGTCCCTGGCGGAGATGATTCGAAAGGGGAAGGTTCACGCGATCAGCTGCACCGGAGCCAACCTGGAGGAGGATGTCTATAACCTGGTCGCCCATGATCATTACCGCCGGGTGCCGGACTACCGTCACCTGACGGCGAAGGACGAGGAGAAGCTGTTAAAGGAGCACCTGAACCGGGTGACCGACACCTGTATCCCCGAGCAGGAGGCGATGCGGCGGATTGAAGGCGTGATTATTGAGCTCTGGAAGCGGGACGAAAAGAAAGGCGTGCGGAAATTCCCCCACGAGTATTTCTATGAGGCGCTGCGGGAAGGTCTTTACAAAAAGTACTATCAGATCGATCCGAAGGACTCCTGGATGATGGCGGCGGCAGAGAAAAATCTGCCGATGGTGGTTCCGGGGTGGGAGGACTCGACTCTGGGCAACATGTTTGCAGCGGCCTGCATTTCGGGTGAAGTGAAGTCCCCGCAATTAATCAAAAGCGGAATTGAATACATGATCTCGCTGGCTGACTTTTATACGAGCACGGCCAAGACGCCGCTCGGCTTTTTCCAGATCGGTGGCGGGATCGCCGGAGATTTCCCCATCTGCGTGGTGCCAATGCTCCATCAGGATTTGAAACGGACCGGAGTGCCGTTATGGGGTTATTTCTGTCAAATCAGTGATTCCACCACGAGTTATGGGTCCTATTCGGGGGCGGTGCCGAACGAGAAAATTACTTGGGGGAAACTGGGGACGAACACGCCGAAGTTTGTCATCGAATCGGATGCCACCATCGTCGCCCCGTTGCTGTTTGCGTATATCTTAGGACAGTAAGAATTTAAGCGCTGTGCGGGGGAAGACGCATGGTTGAAGGTCGAAGATGGCTCTCTGCGAGAGCGGGCTGGGACAGTCTGCCCTACCCCGCCTTGAAAATGAATCGGTTCAGGTTTTGACCCCGGCTCGGATTTCAAAGAGGGAGGAGACGGACTCTCCGGCATGGATCCGGAGAATGGCATCGGCAAGCAAAGGGGCGACACAGAGGACCTTGGTCGGCACCCCGGGGATCTCTGTCTGGGGGGTGGTGTTGGTGGTGATGAGTTCCTTGATGCCGGACTTCTTCAGGCGCTCGATCGCGATGGGGCTGAGGACGGCATGGGGAATTCCGACATAGATATCTTTGGCGCCCTGACGGCGAAGAATATCCACCGCTGAGGAGATAGTGCCGGCGGTCTCCGTAATATCGTCCACCAGCAGAATGTTTTTATCCTTCACATCCCCGATGACATGAGTGGCCTCGGTCTCGGTGGCATTTAACCGCTTCTTGCTCACGATGGCTAAACCGCACTCCAGCATTTGGCCATAGGCAGCAGCCATTTTCATGCCCCCGATGTCCGGGGTCACCGCCACCAGGTTGGGAATTTTTTTCTCCACAAGGTATTTGTAAAACACGGGAGCGGTGAAAAGGTGGTCCACCGGGATGTCAAAGAATCCCTGAATCTGCTGGGCGTGGAGGTCCACCGTGAGGATCCGGTTGACCCCAGCGGCCACGAGGAGGTTAGCCACCAGCTTGGCGGTAATGGGCACCCGGGGTTGATCCTTGCGGTCCTGACGGGCGTAGCCGAAGAAGGGGAGGACGGCAGTGATCCGGAACGCGGAAGCCCGGCGGGCGGCATCCACCATGATCAGCAGCTCCATCAGGTTCTGGTTGGTGGGGGCGCAGGTAGGCTGGATGATGAAGACGTCGTTGCCGCGGATGTTGTCCTCAAATTTGACGAAAGTCTCCCCGTCGGGGAACGAGGTCACGGTGGCTTTGCCCAGGGGCAGTTTGATTCGGGTGGCAATGCGTTCCGCCAGCTCCCGGTTGGCGTTGCCGGAGAAGATCTGGAGATTGTTTCCGAAGATCGAGGGCACAAGGACTTATAGGATCCCCGGCAGGGGCGGAAAAGGGTGAACGAACGGGTTATTCGCCAAGAATCTTGATAAGCACCCGCTTGGGGCGTTTGCCGTCGAACTCCCCGTAAAAGATGCGCTCCCAAGGACCAAAATCGAGCCGGCCGCCCGTGATCGCCACCACGACCTCCCGGCCCATGAGGGTCCGCTTGAGGTGAGCATCGGCGTTGTCTTCCGCCCCATTGTGCCGGTACTGGGAGTGGGGTTTTTCGGGGGCGAGTTTTTCCAGCCACTTTTCGAAGTCCTCATGCAGGCCGGATTCATCGTCATTGATGAAGACCGAGGCGGTGATGTGCATGGCATTGACCAAGCAGAGGCCTTCCCGGATGCCGGATTCGGTGAGGGCGGATTCGACCTGAGGGGTGATGTTGAGCAGGGCCCGGCGGGTGGGAGTCCGGAAGGTGAGTTCCTTGCGGAACGACTTCACTTTTTGGACGGAGAAAGAGTGTCGAGGGCCTGGAGGACGATCTCGGCTTGGTCCTTGGTGGAGGCCTTGGCATCCCGCCAAACCAGTTTGCCGTTATGGAAAAGGAAAGCTGAGCGTCGGGCGAAGCCGAACATGGGGCCCTCGACACCAAAGGACTGGATGGCCTTGCTCTCTGAATCGGCAATCAAGGGGTAGGGAAGCTTTTGCTCGGTCACAAACTTCTTCTGGGAGTCCGGCTTATCAGCACTGATGCCCAGGATTTTGACCCCACGTTCCTTCAGGTGAGTCTCCGCATCCCGGAGACTGCAGGCTTGGGCGGTGCAGCCGGGGGTGTTGGCCTTGGGATAAAAGAAGACGAGGAGATAACCCTCGGCACCGTAGGTGGCGAGATCGAGGGGTTTTCCGTCCTGGTCGGGCAGCGTCAGGGAGGGGATCCGATCGCCCAGTTTCAGTTCGAGGGGAGCCGCCATGGCGATAAAAGACACCCAAGGTAGAAGCAAAGTGGCGAGCCAGCGGATCACGGTTTCGACGAAGCCGGCATGGGTTGACCGGATTTCATCTTTGCCTGAAAGGAAGTCAACGCTTTCCGGGCTTCCGGGAGGCTATTGGCCTTGGCGATATTTTCTGCAGCCTTCGCCAGCTCGGGCATGTTGGGTTCGAGCAATTCTGCCAGTTTTTCCGCGCAATTTTTGGCGGAGGAGAGGTTCCCTTGGTTCAGGCAGTTTTCCAGGCGGTCCATTGTTGAGGTCACCGGGCAGATTTTGGCGTAAGCCGGACAGCTCATCTGGGAAAGGGGACAACCCTTCAGTAAGAGGAAAGCACCGGCAAAACCAACGGCACCGGCCACGATCAACGGCAGCCATTTTTGTTTCGGGACAGAGGGTTTGGGAGCGGGGGACTTTTTCGGGGATTTGGGCATGGGGAAACCATAAAGCGGTAAGGTAAGACAGTCAGGCGGAAAAGAGTGCGAACGTGGGAAGACGCCAGAACCGCGACAAGTTGGAATGGGCCCGGACGCGTCGGCGAGGCGTCCCTACCCAAGCTCCAAAATGGAGCCCTACTCGTCCTTGGGTTTTTCGGAAACGGCGAGGCGATATTTGTGATAGGCCTCAAACGTCCAGGGGAAGAGCTTTTCGGCGATTTGACGCATGGCGGCACCGAGATCCCGGATTTCCTGCTGGGCGTGGTCATCCTCGCGCAGTTGGAGGAAGTGGATCAGGTTATGCAGGTCGCAGTTCACGTAGACCTCCGTAAAGATGCTGACCGGTAATACCATCCGGGCGAGCTCCTTGGCCACGCCTTGCTTGAGCAGATTCTGGTAGGTGGCGTAGGCGGCATCGTGGCAGGCCTTCACCTCCTTGGTCAGGGCGGCATGGTCGAGGGAGGCGGAGACCTGGCTGCCCTGCTTGTTCTTGGCGTCGGCAGCCCGCCATTGTGTGGGGACATAGAATTCGTCCACCAACTCCGAGTAGCGGCCGCTCCACTCGTTCAGGCGGAAGGTCCGGTGCCGGACAAATTGCCGCATGATGAAGATGGGCATCTTGATGTTGAACGTGATGGAACACTGCTCGAACGGGCTCGTGTGCCGGTGTTTATAGAGATAGAGAAGAAGCTTCTTGTCCTGATCCTCCCCCTTGCTGGGGCTTTTGTAAGAGATGCGAGCGGCCTCCACGATCCGCAGATCGGTACCGAGGTGATCAATGTAACGGACATAGCCCTGACCTAGAATGGGGATGGTGTGACCTTTTTCCATGAAGGGAATATCGAACCCCGCGGGCCGGCGGGTGCCGAGAGGAAAAGAGGCCAGCTTCGATTAAGTTGTGAAAAGTTTGAGCTGCTCCTGGAGGCGGCCGATTTTCTCCCCAGCCTCCCGTTCGATCCGGCGCCACTCCTCCACCTTTTCGGGTGGGGCCTTGGCGGTCATGTTGGGGTCAGCCAATTTGGCGGCCTCGCGGCTGCGGGAGGTTTCGGCGGCGGCGATCTCTTTCTCGAGCCGCGCCTTTTCCTTGGCCGGGTCGAGGAGGCCTTCCAGGGGAAGATAGAGATCTCCCCACGGAGTGGGGATCATCGGGGCCTTGGGCGGTTGGGCGACCGTCTCCACCGAACCGGATTGGAGAAGTTTGGCCAAGGTGCGCAGGTCCTCGGGATTGGGGGCCGTCTTGGCGACCAGCAGGTACTTCAACTTGGAGGAACCGGATAGGCCGAACTCCCCACGGAGACGGCGGCCGGCTTCGGCGGTCGCGTAACTGGCCTCGGCCTTTTTTGCATTGGCAGCGTCCCAGGAGATCTGCCCGGGTTTAGGCCAACCGGAAAATTGGATGCTCTCTTTACCCAGACCAAGAGTGAGCCAGAGCTCCTCCGTGATGAAGGGCATAAAGGGATGAAGGTAGCGAAGGACGCGGGAAAGAACGAAATCGGCCGTGGCCAGGGTACCAGGTCGGGTGGGGGAGGCGGTGTCGGCGAAGTCGGCTTTGGCCGTCTCGATAAAGCGGGCGCAGAACTCGTCCCAAACAAATCCGTAGAGGGCCTGGGCGATCTGGCTGAACTCGTAGCCCGCATACATTTTCTCCAGCCCTTTTTCGAGGGCGTCCAGCTCGGCCAAAAGATGGTCGCTAAACGGGGTGCGCGGATGCTTGGAGGGATCGGCGGCGGGGTCGCAGGGGCCCTGCGGCTGGCGGAAGCGGCAGGCGTTCCAAAGTTTGTTGGCGAAGTTGCGGCCCTCCTCGATCTGTTTCTCGTCGTAGCGGATGTCGACGCCCTGCGGGGCGATGCGGAGAAGGCCGAAGCGGAGGCCGTCGGCCCCGTACTTGGCGATGAGATCGAGCGGATCGGGGGAGTTCCCGAGGGATTTGGAAAGTTTTCGGCCTTTGGCGTCCCGGATGAGTCCGGTGAAGTAGACGTTGCGGAAAGGGAGCTCTCCCATGTACTCAAACCCGGCCATGATCATCCGGGCGACCCAGAAGAAAATAATGTCGGGGCCGGTGACGAGATCGGTGGTGGGATAAAACTTTTTTAACTCCGCCGTTTTTTCCGGCCAACCCATCGTGGCGAACGGCCACAGCCAGGACGAAAACCAGGTGTCGAGCACGTCGGAATCCTGAGTCCAGCCGGCTCCCGGGGATTCCACCTGGCAGCGGGTTTCATCGCCTCGGTACCAGACGGGGATGCGGTGTCCCCACCAGAGCTGACGGCTGATGCACCAGTCCTGGAGATTCTCCATCCAATGTTCGTACACCTTGGTCCAGCGGTCCGGGAAAAATCGCATTTGGCCGGAAGTCACCACTTCACGGGACTTGGTCGCACTGGGATATTTCAGGAACCACTGCTCCGAAAGACGGGGCTCCACCGGGACATCGGCACGCTCGCTAAAACCGACCTGGTTGGTGTAGGGCTCCTCTTTTTCCAAAAGTCCAAGGTCGCGTAACTGGTCGGCGGCCGCGGCCCGCGCCTTGGTACGATCCAGGCCGGCCAGCTGTTTTCCGGCTGCCTCGTTCATATGGCCGGTCGCGTCGATGACCTCGATGGCGGGAAGCTGGTGCCGTTGCCCGATGGCAAAGTCGGCCGGGTCGTGGGCGGGAGTGACCTTCAGTACGCCGGTGCCGAATTCCATCTCCACGTGCTCGTCCCCCACGATGGGGATCCGGCGCTGGGACTCCGGCTGTTCGGGGGGAAGGGGGCGGATCGCAAATTTACCAATGAGGGGGGCGTAGCGGGGATCCTTCGGGTTGACGGCCAGGGCGGTGTCGCCCGGGATCGTCTCCGGGCGAGTGGTGGCGATCGTAAGGAATCGCCCCTTTTCGCCCTCCACGGCCACCTGGAAGTGGTAAAGGTGTCCCCGCTGTTCCTTCATGATGACTTCCTCGTCGGACAGGGCAGTGCGGGAGACGGGACACCAGTTGACCATCCGGCGTCCGCGATAGATCAGACCTTTTTTGTGGAGGTCGACGAAGACCTGCTGGACGCACGCGGAGTAGGCCGGATCCATGGTGAATCGTTCCCGGGACCAGTCGCAGGAGGCGCCGAGTTTTTTGAGCTGTTGAATGATGATGCCGCCGTGCTTCTCTTTCCATTGCCAGACCTGCTTTAAAAATTCGTCCCGACCGAGGTCGTCGCGGTGTTTGATCTTGCCCTCTTTCTTGAGAGTGCGTTCCACCACGGTCTGGGTGGCGATGCCGGCGTGATCGGTTCCGGGAAGCCAGAGTACTTCCCGGCCCATCAGGCGGGCGCGCCGGGCGAGAATATCCTGGAGGGTGTTATTGAGAACGTGGCCAAGGGTGAGGATTCCTGTGACGTTGGGAGGCGGGATGACGATGGAGAAGGGGGGCTTGGTCGAGGCGGGATCGGCGCGGTAGTCCCCCCGCTCCGTCCACTGGCGGTAGAGGCGGTCTTCGACTTTGGAAGGATCGTAGGCGGGGGCGAGTTCGGGCATGAGGGCGACTACTTTGCCTTCGGAGGAGGCGGGGGAAAAGCCTGCGAAGGCGTTTTAGTCGCCCTGATCCGCCCCGCCACCCCCTCCAGCCCCGGCGGCGGCGGCCGGAGCGGCTTGGCCTGCGGGGACGAACTGCCACCAGGCGGTTTCATTGATGGCGTAGATGGGCTTGTAGTGCTGGATTTTGTCGGCGGTCCAGACGCTCTTGATCTGGTTATCGAGGATAAAGCATTGGCCGGCCGTGATAACGCCAAGGATGCAGTGGCCGACCCCAAGGTTCAGATCTTTCACCACCAGAATCCGAAGCTCATCCTGGGTGAAGCCCAGCTTTTGCAGGGCGTAATATTTGGCGATGGCATGATCCTCGCAGTCCCCACTGACGCGCCCCGGCACGACATAATCAGGGGACTGGGTGAACTGGACCGGGGTGTTCCAAAGATCCGGGACGCCCCAGTTTTTTTGGTCGGGCACATAGCGCATGGAGTTGAAGGTTTCGTTGACCTTTTTGATCATGTCCAACTTGTCGCCGGACTGGTTTTTTTGGACGAACTCCTCCCATCCGCCGGCGTACGGGGCGTTGATATCGGCTTTTTTGGAGAGCTCCTCCTGGATTCCAGATAAAATCCCGGTCCACTTTGGAAACTTCTGGATCGGTTGCTGCTGGACCACCTGATACTGGCCGTCCCAAGCCCAAGCACCGGGAAGTCCGAAGGTCAGCCAAAGGAGGGCGAAAAGTCGGGACAGGATCATCTTCCGAAAAGTTACACCAAAAGTTCACCGAGGAAAACCTTGAGCGCGCTAAGGAATCGGGAAATCCTTGTCCCTCAACCGGAAAGGTAAATCACCATGGCCGATACCAACACTCCCGCCCCTCAAGACCCCTCCAAGCTCAAGATCAACGCACCCAAGGTTGATCAGGCTCCGGTCAAGCGTCCTTGGAACCTGACCACCATTTTGGCGGTTGTCTTTTTGGGGGTTTTCACGGTCGGAGGAGTGCTGGGAATCCTAAAGTTTGTGGATTCGGAAAAGAAACGGACTCTGCGGGATTGGCAGACGCAAATGGGGTTGGTGGCGGAAACCCGCGGGGCGGCGGTGGAGACCTGGCTCTCCTCCCAGTTTGACGTTCTCCGGACGATCGCCTCGAACGAATCGCAGAAGATCTACATCGATACGCTCCTAAATGAAGCCGCGGCCGGCGACCAGAAGGAAGGGGCGGAAAACTTCCTGCGCAACTACCTTAAAAAAATGGCCGAAGCCAACGGCTTTGTGACACCGCCCCCAGCGCTGGAAATTAATGCCAATGTCGTGCGCGAAGGGATTGCCGGAATCGCGGTGGTGGCGCCGAGCGGTCAAATTCTCGTGGCCAGCGAGTTTCTCCCGGCTCTCAAGGAGGACGGTTTTATCGATGTCCTCAAGGAGAACTCGGCCAGGCAGCGCGGGCTTTGGAATATGCGGCTGGATGGGGAAGGTCAGCCCAGCCTTGGATTCATGGTGCCGATCTACCCGGTGGACGCTTCGGACAACGCCAAGCCGATCGCCTATGTGGTGGGATTGAAGCAGGTGGCCAAGGAGCTTTTCCCGTTGATGGCCCAGCCCGGGGAAACCCTCAAGAGCGGGGAGAACTATCTGGTGCAGGAGAAACCCGGCACATCAGGTAACACGGTCCAGTTCCTCACGCCGCGGCGGGAACCGCTACCGAACGGGACCAAGCCGATGACGAACGATTCGCCGAATGATTCCGAGAATTCCGCTGCCGCCTTTGCTCTCAAACAGCCCGGCGGTTTTTCCATTCGGCCCAGCTACGCCAACGTCCCCAGCCTGGTCCTCGGTCGCAAGATTGCCGGCACTCCCTGGGTGGTCGTCCGGACAGCCTCCGAGGAGGAGGCGCTTGGGCCGGCCAAAAAGCGGCAGAATATGATGCTGATCGGTTTCACCCTGGTGCTGGGACTGGCCTCCGTCTCGATGGGGGTGGCCTGGAAGCACGGGGCGGAGATCCGAGCCTCGGCGGAAGCCCAGCGCCTGAAGATTGCGGCCGAACGTTTCACCGGATTCTCCAAGTTCCTGCGGGTCATCACTGACAACCAGCCCACGGCGATCGCGGCGGTGGATGGGGGAGGAAAGTACAGCTTTGCCAACCGCACCCTGGCTGAAGCGGCGGGAATCACCCCCGAGGAAGTGGCCGGTAAGACCATGCCCGGGGTGATTGGACCGGTGCGGGCGGCGGCGTACCAAAAGATCAACAAGCAGGTGATCGACGACCTTTACCCCGGTTGGCCGGCGGATCGGACCGAAGGCAAGTGGCAACCGCAGAAGGGACGGTTTGAGTTTGAGGAGGGCGGAAAGAAAAAGTACACCAAGACTGACCACATTCCGCTGCGGGCTGACCGCGATCATCCTCCGGGCGTGTTACTCATCGAACAGGATATCACTGAATTCATCGTCGAACGGGAAAAGCGCGAGAAGATGTTCCGCGGATTGATCGACGCTTTTGTGGGCGAGGTGGACAGCCGGCAGGCCCAGGCGGCGCGGACCAATGCCAAGTTGATCGGCCGGATCGCCCGGGGAGCAGCCGAGGAGATGGGATTATCCCTGATCGATGTCGAAACTGCGGAACTGGCCGGGGAACTCATGAATCTTGGGACCATGGCCGTGCCCAACGAAGTAGTCAGCAAAGGGGGATCCCGCAACGACGATGAAAAGCGCCGGATGCGTGAGGCCATCCTCCGAAGTGCGGATTTGGTCGCCAACCTTGAGTTTCAGGGGCCGGTGGCGGAAACGATCCGGCAATCCCAGGAGCGCGCGGATGGCAGCGGTTTCCCGAACCGGCTGGCGGGGGATGCGATCCTTCCTTCCGCCAAGGTGGTGGCGGTGGCCAAGAGACTGGTGGACTTAATCCAAGGCCAGGAGGGTCAGGCTCAGTCGTTAGATCAGGCGTTGCGTACCGTGATGGGTGAGGCAGGCGCCTCCCTGGACCGGGGTGCAGTAGCGGCGACAGTCGATTTTCTAGATAATCGTAGCGGCCGGGCGAAGGTCGGGTTGGGATAAACGCTTGTTAGCTTGGTAGGTCGCTTCTGAAAGAAGTGGCCGCCCCTTTTGGCCCCCTCAGACCTAACCCCGCCTGTCCGATCCAGCCGCTCCGCAGCGGAAAAAATAGCCGCTAGCAAGGAGGGATTATCAAAAGGGGCCTACTAAAGCCTCAATCCGGGATCAGGCTCTGGTCGACCGTGTCGTCGAAGCGCAGGTTGAGAAGTTTCCAGTCGGCCCCCACGGGCATGTAGTAGACGAACTGCCAGCGGAGCGGCTTCTTCGCATGGAAGCTCAAGTAGGTGAGATAAATCACCCGGGTACCGACGGGTCGCTGGTCGTAAAGTTCAACCCCTTGAAGAGGGCCGAACACCTCAAGTCCTTTGCGGATGTTTTCGACGAATTCCGGCACGGCGGCGGGATCGGAAAGAGAAGGGTTGTTGGCGACCAAACTGCGGAAGCTGTCATCGACTTTGCCGGCCTGGATCCCATTAAAAAACAGATCCAACTGCTTTTGGACGGCCGCGGGAGGCGGTTTGGCACTGGGGTTGCGGGGGAGGAGTTGGGGGAGCAGGGTGTTCACCCGCGGGAGAGTGTTCGTGGCCTTGTCCTTTTCCTTGTCCTTGGCGGCATTCGCCAAGGTGGCACTCAGGATGAAAAGCAGGGTGATCGGGAGAATCTTCATGGGAGGAGTTTTTGAATCCTTTCCCGACTATCCTGCAGGATCGGGGCGCCGTGGGCAAAAAAGATTCTTTGGACCGGAAGATCCAACAATCGGTGGAGGCTGGTTTTCAACTTGGCGGGGTCGGTGCAGTACTTGTCCGGCAATAACATCAGGGCGTGCGGTGCCAGGTTGATGAGTGCATCCCCCACCACCAGAGTTTTGGTCGGGGAATGAAAAAAAGCGGTTTCGTCCTCGCCTGCTCCCGGGAGAGCTACTGGGGTGAATTCCGCGGGCGCCGGGGTGAGCTCTCCTTTGATTTGACTTAAGAAACCCTGAATGTGGCGATCGTGGTTGCCGTTCGTGCGGACGATCCGGAGGGGGGGTGTGGGTGGAGGCGTGTCTTTAGGCCAGTCGATGGGGTCGAAAAGTACCGTGCCGGCCGGGGAGATGAAAGCGGTGGACCAGAGCTCGGCTTTGCAGGCGGGATCATAAGCGTGCCAGGTGAAGAACCCATCGCCATGGGGCGTGAGCGGACCCGGGGAGAGGCTCAAGGAACTACTTCTTCAGCGTGGCAGCGTACTGAGCGGCAGAGAGAAGGTGGTCGGTCGAGGGAGAAGCAGGCTTGATGCGGAAAAGCCAGCCGTTGGCGTAGGGCTCCCGGTTGATCAGGCCGGGATCGGAGGATAGGGCGGCGTTGGCCTCGGTAATCTCGCCCGCGATGGGGGTGTAAATATCGGAGGCCGCCTTGACGCTTTCGACAGTAGCGATGACCTCGCCGGCGTTGACCTTTTTTCCGGGTTTGGGGAGATCGACAAAGACGACGTCACTTAGTTCGGTCTGGGCATGGTCGGTCACGCCCACGGTACCACCGTCTTTTTCTAGGCGGACCCATTCGTGTGTTTTGGCGTAGCGTAAATCCTCGGGAGTATTCATCGGTTTTGCAGAAACTTTCTTTTGGAAACCTTGGCAGGGACCCGTCGTCCGCGCACTTCAAATTCCAGCGGTTGTCCCAAGGCGGGGGCAGGAGCTTCCACCAAGGCGAGTGCGATGCCGCAACCGAGGGTGGGAGAGGGAAGACCGCTGGTGATTTCCCCGATTTTTTTGCCACTGTGGAAAACTGGGTAGCCGTGGCGAGGCGGGGCCTGCCCAGGCTCACTCACCAGGCCGATGGTGACGCGCAGTGGACCGCTCTTTTTCTGGGTCTCCAAGACAGTCCGGCCAGGAAAAGGGCGAGGGCGGTTCAGGTCGACAAAAAAGCCCATGCCGGCCTCCACGGGCGTGATTTCCGGGGATAGGTCCTGCCCGTTGAGGGGCAAACCCGCCTCCAACCGAAGGCTGTCCCGTGAACCCAGTCCGCAGGGGAGGAGCCCGTCTGGTTTTCCGACCTCGAGCAGCCGGGTCCAAACTTTTGGCCCAGTTTCCAAGTCGGTGAAGATCTCGAAGCCGTCTTCGCCGGTATACCCGGTGCGCGCCAACAGCACCTGTCCTCCCTCAAGTTTGGTCTGAAGGATTCTATTTCGCTCAGGAAGAATGAATCCCTTGGGCAGAATTTTTGCGAGGATCGAGGCGGACTTGGGGCCTTGCAGGGCCATCCCGACGGCGGAGCCGGGGGATCCGGAGAAGCGGGCTTGGGGAGTTTCCTTTTTCTTGAAAAGATCGAGCACCTCGCGGTGGCGGGAGGCGTTCACCACCAGGAAAAAATCCTCCGGACCCATCCGGTAGACAAAAAGGTCGTCGATCACGCCGCCCTGATCGTTGGGGAGAAAGGAGTAGTGGCCTTCGGCGGGGGTCAGTTTGGCCGGATCGTTGGCGAGGAGGGATTCCAGGCAGGCGAGGATCCCGGGTCCTTGGGCGCGGATTTGGCCCATGTGAGAGATATCAAAAAGACCGGCGGCCTGACGGGTGGCTTGGTGTTCCTGAAGGAGTCCGGAAAATTGAACGGGAAGATTCCAGCCCGCAAAAGGGATCATGCGGGCTCCGGCGGCAAGGTGGCAGGAGGCCAGGGGGGATTCCGCAACGGGTTCGGACATGAGAGGCAAACATAATGACCGACAGGAGTGAGTCAACGGTCTGGCGGAGGGGCCGGGGGATGGGTAAACCCATTCCATGTCGAATCCCCGCGTTCGCCTCCTGGATCTGATGCGCCAAACCGAGGATCCCCGCGTCATCAACCTGGCGGCTGGCATTCCATCGCCCGACTTTTTGCCGTTAGAAGCCTTAAAAACCGCCTTGGAGCAGGAAGTAGCCAGTCAGGCCCGGGCGATGTTCAGCTATCACCGGCCGGAAGGAGCGGCTCCTTTGCGGGAAGCGATCTGTGATTATCTGGGGCAGCGGGGGGTGAAGGCCTCCCCGGATCAAGTTCTGGTTACGGTGGGGTGTTCGGGTGCATTGGCTTCCGTGATCGGGACGGTTCTCAAGAAAGGGGACACGGTGGTCTGTGAGGCGCCGGCGTACTATGGACTCCTGGAGTTGTTGTCGGCTGCGGGGGTGAAGTTCCGCCCGGTCCCGACGGCGGTGGGGCTTGAGCCCGATCCAAAACGATGGGAGAGAGCGATCCATGCCAAGCCCAAGCCCAAACTGGTGGTGGTAACCTCCAGTCTTTCGAACCCTAGCGGGGCGACCCTGCCGGAAGCCTGGCGCCCCCAATTGGTGGAAATTTGCCGCAAGGCGAAGGTGCCGATTTTGGAGGATGACATTTATGGGGATCTGCTGGGTCAGAGCCGCCCCAAGCCTTTGCGGGCCTTTGATGATGGTTCGACGGTTCTGTTCGCCACAAGTTTTTCCAAGACGGTGGCCCCTGGCTTGCGAATTGGCTTCAGCCTCCCGGGAGCATGGATGGAGGCGGCGGCGGATCGGCAGTGCCGGCAGTCGATTCATGGGGCGGTCCCGCCGGAGTACCTGACGGCGGCCTTCCTGCGCTCCGGACGACTGCGCGGGCATCTGGAAATGTTAAAGACCGTCTACGAAAAACGGAGGGAGCTGGCCCTGGGAATTCTGCGGCGCGGACTGCCCGAGGGGATACGCGTCGATGATCCCCAAGGGGGCTACATGCTTTGGGTGAGGGGCGGGCGGGCAGGAATGATTGAGGAGGTTCGGCAAAAGTGTCTGGAGCGAGGTGTCGCCGTGGTTGGCGGAGGAATCTTTTTCACCCAACCCCCCAAGGAAGCCTGTTTCCGGCT
>JBBAWG010000001.1:73204-77565 GCA_040397305.1 Methylacidiphilales bacterium | reverse complement strand
ACCCCCAACAAAAAACCCCGGGGCGCAGGCCCCGGGGTTTTTCAAAATAAAACCCGGCTCGCCTTACCTCACCCGGATCTCGAAGAGATAGAACCGCCTGACCCCGGCACCTGGATCAATGATCTGAAGAGCGCCAGTGCTGTCAGCCGTGAACGTCCCGGCCAGTCTTGTCCAGGGAATCGGCGATTCCAAAGTGCTCGAAAGAGACACCCGGTAGGTCTGGCCGGCGGTGCCCGCAAAGACGGAGGTTACGCCGGTGTCCGGTGCCACAGCGTCAATCACATCGGTGATGTTAACCTCTACCGGCACCCAAACCTCCATTGCCTCAAGCTTCGCCAAACTGTCTGCCCCGGCACTGCCACCGGCCAGCAAGACCGCCAGATAGCCGTCCAGCACTTGGCCAGCGGTCAAACCGCTGACCCCCAGCAATTCGAGCTGGCTGAGGGTCGGCGCCGTGGGCGATGCCCCAGAGGCGTAATCCACTACCGCCTTCACTGCCTCGGCTAGAGCTTGCAGTTCAACCACCGTGTCCACATCTGTGGTAAGTTTTACATCGATCACGCTGCCCAGCAGGTCGGCAGAGGCCCCTGCGGTCACCCCGCTCACGCCCAGGCTTCCGTAGGCGGTGGCGGCTGGGAAGTTTCCGGGATTCGTGCCTCCGCTGCCGTTGGCTAGCCCCAGGACGGACACATAGGCATCCACGATCGCCTGCACATCGGTGGTGGTGGTGGTGTCTGCGCCAGTCACCAAGGCGGAATCTAGCGCACTATTGATCGCCGCCACGTTGGTGGGATCGACTCCCAACACTCCCGCGGCCTCATAAACTGCCACTGCCAGGCCGCCCGAGGTCGCCGTGTCGTTGTCCGCGGCATCGCTGATCGCCGCCAAGGCGTTGCTCAGGCTAACTGCTCCAGCGATCACACTCTGCAGCTCGCCGAGGGTATCGACCCCGGCCACCCCGGCGGCCGCGATCGCCGCCTGCACATCGGCCAGGTTGGAGGAGTCCACCGAGGAGAAACCAAGGTCCGCCAGTTGGGTCAAGGTTGGCTCGTTGGCTGTTCCACCCGCACCCGCCAGCACGCCGGCCACCGCATCAGCCAAAACTTGCACCTTGGTGACTGAGTCCACATCGGAGCCGGACTTGGCGTCAATCACCTCGCCCAAGAGCGAAACCATGGTCGCACCTGAGACTCCGGTCACCCCAATCTGCGAATACTGCAATTCTGTGGGAGCCGTTCCTGCGAGCAGACCGCCATCCGCCGCTGCCAGGATGGCGGCATAAGCGTCCACGATCGCCTGGACCTCGGCGGTGGTATTCACCGCGGCCCCGTTCACCGACAGAAGATTCAGAACGCTATTGATCGCGCCAAGGTTGGTCACGTCGACGCCGGTCACGGCGGCACTGGCGTAGTCCGAAGCCGCCGGGTTGGTAGCTGTGGCGGTGTTATTCTCCGCCGCGCCGCTGATGGTCGCCAAGGCACTGGAAATGCTGCTCAGGACGCCATCGACCAGAGTCTGCAGCTTCGTCAACGAATCCACGCCTGACCCATTGTCGTCCGTTCCGGCAATCGCCGCCTGAATCAGGGCCAGATTGGTGGCATCAGCCCCAGTCACACCGAGCGCCGTCAGATCAGCCAGCGTCGGCTGTCCGGAGGTTCCCGCCGCCCCGGCGATCACGCCCGCCACCGCATCGGCCAAAGCCTGGATTTCACTCACCCGGTCCACATCCCCTGAACTCTTTCCGTCAATCACGCTGCCGAGCAACCCGGCATGGGAAGCTCCGCTCACCCCGGTCACGCCCAGCAAGCCGTAAGAGGCGGCGGAAGGCAGGCTTCCAGCCGCGGTTCCACCCGTGCCGTCTGCCAGGCTGAGGATCGCCGTATAGGCATCCACAATCAGCTGCACCTTGGCCGTGGAGTCGGTGGCCACACCGTTCACGCCCGTGTTCAGGACGCTGTTGATGGATGCCAAATTGTTCGTGTTCACGCCCGTCACGCCAGCCGCGACATACCCGGACTCCGCCGGACTGCTGTCGGTGGCCGTATTGTTTTCTGCCGCCCCGCTGATCGTCGCCAGGGCGTTGAAGGAGTTGATGGCACCGGAAACGATCGCCTGCAGTTCACTGAGACTGTCCACGCCCGTGCCGCTATCGGCCGTCGCCGCAATCGCCGCCTGTACCGCCGCAAGGTTGGAGGAGTCCACCGAGGAGAAGCCCAAGGCTGTCAGATCGGCCAAGGTCGGCTCGTTCGCCGTCCCGGCGGCGCCGGCGAGCACGCCCGCCACCGCATCGGCCAAGGTCTGGACTTTGCCAGCCGTGTCCACCGCCGTGCTGCTTACGGCGTCGATCACGCTACCCAGCAGATCGGCACTGGCGCCCGCCGTCACCCCGGTGACTCCGATGGCGCTGTATTGGGCGGCCGTCGGAGCCACCCCATTGCCGCCATTCCCGTCCGCTACAGCCAAGATGGCCGCGTAGGCGTCCACAATGGCTTGGACCTCTATCATGGTGTCGGCCGCAGCGCTGTTGATGCCGGTGGTGTTCAACGCACTGTTGATCGCCGCAAGATTGGTTGCGTCCACGCCAGTCACCCCGGCCGCCGTATAATCGGCCACCGTCGGGTCGGAAGCGGTGGCGCTGTTGCCGCCGGCCGCACCGCTGATCTTGGCCAGGGCGGCGGCGCCCGCACCGGAAACTGTGTCCACCACGGCCTGTAGTTCGGCGATCGTGTCGATGCCGCTGCCGTTATCCGCCGTTCCGCGGATCGCCGCCTGGACGCCCGCTAAATTGTCCGCCGTCACCCCGGTAATCCCGAGGGCCTGCAGCTCCGCCAGGGTCGGCTTGTTGGAGGCTCCCGCCGCCGCGGCAAAGACCTCCGCGTAAGCGTTCTGGATGCCCTGCATGATGGCCACCGTGGCTACTCCGCTGCCGTCATTGGCGGTGGCCGCCACTGCGGAAAGGAAGGCCGCCAGATTGCCCGTGGGCACCGTCACCCCGATCGTCGCCAGATCCGTCACCGTGAGCGCGGGGCTGGGCGTCCCGTCGGCCGCCGTGATGAGCACGCGGTCCAAGATCCCCACGAGGGCTTGGATCTCCGCCACGGTATCCACCGCCGGACCCGTCAGACCGCCGATCACGTCGTTGAGGAGATAGAGGCCGCCGCTGGAGAACTCGATGGCCCCCAGATTCACTCCGATCACCGTGTAGTCCGAAGCCAGCGGGTAAATCAGATCGTTGTCCGCCGCAGCCCCGTTGGCCTGGTCAAGGATGCGGTTGTAGGAGTCCACCACCCCCTGCACCTGGGGCTGGAGGTACTTCTCGGAACCGATCAGGCCGGCGATGGCATCGTTGATGGCATTCAGGTTCCCCGCGCTGACGCCGTTCACTCCGACATTTTCGTAGGTGGTGACCGCGGGGATTCCCGCCCCAGTCTGGGTGCCGTCATAGGCCGTAATAATCGCCAAGGCGCTCGAGATGGAGGAGCCAATGGCGTTGTCGATGACAGACTGGAGGTCCGCGAGAGTGGCAATACCGCTGCCGTCATCCGCCGTGGTGCCGATCGCTGTCAGCACGGAAGCCAGGGTGGAATTGGTCACCCCGCTCAGACCGAGGGAGGTGAAGTCAGCAGGCGTCAGGGCCGGAGAGGCGGTCAGACCAGCAGCCGTGTCGAGCAGACGGTTGATCAGATCCGCCAAGGTGTTCAACTCCGTGAGCGAATCGGCCGAGGTGGCGGGGAAAACACCCAAGCCGTCATTGAGAAGGCTCAGTCCGTTGGCGTTGCCGGCGATATCCCCAAGGGTCACGCCCACGGCCAGATAGTCGGCCTCGCTCGGATCTACCAGGCTAAGGTCGCCCGCACTGCCGTTCGCCTCGCCGAGGATCCGCAGGAAAGCGTCCACCACTCCCTGAACATTGGCCACCGTATCCGTGGCCGCGGAGGCCAGCGGGCCGATGATTGAGTTCACGCCCGCCAAATTGTCAGCCGTCACCCCGGTGATCCCGGCCGCGCCGTAATCCGAAGTCGTCGGAGCGGTGTTGGATCCCGTGTAGCCGGAGATCACCGCGAGGGCGTTCAGACCGTTGATGGCCCCATCGACCACGCTTTGCAGATCGGAGACGGTGGCCACCCCGCTGCCATTGTCCGCGGTCGCGGCGATGGCGGCTTGGATCGCTTCGAGATTGCCGGAATTCACCCCGGTGATGCCTAGGGCTTGGAGATCGGCCAAGGTCGGCTCGTTCGCCGTCCCGGCGGCACCGGCGAGCACGCCTGCCACCGCATCCGCCAAGCCTTGGATTTTGGAAACCGTATCCACCGCCGTGGAACCCGATCCGTCGATCACGTCTCCCAGGAGGCTCTCCCCCG
>JBBAWG010000001.1:13406-73104 GCA_040397305.1 Methylacidiphilales bacterium | reverse complement strand
TCCACCGCCGTGGAACCCGATCCGTCGATCACGTCTCCCAGGAGGCTCTCCCCCGCCCCGCTCGTCACCCCGGTCACGCCAATCGCGGCGTACTGGGCGGCATTGGCAGCATCATCCCCGTCCTGGTTGCCGTCAGCGGAGGCAAGGATCACGTGGTAGGCGTTGATGAGGCCTTGAAGAGAGGAAAGCGTGGCGATGCCGGAACCGTCGTCCGCGCCGGCCCCGATGGCCGAGAGGATCGATTCGAGGTTGGCGGAGGTCACGTCAGTCAGGCCGATCAGCGTCAAATCGGAAGCCGTCAGGGCCGGAGAAACCGCCAGACCGCCGGCCGTCCGCATCAGGGCGTCGACCACATCCACCAGCGCCTGCACCTGACCGACGGAGCCGACCCCGGACCCACTCTGCGCCCCCACCACGTCGTTAAGCAGGGACAACCCTCCCGAAGTACTGGGCAGGCCGCGCAGGTCCACGCCGATGTTGGTGTAGTCGGTGGCGGAAGGGCTGGCGGAGAGATCCGCATCCGCTGCAGATCCGTTGGCTTCGGCAAGAATGCGGTTGTAGCTGTCCACCACGTTCTGAATCTCGGGCGCGGAGTCGGACTCGCCGGAGGCCAAGAGGGCAAAGGCGGAGTTGATGGCGGCCAAGTTGCCAGCGCCCACCCCGGTGATTCCGGCGGTGGTGTAGTCAGCCTCGGTCGGTGCGGTATTGCTGCCGGCGTAGTCGCGGATCACCGCCAGCGGATCGGCGGAGACGGTGAAGCTCGCCCCGGTGAACTGAAGATCATAGTTCGAGGCGGAGGAGGAAGGAGCGACAGCCAGGGTGCCCAAGGTGATGTTATAGGAACCAACCGTATTGCCGGAATCACGGCCGAGGGAACCTGTCAGGCTGTCCCCGTCCACGAGCGAGCCGACCAGCCGGTAGGTGAGCGCGGAAGGATCGTTGGCTCCAGCCACCTTGCCCTGTTCATCCGCGAGGATCTGGATCGACCGCGGCGAGATGATCACCGGATTGGTTAGAGTGACGGTGGCATAGCTGGTGGTGTCGGCGGGTGTGAAGGTGGCCACCACTTGGTGGGTGCCGGCCGGGAGAATCCCGCCGAGGGCCACCGGGTTGCCGTTGACCGTATAAGTGATTGTGCCTGGTACGCTTCCCGCCGAGGCACCCAACTGTGCGGAGGTCAGCGGCGTGCCGTACACCGCTGGGTTGGTCTGAGACACCCAGCTGAGGGTCGGGCTGGCCTGCTGCACGGTCAGGACCCCGCTGGTGGAGTAGGAAATCAGGTAATTTTCACTTTCAGCACTTGCCGGAGTGAGCGCGTAGGTGCCGGGGGCGGAGGTGGCATCGGCACCAGTGGTCACCACCGCCGGCTTCCTCAGAGTATCTCCAGGCACCAGGCCGCTGTAGCTAACAGCAAAGGGAGGGTTGTTCTGTCCAACCGGGCGGTTTGTGCTGACGGCGGTGATGGTAAGAGGTTTGGGCAGCACGCTGAGCGTCCGCTCTGCCGAGGCGGCCGTGAAGCCATCAGTCGCCTCCTGGACGGCCTGGATGACGATGTCCCCTGCCCCCGTGACGGTCAGCACACCGTTGAGAATCGTTCCGGGGCCCCGAATCACCCGATACACCACTGGCTCGCCCGAGGCGCTGGTCGCGGTCAGGTTGACGGTCACCCCGGTGTCGTAGGTCAGGCCTGGGAAGGTCTGGTTGAAGCTGATGGAGTTTTCGGCCACCGCCACCTCAAAACTGCGCGTGATCGGGGCGGCGGCGGCCGTGCCGCTATCCCCGGACTGCTGGGCCTCCACCGTGACCACGCCCGCCCCGGTGATGCCCAAAATATTGTTCGAGACCGTCGCGGGTCCGTTGACCACGTAACTGACCGGCAGGTTCGTCGAGGAGGATACGGCCGTCAAAGGAATGCTCAGGCCATTGCTGTAGGTTCGGTTTGGCAATTCCTGGTCAAAGAGGATGGACTGGAAAATCTTGGTGACATCGATCGTTGTTACATTGGTCGCCGCTTCGTAGACGCTGTTCCCGGTTTGGACCGCCCGCAAGGTAACGACGCCACTGGCCGCAATGTTGTCCAGAACGCCGGTGCCGTTGGTCAGAACACCGGAGATTTGGGCCGCACTGTTGGCTCCGAGCGACAGGGTCACCGGCAAACCGGAACTGGCGGTGGCGGCCACCGCGACGTTGCTCAGCTGGTTCAGCGGAATGGTCTGGGCCAAGGGCTGGAAGACAACGCTCTGGGTGCGCTTGGCGATCGTGTAGGTGTTGGTGGTGGTTCCGGTGTAGGGACTGTTGGCCGTTACCACCACCGTGTAGCTCCCCGGCAGGGTGGGCACGTTGGTGGAGGCAGGATAAGTCGAACTTTCATACGTGATGGTGTACGAGGCCCCGGCGGGCTGGGTAGTCAGGGAAACACCGGGGATCGGCGAAGGCGCGGGGACGGTGCCGGCCGCCCCGGCCAAGGCCAGAACCTGTTCCCCGGTGAGCGGGATGTCATACAGCCGCAACGTCGCGATCTTCCCGGAGGAGTACTCCCGCTGGCCGCCCGCCGCGATGTTATCCAGGAAGAAATGAAGCAGCGGGTTCGCTGGGTCGATGTTCATCAGGGTCGTGTTGAAAGTGAAATCAGGCTGGCCGTTGATGTAGCCCATGACCTTGCCGTCGGGCGCGACCGTCATGACCACGTGGTGATACTCGCTCGGCGTGAAGGTGGCGGCCCCCCCGCCCTGCACCGGGTACACTGCTAAATGGCTGGAAGGATTCACGTAGAAGCCGGAATCGGAGTTTCGATTCATCACATCGATGATCCGTCTCCAACCGGAGGCGGCATCGAAGCTGACCACCATCTCCACTGAGTAACTGTTGGTGGGAAGCAAGCCGCCCACGTTCAAGGTCAACCCCGCCTGGGAAGCATTGTCCCGGTTGCCTTCGAACCGATAGACGCTTTCCAGGGTGCCGCGGACGGTTTCGTTGGTGAATCTGCTGGTTCCCAGCGGATTGACCGGCGTCAGGTCGGGGGCCCCGGCAATGCTGGAGGAGAAGTTCGTGTTGAACTGGTACTGGCCGACCTCCACCGGCATGGAACTCGGGGTGGAACCGGCGGTCGTGGAGTTGGTGAGACGATTCCACGTGATCGTGGTGGGGATGGCGGTCACCGTCAGGGTTCCGGCGGTGAAGGAGAAACTATATTTGGAGGAGCTGAGGGTGCCGGCACTCACCTGGATCGGGAAGGTGCCCGGTGAGGAAGTGGTATTGGCGACGCAGGTAAAGGCGGGCACACCACTGACGGAGTTGACCAGGCTGTCCGAGCCCACCAAACCACCAAAGGTGGCGGTGAAGGTCGGGTTGGAAGCTCCGTAGGCCCGGCTCTGGTCGTCGGCCGTCACGGTTACGGTCTTTTTGCCCACGTTGAGGGACTGGGAAACTGGGGCGGCCGCGGAATACTGGGAGTTTCCATCCTGTCTGGCGGTGATGGTGGCGGTGCCCGCACCCACCAAGGTGACGGTGTTGCCGGAGACGCTCGCCACACTGGTATCGGAACTGGTGTAGCTGACCGTCAGGCCGGAGCTGGCGCTGGCCAAAAGGCTAAAGGCTGAATCCCCGTAAGTCTTGGAGGCCAACGCCCCGAAGGAGATGGACTGCGGGGTGGCGGTGGACGACGGCCGGAAGGAGGAAACGGACGTGGCGGAGGATCCGTCGATGTTTTGCGCCACCAGACGGTAGTAGTAGATCGAGGAGGCCGTCAGCCCAGGGATCTCCACGCTGACGGAAACGGCATTAGTGCCGTGGTTGGGGGAAACCACCACATTGGTGGACAGGTTGAGGTTGGAGCTGCTGGTCCCGTACTCAATCCGGGCAGTGGTGATATAGCCGTTCGGATTCACCGTGCCGCCCAAGACCGAGCCGTTGGTCCCGCCGGTGGCGGCGGCCAGGGTCACGATCGGCGGGGCCGCCGGCGCAACTTTACGAATCCGCTGGTTACCCGCATCGATGAAGTAAACCACCCCGGCTGGGTCAACGGCGATTCCGGCGGGAATGTCGACCAAGGCGTTTCTGGCCGGCCCATCCCTGTAACCACCGCTCCCGCGACCATCTGGAGGGCCAACCAAAACAGATGCCTGGTTCGAGGCGTTGATCGACCAAATGACATTATAACCAAAACTGTCGGAGATATGGATTTCCCCGGAGGGGCTAGCCGCGATGCCATTGATCCAGGTTGCCGAAGGAGGCAGGGTCGTGGTGGTTCCGTTCGAGGCAGTCCGGTCGATTCGGGAGGAACTGCCCAGATAAACGTTGCCGGAAGTATCCGCCGCCACGTGGGGATAAACGCTGTTGGTGAGGACGGAAACCACCCCCGCCGGCGTGACCCTGCGGATTTTGTAATCCGCACCAAAGAAGTAAGCGTTGCCGGCCGTGTCTGACACCATCTCCGGGTACAGGTCCGCCAAAGCGGCAGACCAAGGGGAAGGGAGGTTAAAGGGGATGGAGTAGTTCCCGGAGTAGATCGGAGCGCGGGAAACGGTGCTCACCTGCCCGGAAGGCGTGACCACCCGCACCAAGGAGGAGTTGTACGCCTCGCGGACGATCAGGTTCCCGGAGGAGTTAAACTTCAGGACCGGGGACGGGTAAATGGAGGCCACCCTTTGGGTGAAAAACGAAAAGCCCGCATTGGTGCCGGCTCCATCGGTGCGGTTGGTGGCTCCCGAGCCGGCCAAGGTGGAGACATAGTTAACCGGCGCCTGACCGGGTTTGAGTAGACGCGTCAGGGTCACGTCATTCCCGTCCCCGCCGGTGTAGCTGATCCGGAAATTGAAAGTGTCCCCGCCAAAGGTCGCGGTGAAGGTGTCCCCTTCCGCCAGATTCGCGAAGGGCGCCGCTACCAACGAGGAGCCCAAATTGTTGACCAAGGTCAGCACCTGGCTTGCGCCGGGGGCCAAGCCCAGATCCACATCCAAGGTCCAGCCGCTGCCAGAGAAGGAACCCACATTGATCGGAGCCTCGGAGGCAGAGATCAGCGGAATCTTACCGCCGGCGTTCAGCAGCGTGAGAGTGCCCGTGGCGTAGGAGAAGTCATAGCTATTGTCCGACCCACCGGCGGCCGTCAGCGTGTAGGTTCCCGCCGCGGTCGGTGACGAGGGCGAGGAAGAGATGGTGGGGGCAACGTCCAAAACCGCCGGCGAATCCCCATTCACAAAGCCCGCATAGACCAACCCGAACGCGGGCAATACCTGCCCCGCTGGGTAAGCCAAATTGGCGGCCCGGGCGGTCAAGGTGACCTTCGCGATGTTCAGGTTGAGCGTCGCATTTCCCGGCCCGGCCGAGGCGGTCGCCGGATGGCTGGCGGTGATCGTGACCGGACCGGCCCCGCGGATCGTCACAAGGTTGCCGACCACGGTGGCCACGTTGGTGTCGGAGCTGGTGTAAGTGATCTGGGAGTTCAGGGTGGAGCCGCCGCTGGACGTGGCGGACACGGTGAAGGCGGCGTCGCCGTAGGTCTTGGCACCCACGCTGGCGAAGGTGACGGTGGAGGGAGGGAGGAGCCGGAAGGAGCCGTTGGTCGTGACGGCGACGCCGTCCACGTTGCTGGCGGTCAAACGGAAGAAGTTGGTGATATTCGGCGTCAGGCCGGAAATGAGGTTCGTCACCGCCAGGGCGTTGGTGCCGTTACTGGGAGAGAGAGTGATGTTGGTGGAGAGATTCAGGTTCGTGCTGTTGGTGCCGTACTCAAAACGCGCGGTGGTGATGAAACCGTTGGGATTGACCGTCCCGGTCAGCCTCAGGTCGGAGCCGGCTTGTGAAGCGGTGCCCAAAGTAAGGATTGGACGATAGTCGGCCGTCAGCTTCCGGATCCGGTTGGCGTCCGTCACGTAAACCGTTCCGGCGGTGTCCACGGCCAATTCGCGAGGTCCGTAAAATTGGGCAACATTTCCCGGTCCGTCTTGGAATCCGTAACTGCCTCCCGCCAGGGTGGACACCACACCCGCGGGCGTGATCTTGCGGATGCGGTAATTGCCGGTGTCCCCCACATAGAGGTTGCCGGCCGAGTCGATCGCCAAGCCGAAGGGATAATTAAACCGGGCGCTGACTCCAATCCCGTTGTTGGTGCCGCTCACGTTGGTTCCCGCCCAGGTGGTGACGACCCCAGCAGGGGTGATCTTGCGGATCCGGTGATTCTCTGAGTCGGCCACAAAAACATTGCCGGCACCGTCTGCCACCAAGTCCCATGCGTTGTTAAAGAGGGCCGCACTTCCCGTCCCATCAGCAAAACCGGTGGTGTTCGTGCCGGCTAATGTCGTCACCGTACCCCCCGAGCTTATCTTCCGGATGCCGCGGTTGTTCGACCCTCCGACCAGATTCTCGCTGACATAGACATTGCCAGTCGAATCGACCGCAATTCCGGTAAGACCAGCAAAAGCCGCCGACGCGGCGGGGCCATCAACCCAACCCCATCCTGTGCCGGCCAAGGTGGTGACGTTTGAGGAGGAGATTTCGATCCGTCGGATTAAGCAACTAGCGTCCGCCACCAAAAGGGCGGTGCCGGTGGAGTCTAACGCGATCCCCCTCGGAAGACTAAAAGAAGCCGCCCCACCCGTGCCGTTCGCGGATCCAGAAGCCGTGCTTCCAGCGAAGATGGAAACCACGCCACTGGGGGAGATCTTGCGGATCGAATTGCCGTCTTCCGTCACATAAATGTTACCGGAAAGGTCCACCGCTACGCCCCTCGGGGATTTGAATGTGGCCGAGCCGCCCGCCCCGTCCAGAGATCCGTAAACTCCGGTCCCGGCAAGGGTGGAGACAATCACGTTTTCGATCTGGCCAGGTCCGCCCACACGCACGAGGGTGATGTCATTGCCGTCCCCGCCCGTGTAGTTGATTTGGAAGTTGAAGGTGTCCCCGCCGTAGCTCGCCGTGACGGTCGCCCCCTGCGGCAGCCCGGCAAAGGTCCCGCTAACCGGGCTGGAGGAGGTGTTGTTCAGTAAAGTGACCGCGCTACCCGGCCCGGGCGCAAAGCCGAGGGTCAAATTGAAGGTGGCGCCCTCCACGTTCATGCCAGCCGAACTAACCGGGACGGTGGCGGCGGAGGCAAAATTGGCGGTGGCGGTGTTCCAACGCGGGAAGACCGTGAAGGTGCCGACGTCCGTATTCTCCGTTCCATCCACGTTGGTCGCGGTCAGGCGGTAGTAGTAGGTGCCCACCGCCAGACCGGCGAGGTTGGCGCTGACGTTCTGGGCGCTGTTGCCGTTGTTTGCTCCCGGCAGGGTGACCGCAGTGGTCTGGTTCAGGTTGGATTCCGTAGTGCCGTAGAGGAAGGTGGCGGTGGTGATGAAGCCGTTCGGGTTCACCGTGCCGCTCAGGGTCACCCCGTTCGTGTCCTGCACCGCCGAACCCAGCGTCAGAACCGGGGTGAACGGCGTCACGTAGCTGACCTGGCGGATCCGGTGGTTACCGCTGTCCGCCACAAACAGGTTGCCGAGAGGATCGATAGCCACACCGGTGGGGTTGTAGAAGCGGGCGGTGGCGGATGGCCCGTCCTGCCAGCCGGCGGTGGCGCTGCCGAGGAAGGTGTTGGTCCCCGCCCCGTAGTTTTCAAACTTGCGGATCCGCGAGATGGCGGCGTCCGTCACATACAGGTTGCCGGCGCCGTCCACGGTGATGCCGACGGGCATGAGAATGCCGCTGATTCCTGCCACGTTATAGGAGGGGACAGTGGTGGAGCCGGGGGTGGAGCCGATCGAGGGAGCCGCGGTGCGGATCCCGAAGTAGATGTCGTCCACGCCCAGGTCGTTACCGCCGGCGGCCGAGTTGTTGTTTTTCAGCCGGACGTAGAAGACGCCAGGCTGGGAGAACCGCCCGTCCGCATAGGTGAACACCCAGGCCCCTGTGCTACTGGAAGAAAGAGAGGCGGTGGTGCCGAGGGACTGCCACGTGGTGCCGTTGCCGATTTCAAAGACGAGGCTGGGGGGATTGTCCTGGTGAACTTTGGTGATGTAGGCCTCAAACCGGTAGGGGGAGTTCGCCTGGGAAACGCCGATCGGCATCGACTGCCACACCGTTTTGGTGGTGTCAGGGGCGGCATTGGCGACAAAGAATTTGCCGGAGGCTGTGCCCAGGGTCTTGTCGTAAGAAGTGGAAAAGGCGTCGTGAACTTGAGAAGCCTGGGCCACGATCGAATAGAGGCCTTCGGGATAAAGAGCCTTCGCGGCCGGTGCCACGTAACCATAAGCGCTGGTGAAGTTGGTGTTGCCGGACTGGAAGTTTCCGTTCCGGATCAGGTTCCCGCCCTCCCCTCCCCCACTGAGGCCAGCCAACCCGCCCGAGCTGTCCACCACGGTGGAGACGGTGAAGGGGCTGGCGGCCGTGACCTTGCGGATCCGGGCGTTGTCGGTGTCCGCCACCCAGATGGCTCCGGTGCTGTCCACCGCGATGCCGCTGGGGTTGCTGAACCGTGCCGCCGTTCCGTTGCCGTCGGCAAAGCCGTTCGTGGAGCCGGCGATGGTCGTGACAGCCGCGGTGGAAATGACCACTTTCCGAATCCGGTGATTGCCCGAGTCGGCCACGAACAGTTCAGTGCCGGCGGAGTTGATCGCCAAGGCCTTCGGACTGCTGAAGCGGGCGGAGGTGCCGCTGGCGTCGGTGGTTCCGGTCGAGGTGGCTCCGGCCACCGTGGTGACCACCCCGGTAGAGGCAACGATCTTGCGGATCTGGTGGTTGCCGGTGTCGGCCACGTACAAGTTGGCTCCGGCGGCATCCACCACGATACCGGCGGGCGAGCTGAACCGGGCAGCGGCTCCCGTGCCGTTGGTGCTGCCCGCCGACCCGGCGGTTCCGGCCAGGGTGGTGACAGTGCCGCTGGCGTCGATTTTCCGGATCACGTGGTTGGCGGTGTCGGCAACGTAGACGTTCCCGTTGGCGTCCACTGCCGTGGTGCCGGGGCTGCTGAAGGCGGCGGCGGTGCCTAAGCCGTTGGTGCTGCCGGCGGTGCCGCTTCCGGCCAGGGTGCTGACCACCCCGCCGCCCACGCCACTGGCGCGGGTCAGGACGATGTCATTGCCGGTGCCGCCGGAGTAGCTGATCGTGAATTTGAAGGTGTCGCCGCTGTAGGTCGCGGTCACTTCTGAGCCTGCGGCCAGCCCGGTGAAGGTCCCGGTGATGGCGTTGGTCCCGGTGTTGTTGACGAGGGTGAGCTTTTGCCCGGCTGTGGGGGCGTAACCAAGATTGATGGTGAGGCCCACGCCGGTGGCGGTGAAGGATGAAGAAGTGACCGGGACGGTGGCGGAGGACGCGAAGGTGACGATAAGGTCCGAGTTCACCGTCACGCTCACCGGGGAGGAGTAGGGACCCGTGCCATCAGAAGTCACCGCCGCAACCTGGAACTGGTAGGCGCTACCCACCGTCAGGCCGGTCACAATGGCCCCAGGGGTGCCGCTGGTACCATCGCTGAACGTGGTCCAACTGCCAGAGCTGCCCAGGCGATACTGGACAATATAGTCGGAGATCGTGAGGGGGGAGGCAGGAGCAGCCCAAGAAAGCGTCACGCGGCTGAGATCCGAGGTTCCGGAAATGGTCGGAGCCGTGGGCAAACCGTTGAAGACAATTTGGACTGAGGCCGACGAGCTTGAGGAGACCGTGGTGGATGTGGGTGAAATCAGGCCATTCGTGTAATTCATTCCGGCATTCCCGCCGTTTCCGCCTGAGTCGGTATTCCCGCTGGTTCGCAAACTTCCGCCCGCACCCCCTGCTGAATATCCACCCCCACCCCCACCCCCGCCCCCGCCGTCGTTGGCACTTCCGCGGCTGGTTCCGGAACCGCCAGAGGTGCTGCCGGATCCGCCTTGGCCACTGCTACCTGCAAGTCCGGCTCCGGATGAACCAAGTCCGGCACCGCCCCCGCCACCACCGCCACCCGCCACCGCCAAGATCGTGTTGGACCGGTAAAGCCAAGCTGCGGCTCCACCGCCGCCACCAGACCCGGAGGTCGTAGCATCACCAAAAAACGGATCGTATCCTCCGGAATTCCCACCAGAGCCACCGCTTCCTCCTCCCGGAGCCCCACCGGAAAATCCCCCGAAGCCGCCAGCTCTATTGTTGCCGGTGCCTCCATTTTCACCAGTATTCCCGGCATAAATCTTCAAAACTTCACCCGGAGTGACGGCCAATGTGCCCGTCACTTGACCCACAGGGCCGGGACTTCCTCCAGAGTTGCCGTCATTTCCACCTGACCCTCCGCGGGCCCCTCTGAGGGTTACGGTGATATTGGTGACGGTTGCTGGGACGGTGAAATTTTGGAGCGAACCCGTGTAAGTAAAGTTGTTGGTGGCCGCAGAGGATTTTTGCGGAACAAAGGAAACCAAACAAAGCACCGCCAGCAGTGCACCGTGAGCCGTCTTTTGGGGCAGCCTCAGGAAAGATAAATTGCCGGTCAACATGAGTGAAATCGGAATGATGAACCTAACATCAAGTTCAAGGAAATTTCAAGGGGCAGATTGTGTATTTTTGAAGACAGTTGAACATCTTATACCTCAATACTTTGAGTTTAAAAAAAACAAGGAAAACAGAAAAATGCACATTTTGTGTGCCTTTCTGCCAACATCCTCACAACATCTTGGAAATCCCTATCCCCTGCCCCGCCGGGGTCGAGTGAAAAAACCGGGCCGCCGGGCCACCCCACCTAACGCTCGTTGAACAAAAAAAAACCCCGGGGCGCAGGCCCGGGGGTTTTCTTAGTCCTAATCTTTTCTCTTAATCTAGACGCCGCGTCTCCGTTTGAGCGCCACCAAGGCCCCTGCTCCCAAAACCATTAAAGCCGCGGCGCTCGGTTCCGGAACCGGAGCGGCTTGGTCGATGTAGAAGGAGTCCATGCCGAAGCAGGAAAAGCTGGTGTGACTGGAGGTGATCACAATCTTGTCGACCGAATCAAAATCCGTTCCAAAATAGACATCCACCGCCGGGAAACCCCACTGCTCGGAAGGCAGAATCACATCCGAACCGACTTGGGTCCCGTTCAACCAAGCCTGTACGTGAACATCCTCAAACCCCGTAGCCGCCCCCCCGGGTGAGAGGGTGTTGGAAGTGAGAACAAAATAATTAAACTCAAATGTGCCACCACCGTCCTTGGAAATCTCAATCGAGGTCATTTCGCTCTGGCCCCAGTGGGCGTGAATCACGTCGTTGCCGGTGCCGTAATAGTTGCCGATAGATCCTCCCGAGCCGCCAAGGTAATCAAATTTGAAACCACTTTCAGTGTAGTAATCTACGCTGTTGTAATTGGTTGTTCCGTCAGTGGTTCCGGTACCTCCGAAAGTGAGGTTGACCGTGCCTCCGGTGAACGTCACCACGGCGGCCGGTGCCAATGCGACCGTACTTAGGGCGAGAGAGAGAATAGAAAGGATTTTTTTCATAAATAAATAACTCCTTGGGATTCCGTAATCTAACCACGGGATTTCCAAAAATCAAGGGTCGGGACAAAACCCCCAATACTGAATGTAATTTCCTTACATTCAGTATTTTAGATTAGGTTTAGGATTAAGAAAAATTTTACAGGACATAGCTAAAAGGAGAAATAAAGGTCACAGTGATTGGTTGGCTCGGGCCTCTCGCTGGTTTGACCATAGGGATGAAAGAAGATTGGAACCTTTCCATCCCTAAGCCTAGGTAGGGCGGATTATCTCCAAACCGCCTCATTGAAAATTCCCGGCTGATCGATTGCCAACGAGGCGGCCGCATCAAGCCCGCCCTACCCACTAAATTTGGTTCGCCGGATTACCTAAAACCCAAACTCGCCTTTGGCCAGACCCCGAAAGGAAAGATCCTCATCCAGCTCCGGCCAGTGAATCCCGTGAGCCGTGACCTTGAATTGGTTGAGCTGCGCCATGGTGGCCCTATTCATCCTAGGATTCTTTTTCCAAAAGAAGGACACGGCTTTTCCGTCCGGCAGGAAGATGCGCATCGTCTCCCCAGCCACTTCCACTTTCACCGGATGTTCAACCGAGGTGCTCATTCCAGATCCTTAAGATAAGTCCGCGGTTTTCCTCGGCAAGCTCCACCGCCCGGGCCAACTCCCGCACCTTCATGCCCGCAGATTCCTGAACCTCCACCGGAGGCCCTAAACTAAAAACCGCCTCCCCATCCCCTTTCATCACATGCACATGAGCCGGATCATGTTCATTGCTGTAAAAGAAAAACCGATACCCCTCCTTTTCAAAGACCCGTGGCATCTAGGATTAGACCGCCAAAACCGCCAAAGGATGCGGTCGAAACTAATTTTTTATGCGCGTGCGTGATAGAGCGGATCGAAAGCCATGACCTAGTCGTAACCCGCCACCAGCCACTAACGCTCCCTCCATCACGAACGCCTAAGATACTAATCCCCCCAATTCCCTCCCCACCTGAGCGCTTCTGCGGTTAAAAAATATTCACCGCGTAGACGCAGAGTCCGCCGAGATTATTTCCGCTTTCCAATCCCCATCTTCCATCTCCGATCTCCCATCTTCCAATAAACCTAATCCTTTCACCTCATCCTCATCCCCTCAGCACGATCCCCTTCCGCTGAAAGGTCGGCCGGTCCAGATCCTCGTTTCCCCGCACCGTCGGGGTCGACTGCGCAAACCGGCCCGAGTTCTTGTCGAACTCGAACTCCTTTTGCGACGCGATGAATTTCCGACGGCGGGATACCTTCTCCTTCGCCTCCGCCGGCGTCTCTTCCTTCTTCGGTTCCACCCGCGCTTTCGGCATCACACTCTCCTCGCTCCTCCTTGTCACCAACAGCGTCATGCTCAGCGTCTCGCTCTTTTCCGGATGGATCGCCGCCCCGGCCGAGATCGGCAGATCCACCGGCAGCTTCGCCCGTAACTTCTCCAAAATCTCGTGGAATTCATTCAGCGACGTCTCGGGACCCGTGATCACGCTCACGAGGACGCGGTTGCCGTGTTTCCACGCCTTCCCGTCCTCCAGCATGATGTCCTCCACCACCGCCTCGATCACCGCTTCCTCTCTTCCCTCGCCGCTCGCCTCGGCCACCCCGGCCCAGGCATTTTCCAGATAACCGATCGCGTCGGCCCCCGGCCCGACCGCCTCCTTCAACTCCGCCGCCCCCAGATGCTGCAGCCCGTCCTTCTGCATCACGTGGACCAACCCGTGGATCGTCCGCGCCATCGCCTTGTCCATCGCCCGCTGGGCCTCCTTCAAATCTTTGGCCAGTGAGGTTTCGATCAGACGGTCACAACTGAAGGTAAGGACCACATCGGCTGATTTGCGCAGCTCCGCCAGGCAGTGCATCGAGCGGTCCTTGCGCCGGCTGCCCTCGAAAGAGAACGGTGTCACCGCCAGCACCACCACCTCAGCCCCCTGTTTCTTTAACCGGCGTACAAGGCTCGGTCCCAGGCCGGACCCGGTTCCCCCGGCCGTCGAAAGAACCACCAGGGCTGTACGGATTTCCGTCAAAATCGGATTCAGACTATCCCCCTCCTCCAACGTCATCCCCTCCAGCAGCTCCGGCTCGCCACCGGTTCCCATGCCGTGGACGCGCTCCGGGGCCACGAGAATTTTTTTCTGCGCCACGGTGCCCCGCAGGGCCAACGCATCGGTGTCGACGCAAACGGTCCGGTGTTCTCCCTCGCAGCTGACGGCGAGATTGTCGAGGACGGCGGCTCCGGTTCCCCCGACGGCCAAAATGGCGACCGGGCTTTTTTCGTGGTGCAGTGGGTTCATGGTCTTGGGCTCCTGGGTTGGGGTGTTGGGTTCAGGCTAAAAAGCGCATCGCGGAGAACATCCGGCCGATCGACTGGGATATCTTTTTCAGCCCTTGGGGCCGGCCGGCCTCCTTCATCTCGTGCTCCGCCGCATAGCGGAGTGTGCCGAGGACCGCGGCCAATTCCGGCCGCTCCAGATCCCCCTGCTCGCCGAGAAAGTCGCGCGCCCGACCGATCCGCACCGGCCGTGGCAGAATCTCCGAGGCCAGCCGGGCCAACCCGCGCATCCGCGCCCCGCCGCCCGTCACCACCACCTCGGTCTCCACCGCGCTCCAAAGGCCCTGGGCCTCGATGTCGTCCCGCACGATCTCCAAAATCTCCGCCATCCGCGCCTGCAGGACCTGGACCATCGCCTCCTTGTAGAAGGTGCGCCCGTCGAAACTGATTTCCCGCGGGAGGGTGATCTTCTCATCCTGCTCCTCCGCCGCGAGGGTCACGGTACCCAGCTCCCTCTTCACCTTTTCTGCCCGGGCGTAGGGAATCTCCAGCCCGATGGAGAGATCCTGACTGAGATGATCCCCGCCGACGCCGTGGACGCAGGAGTGAACCACCGCCCCATCGCGCCAGACGCTCACATCGGTCACGCCGGCCCCGAGATCGATCACGACCGCCCCACGCTGTTTCCCCTCATCGGTCAACACCGCCAAACCCGAGGCGTAGCTGGAGAAGGTGCACCCCTTCACCCGGATCTTCTGGTCGGCCACACACTGCACGCCGGTCTGGAGCCGGGTGCGTTTACCGGTGACGAGGTGATAATGGGCCTCGATCTGTTCGGTGTGGACCCCGAGCGGATTCACCGAGGCGACGCCGCGGTCCAAGGAATAACCACGGAGCAGTTCATGAAGGATGGCGTGATCCCGCGGCAGCGGCAGATGGGCGGCCAGCTGGTGGAGCTCCTCCAGCGTGCCCTCCGTGACGCGGTGCTCGTCGTCAGCCGAGGTCGCGACGCGGACGGACTCGTTGCGGGAGGCCAGATGGGTTCCGCTCATCGTCAGATAAACCTCGGAGATTTCCGCCTGGGTGCGGCGCTCGCCATCCGCCAAAGCCATCCGGGCGGCCGCGCGGGCGTGGCCGAAGTCGGTCACCTCAGCCTTCCGCATGCCGGCGGAGACGGATTCGCCCACGCCGAGGAGGGTGAGGGAGCCGTCGCCGGCCATTTCCGCCACGGCCACGGCCATTTTCTGGGTGCCGAGGTCGGCGGCGATGATGATTTCGTTTTGGGGAGTGCGTCGCATGATCATGGTGGGTTTCTCCGTTAGTTGAGGAAGGTGACGGGGACGTTCCGTTCCGGGGTGAGATCCACGGTGTTCACGTGACGTCCGCTGTTTTCCGCGTAGGTGAAGATGACGTTGAGGCGCTCAAACTGCTCCTCGAGATGGCCGGCGCGGAAACGGATCCTTCCGCCCCGGGCCGTCGAGATGACGAAGCGGCCGGGGCCTTCGATCCGGATGCCGGAAAAGTCCAACCCGTCCCGCACCTGGGCCAACGGGACGGCCTGGAGAAAATTCAGCGCCGCGCGCAGCTCGGGATTGTTCGTCCGCTCCCCTTCCACCACCTCATCCGAGGAGATCCCGCGAATGATGGGCAGCGACATCAGCTTCTCCCCGGGCTTGGGCTTGAGGACGTAGCCGCGGGCGTCGATGTAAAAAGTGGGCTGGGCCAGCGTGGTGCCGGCGGAGGGGGTGGGGCAGATCAGGGCCACCGGGCGGCGCTCCTCCACGAAGAAGTAAAGGGTGTCGGGCAGGCGACGCTCGATCCGGACGGCCGCCACGTTCGGCAGGCGTTGGAGGTTGGTGGCCACCTCCTCCAGGGAGAGGTTCAACAGGTTTTGACCGATCCGCACCCCCGCAGCGTTGACGAGTTCCCCCTTGCCGATCTTCCCCTGCTGCTCGATCTGGAACCGGCGGAGGGTGAAATCGGAATTCCGGTACAGCAGCGTGCCGAGAATGACATCCATCCCGATGGAGGTGACGAGGGCCACCATGGACAGCGAGGCCGCCACGAGGATGCCCAGGCCGGCCCGGCGACTGAACTCCCGGGCCTGGGCCTTGCCGTTCATTTTTGCGTGGAGGACGTGGCGGGCGCGGCGGGAACGCGGCCGGCGGCCGGCCACCCAACGGGCCATGGGTTTGATGTTCATACTTTGGCTCCTTTGTGAAAGCGGGCCCACGACAGCTCGAGGATCCGCAGACACTGCGTGGTGAAATCGATCCCGCCGGCTCGGCCGGCCTTGGGCAAAAGGCTGAGGTCGGTCATGCCCGGGAGGGTGTTGACCTCGAGGACGTGCGGTTTTCCCTCTGCGTCCACCATGATGTCGACACGGGAGAGCACCTCACAGCCCAGCGCCCGATGCGCCTGGAGCGCCAACTGCTGCAGCTCCTCCGCCTTCTCCTTCGGAATGGGTGCGGGGCAGAGATACTGGGTGGCGCCGGAGGTGTACTTGTTCTGGTAATCGTAGAAACCCTTGGCCGGCCGCACCTCGATGACCGGCAATGCCTTCTCCCCGAGAATGCCGACGGTCATTTCCGATCCTTCGATGAGCCGCTCGATCATCATCCCGCCGTCCTTCCAATTCTTCGCCTCCTTGACCGCCTTCTTCGCCTCCTCCTCGGTGCGGACGAGATGGGTGCCCAGGCTGGAACCGCTGGCGACGGGCTTCAGGACATAAGGCGGCTTCCAATCACATTCCGGAGTCCACTCCTGGCTCTCCGCCATCGGCACGCCGGCCGCGACCATCGCATCGCGCGCCTTCAACTTGTCGAACGCCAGCGCACTGGCTTCGGATCCGCTCCCGGTGAAAGGCATGCCCGCGGCTTCCAACTCCCGCTGCACCTCGCCGTCCTCGCCGTAGGTGCCGTGCAGGCAAAGGAAACAGATGTCGGTGCCCTGCGGAACCTTCACCCCTTTCTCCTTCACGTCCACCTCCAGCACCTTCACCCCAATGGAGCGCAGCGCTTTGGCCACCGCCGCACCGCTCCGCAGAGAAACTTCCCGCTCGCCGGAAACGCCGCCGGCCAACACGGAGACCTTCATCTTCTCCGGCTTCATTCGTCCACCCCCAACACGATGACCTCGGGCTCCAGCTCGATCCCGCGATCGGCCTTGGCCCGGGCGCGCACCTTGTCCATTAACGCGAGGACATCGGCCGCCTTGGCTCCACCCTGATTGACGATGAAATTTCCGTGCACCGGAGAAATCCGCGCTCCGCCCACCGCCGTGTCTTTCAGTCCCAGCTCATCGATCAGCTTGCCGGCCGGAATCGAGGCGGCGTTCTTGAAAATGCACCCGGCGCTCGGCGCGGCCGGCTGGGAGTCCCAACGCTTGCGGCTGTACTTTTTCAGCTTCTCCGCGATCTCCTCCGGCTGCACCGCACTGCCTTTGAGAATGGCGCCCACCGCGATGTCGGTCTCCAGCCGCGGCACCTTGCGGTACTTCACTTCAAACTCGGCGGCCGGCACCTCTTTCACATTCCCGTTTCGGTCCATCACCCGGACGGCTTCGACCACCTCGAACGTCCACGAATCCATCGCCCCGGCGTTCATCCGCATCGCGCCGCCCAGCGCCCCCGGAATCCCCTCCATAAATTCCAGCCCGCCGACTCCCGCCGCCCGGGCCGCCGCCACGATCTGTTTCAACCGCGCCCCGGCCCCGGCCCGAACCTTTCCGCCGACGGCCTCGATCTTGCTCATCCCGGGCTTGCCGAGATTCACACTCACTCCCGGCAGACCACCATCGCGCACCAGCAGGTTGCTGCCCCGCCCGATCACGGTGAGGGAAATTTTTTTGGCTGTGCAGTGCTGCACCACCTTGGCCAGAACCTGCTCGGAATCCGGCTCGAACCAGACCTGGGCCGGCCCGCCGATCCGAATGGTCGTGTGCTTCTGCATCGGCTCGTACCAACGAACGTCTCCCTGACCCGCCACCAGCTTGCGGATCTCGAGGAACAGCGGCGCCTCCACCGCGATCCGGTGGGCCAGATGGGTGGAGTCGCCCGCTCCCATCACCAGAAAGAGATCCCCCTCCTGCCAAATTTTTCCAAGAATCGTCCGTGCCTCAGGCATCGAATTCGCCAGCTCCACCGGGACCTTTTGCTCGGCCAGCCGGGTAGCCAGCACGGCGGAGCCGGAGCCTTCCACCGCCGTCTCCCCGGCCGAGTAGACGGGCAGCACCACCACGACATCGGCACGGCTGAGCGCCTCCACGAAACCATCCAGAAAAGTGGCAAGCCGGGTGTGCCGGTGCGGTTGGAAGACCGCCACCACCCGTTTCCGGCCCCGGGCCTTGGCTGCATCGATTGTCGCGGAGACCTCCCGCGGGTGGTGGGCGTAGTCATCCACCACCTCCAGCTCGGGCGTGGAGAGCAGGATCTCAAAGCGCCGATCCGCCCGGCGAAACGCGGCCAATCCTTTCCGGATCTTTTCCACATCCAGTCCGGCCTCGTGGGCCAGGGCCAAGGCCCCCAGCGCGTTGGCCGCGTTGTGGCGGCCGGGCGCGGCCACGCGAAATACCCCCAGATCGTCGCTGCCCCTTCGGGCGGAGAAGCTCACGCCATCCTTGTCCTCGCCTTTCCAGGTGCCGAGGTAATCGGCCCCACTCTTTTCCCAGCCAAAAGTTTTTTTCGCGGCCAGTTTCCCGGCGGCCTCCATCGCCGCGGTCTCCTCCTTGGCCACCACCACGAGCGGGCCGGAGACCTGGCCGAGGACTTTGCGGTACGCCTCCACCACCGCCTGTCCGTTGGCGTAGCGGTCGGCGTGCTCATGATCGGCATTGAGCAGAATCGCTGCCGCCGGTTTCAGCAACGCCGGCGCTCCTTCGCTTTCGTCCACCTCGGCCACCAGCCATTCCCCGGATTTCCACGCGCCTGAGGCACCCAGCGAGGGAGCGTAACCCCCGAGGTAGAAACAGGGTTCCTGGCCCGCCTCTTTCCAGATATGGGCGAGCATGGTGGAGGTCGTGGTCTTCCCATGGGAGCCGAGAACGGCCACGAGTTTTTTGAGCGTGGCAAGCTGGGCCAGCACCTCGCTCCGGCGAAGCCGCAGGATCCCCTTCTTGCCGGCCTCGGCCCATTCGGGGTTGGAGTCCGGCACAGCCGCGGAAGCGATCACTACCTCCGCAGAGCCGAGATTTTCAGCCCGATGACCGATGGCGATGCGGACGCCGCGATCACGCAGCCGCTCGGGCGCTTCCTTGAGGTCAGAGCCGGTGACCTCGTGGCCGAGGTCGGAAAAGATATCGGCGAGCGGGGTCATGCCGGAGCCGGCGATCCCGATCAGGTGGATCTTTTTCCGGCCTTGAATCCAGCTCTTCGCGTCAAAGGACATGGGCGATCTCCTCCGCGATCTTTTCGGCGGCCTCGGGGCTGGACTGCTGGCGGGCGCCGCGACGCATGTGTTCCTGCCGAACGCTGTCGCCCAGCAACCGGGCGATGCGTTGGCCGAGTTCCGTACCTTCGAGGTTTTTTTCCGCCACGATTTCGGCGGCGCCGCGATCCGCGTACGCATGGGCGTTGGCAGTCTGGTGATCGTCCACCGCCGCCGGAAACGGGACGAGGATGGATGGCACGCCGCAGGCGGCCAGTTCGGCGAGGGTGCCGGCTCCGGCCCGGGAAACCACGAGGTCGGCCGCCGCATAGACGGCATCCATCTCATCGCAGAAACCAAGGACGATGGCATGAAAGCCGGAGTGTTCGTAAGCGTGGCGAACCTTGTCGGCATGGGCCTCGCCGGCGAGATGCAGAATCTGGATGGTGTTGGCGTGAGGCTTGAGGGCCGGCAGGCCGCGGAGCACGGCCTCGTTGATCCCCCTCGCCCCCTGACTTCCGCCCAGGATGGCGACGAGGTGGCGCTTGGGGTGGAGGCCCAGTTTCTTGAGCGCCTCCTCCTTGGAAATTTTTCCGAGGCGACTGCGGACGGGAGTGCCGCTGACGCTGACCTTGGCCTTGGGGAGATGGCGGCCGCACTCCTCAAAGCCGACGAACATCTTGTTCGCCCCGGCGGAAAGGAGCTTCGTGGCGCGGCCTGGGATGGCGTTGGACTCGTGAAGGAAATAGGGAATACCGCTGCGCCGGGCCGCCCCCACTGAAGCGGCGGAAACAAATCCCCCCATGCCGAGCAGGGCGTCGGCCTTGAACTTGGATAACTCCTCCCCGGCCTTCCGGACGGCGCCGATCAGACGAAACAGAAAAGGAACGGCACCGAAGAGGCCGGTCCAGCCAACCGCGGGAATCTCCACACCGTTCTCCGACTCCCCCGCCCCGCTGAGGGCACGCTTGTCGACCGGCTTGGCCGAGATGAAGAAGCGGACTTCGTGCCCGCGGCGACGCACCGCCTCCGCGATGGCGAGCCCGGGAAACAGGTGTCCCCCCGTGCCGCCGCAGGCAATGGCGAGTCTTCCCACGGCGAACATCACCGCCGGCCTCCGACGAGGCGGCGACTCCGCGCCTCCTCGCGGTACTGGGCTTGGCGGTGGAGAGAAAGAAGAATGCCGACGGAAGCGAGGCACAGAACCAGGTTCGAGCCGCCGTAGCTGATGAACGGCAAACCCACTCCCTTCGGGGGAAGCAGGCCGGTGACGACGCCGAGGTTGGCGAAGGCCTGGATGGCGACCAGCGCCGTCACGCCGATCCCGAGGACCATTCCGGTCAAATCGCGGGCGTGGCACGCAATGTATCCGCCCAACAGCGTAAACAGCAGAAAAACGGCGACGACGCCAAGAGTGGCGGGCAGTCCCAGCTCCTCCCCCAGGATGGGGAAGATGAAGTCGGTATGGGCTTCGGGAAGATAGAACATCTTCTGGACGCTTTGGCCGAGACCCACGCCCTGCGTGCCGCCGGAGCCGAGAGCGATCAAGGCCTGCCAGACCTGGTATCCCTCCCCTTGCCGGTGCGCTTCTGGATCGAGAAACCCGACGATGCGGCCCATGCGTTCGGGCATCGCCATGGCGAGGGCGATGATTCCCACGACGGCGGCAACGCCGAGAACGCCGAGGGGCAGGATCGGTGCGCCGCCCGCGAACAGGACAACGGCCGCGGCCATGATGACAAACATGGCGGAGCCGAGATCGGGCTGCCGGATGAGCAGCAGGACCGGCAGGGCCAGGATCAACATGGGAAGAACGAGGCCGTACCACGGACTGGACATCCTTGCCTTCTGTTGGTGCACCCACATGGCACAGAAGATGACCGTGGCCAGCTTGAGAAACTCTCCGGGCTGGACCGCAAACGGACCGAGCGGAATCCAGCGGGCGGAGCCCTTCACAGTCTTGCCGATTCCGGGGATCAGGCAAAACGCCACGAGCAAAGTGGCGCCAACCAGGATCCAAAGGCCCCGGGAGACCAGGACCTTTGGATCCAGCTGGCTCAACGCCACGCACACCCCGACACCCACCGCCAGCCAGAGCCCCTGCCTTTGGAGGAAGAAAAGGGGTTGGCCCCGGTTATCGGGGGAGAATGCGCCCACACTGGCAAGCATGATCAGGCCAAGCCCGACCAAACCCACCACGCAGGCGATCAGGGTGTACGCGGAGTTGCGTCCCATCGTCAGTTCGACTGGGTCTTCGGCAACATCGCCATGTCCTGCGCCGCGGCCGGGGCAGCCGGGGCAGACGCCGGGGCTTCCGCCTTGGCGGAGGCCTCACCGGGGACCTGGAGCTTTTGCCCGATCTTCAGCTTCCGGGGGTCGCTGATGGAGTTGAGCTTGGCCAAGGTCTCGGCCTTCGTGCCGAACTTCTTGGCGATCTTGGCCAGGGTGTCCCCCGCCGCGACCGTGTAGGTGCCGGCCGGGCTGGAGGCCTGCTGCGCCGCCGCTGCCGCCACCGCCTGGGCCGGAGCCGAAACCGCCATGGGCTTCGTGTCCGTGCCGGCGCCGGCGACCTCGGGAATCCTCAACTTCTGGCCGATGCGGATCATCGTGCCATCAATCCCGTTGGCTTTGGCGAGGGCTGCCGCGGTGACGCCGTTGGCTTTGGCGATCTTGCCGAGGGTGTCCCCTTTGGCGACGACCACGCTGCGTTCCACGGCGGGAGCCGGGGCCGGGGCGGGTGCCATCGCCGGAGCTGCCGCCACTGGGGCGGAAGCCTCGGCCGGAGCCGGGGACTGCCACACCTTGTCGTCGGGGCTGGGCATCGTGCTCGCGACCTCGGGAGCCGGAGCCGCTTCGGGGGCCTTCGCCACCTCGGCCGCGGGCGCGGGCATCGAATCCATCTGGGAGATGGCCGGTTCCGGATTTCCGCGGAGCAGGTGGTAGGCGCTGATGCCGACGATGACGACAACGTGCAGACCGAGGACCACCAGGAAGATGGTGGAGAGGCGGTTCAGGCCTCCCTTCTTCGCCGGGGCTTCGGACGCGCCATCGTCGAGCAGCGTCGTGCTTTGTTTTCTCGCTGAGTATTCGAGCAGTTCATCACTCATGGTTGTTTGTTTTCCTCCTGAGGCAGCGCTTTGACGCACTGCCGGTATGTCTCCCCTCTTTCCTCGAAATTTTTAAACTGGTCGTAGCTGCTGCAGCCGGGACTGAGCAGGACCGTCTCCCCCGGGCTGGCCAGCGCCGCAGCCCGCGCGACCGCCTCCCCCAACGTGCCCACCTGCCGGCAGGGGACGTCGTCCCGCCAGGCTTGTTCGATCTTCGCGGCCGTCTCTCCGATGAGCAGGGCGGCGCGGACGCGGCCCCGCAGATGAGCAAGGCTGGGAGTAAAGTCGAAACCCTTGTCCTTTCCGCCGGCGATCAGGATGACTGGGCCGGCCATTCCCACCACCGCCCGCTCCATCGCATCCAGATTGGTGGCCTTCGAATCGTTGACCCAGGTCACCCCGTTCCGCACGGCCACCACCTCACAGCGGTGGGGCAGCGGACGGTAAGCCGTGAAGGCTTTCTTCACGGCCTCCCGGGAAATCTTTTCCGTATCGGCCACCGCCAGGGCGGCCAAAAGGTTCTCGGCGTTGTGCGGGCCGCGCAGTTTCGTCTCCTCCTGCCGCATCACGCGGTCGGTGCCGGCGCAGAGCCAGCCGTCCCGGAGCGTGTAGTCAGCCGAAAGATCGGTGGCGGAAAAGGTCAGCGTCCGGGCCTTCCGCGGCGGCAGAGCCAGGCCCTTTTGAATGACGGCGACATCCTCCGCCGTCTGATTTTCGAAAATCCGGTTTTTGGCGCCGGCGTACGCCTCCATGTCCGCATAGCGGTCCAGGTGGTCGGGCGTGAGGTTGAGGTAGACGGCGATCCGGGGACGGAACGTCTCGATCGTCTCCAGTTGGAAGGAGCTTACTTCTGCAACGGCGTAGTCGAGCCCGCCGCTAACCGGGGCGACCTCACAAAGCGGCTGGCCGAGATTCCCGCAGGCGACCGCCTGCTTGCCGGCGGCCTGCAGCACGGCGGCGATCAGCTCGGTCGTGGTGCTTTTGCCGTTCGTGCCGGTGACGGCGAGAATCGGGCAGAGGCAGGCGCGGGCGCCGAGCTCCAGCTCCCCGAACATCGGCACGTGGGCCGAACGAAGCTGGACGACAACGGGCCGCTGCGGGTCGATGCCGGGGCTGAGGATGGCGTGATCGAACCGCGTCCCGGGAAGTTTTTCCACCCCCGTGCAGGCGTGCGCACCCCTGGCCTCCCACCGGCGGGCCAGGTCCTTCGTCACCGCGCTCTTGGACTCGTCAAACACGGTCACCTCCGCCTTTTGGGCGAGCAGCCACTCCGCCGCGGCCTGGCCGCTGCGTCCCATTCCCAGCACCACCGTTTTGGTTCCGGTCCATGCAATGGTCTTCCCTTTCACCGCAGCTTGAGCGAGGCCAGGCCCGCGAGGGCGAAGACCGCGCTAAGAATCCAGAAGCGGACGACCACGGCCGTCTCGCTCCAACCGCGCAGCTCGAAATGGTGGTGGATCGGCGACATCGCGAAGATGCGCCGTCCGGTCAATTTGAAGGAGGCCACCTGCAGGATCACAGAGAGGGCCTCCATCACGAACACGCCGCCGACCACGGCCAGGAGCAGTTCCTGGTTGATGCAGATCGCCACGACCGCCACTGCTCCGCCGAGGGCGAGGGAGCCGGTGTCGCCCATGAATACCTTGGCGGGATGACAGTTGAACCAGAGAAAGCCCAGGGCGGAACCGAACAGGGCCGCACAGAAGATGACCAGCTCCTCGCCCCCGGGAACCTTCGGAAGGAAAAGGTAAGCAGCCAGGTTGGCGTGGCTGGAGAGATAGGCGAAAAGGCCGAGGACGAGGGCGACGGTGAGGATGCAGCCGGAAGCCAAACCATCGAGGCCATCGGTCAGATTCACCGCGTTCGAGCTGCCCACGATGATGAAAACAAAGAGAAGCATCGCGCCCCAGATCGGCAGATGCAGGAGGAAGAAATCCTCACGAATAAAGGGAATCTGCAGGGTCAGGGCCGCCTCGCGTGCTTTCGGAATCAGGAGGAGAGACCCGGCGACACCGGCCGCGACCAACGCCTGCACTGCGATTTTTTTCCAACCACCCAAACCGCCGGAGGATTTTTTCCGGACCTTGGCATAGTCATCGCAGAACCCGAGGGTTCCGAGGGCCAACGTGCTGCCGAGGGCGATCCAGAGGTATGGATTCGTCGGTTTGCCCCAGAGAACACAGGCCAGGGCGAGTGCGAAGAGAATGAGGACGCCGCCCATGGTGGGAGTCCCTTGTTTGCTTTCATGGAGGTCCGCCAGCTTGTGCACTTCCTCCTTTTTGCGGAGCGGTTGGCCCAACTTGAGGCGGCGAAGGACCTCGATGACGCGCGGCCCGATCCAGAGGCAGAAGAGGAAGGAGGTGATCGCGGCGCCCACGGTGCGGAACGTGACGTACTGAAACACGTTGAGCGGGCCGAACTGGTCGCTGAGGAGGCTGAGGTAGTACAGCATCGTTCAGCTCCCCTTCCGGAGTTCGGCGGCAACCAGATCCATTTTCTGGGAGCGGCTGCCCTTCACGAGGATCCGGTCGTCCGCCTTGGCTTCCCGACGGTACGCGGCGAGCAGCTCTTCGCGGTTGGCAAACCAGCGTGCCCATTCGCCCCGGCGCGCCTGCCGGGCCGCCTCCACGAGAGTTTTGGCATCCGCCCCGACAGCAAAACAGAGACCCGTCCGGCTGCGGGCGATCATCTGGCCTGACTCCTCATGGAGCATCGGGCTGAAGGAGCCGAGTTCCGCCATCGCTCCGAGCAGTGCCACCGCCCGGCCCTCGCCCGGCAGACTTTCCAGCGTGGCGATGGCGGCGGCGAGGCTGTCCGGGTTGGCGTTGTAGCTGTCGTCGAGCAACCAGCCCGCGCCGAGCTTCTCGAGTTTGACCCGTCCGCCCGGCAACTGGATTTGGTTGAGCGCCTCGGCGGCGGCCTTCGGCTCCGCGCCGAGTTCGAGACCGGCGGCCAGCGCCATGGCGGCATTCATCGCCATATGCGTGCCCGGAACCGGGAGACAAACCTCCGCCCGCCCTTGGGGACCTTCCAGGGAAAAACGGGTCCCGGCGCCGTCGCTCTGGATCGAACCAAGACGGTAATCCACTTTCTCCTGCCGGCCCACGCGCACCACCCGGGCCCGGCAACCTTCGAGGGTGATCTTTTCCATGGGATCATCCGCGTTGGAGATCGCCAGACCGGTGGAAGGCAGTGCGCGGTAAAGGGCGCCCTTCTCGCGGGCCGTCGCTTCCTTGGAGCCCATTCCCTCGATGTGGGCCCACCCGATGTTGGTGACGAGGCCGGCCTCGGGCCCGGCGAGTTCCGCCAGCGGGCCAATTTCTCCGGGTGCATTCATGGCGATTTCCACCACGGCCCAGCGGTCCTGCTCCCCGATCCCGAGGAGCGTCAGGGGCACGCCGAAATGGTTGTTGAGGTTGCCCGGGGTGCGATGACAGGAGCCGAGGGTGCCCAGCACCGCCGCGAGCATTTCCTTGGTGCTGCTTTTTCCGGAACTGCCGGTGACGGAAGCCACGCGAACCGAAAGAAGCCGGCGATAGCCGCGGGCCAACTGCTGCAGCGCCCCCTGCGTGTCTTTCACGAGAAGAAGGGCGAACCCTGCAGGAATCTTGCCCACCTCCTCGCGGGAGACGATGGCTCCGATGGCGCCTTTTTCCGAGGCTGCGGCCACGTGCTCATGCCCGTCATGGTTCTGCCCCCGGATGGCCACAAAGAGTTGCCCGGGCTTGATCGTGCGGCTGTCGATGCCGACGCCAAACGCCACCCGCTCCCCGGAACCGCGCACCATCTTGGCGCCAGCCAACTCCGCGAGGGTGGAAAGGGAGAGCGGCTTCACGCGCGGCTCCTTTCCGCGAGGGCTTTCTCCACTTCGCGCCGGTCGGAAAACGGAAACTTTTCACCGCGGATCTCCTGGGTCTCCTCGTGACCCTTCCCGGCAACGAGGACGACGTCCCCGGAACCAGCGGACCGTACGGCCGTGCGAATCGCCTCCGCCCGGTTTTCGATCTTCTGGACGGCTGCACCTTTCGGCAGGCCGGCGGCCATCCCGCGGAGAATGGCGGCGGGCTCCTCACTGCGGGGATTGTCGGAGGTCAGGATCACCCGATCGGCGAGACGGGCGGCGGCGGCGGCCATCTTGGGGCGCTTCCCCGGATCGCGATCCCCGCCGGCCCCCAGCACGATCCAGAGGGAACCACGGGTGATGGGACGAAGCGTGGTGAGGACGGCTTCCACCGCATCGGCGGTGTGGGCGTAGTCCACCAGGACGGTGATATCCCCGGAGCCGGGCACCGCTTCCATCCGACCCGGCACGGCGGGAGCACGGCCGAGAGTGGCGGCCACTGTTTCGGACGGCACCCCGGCGAGGATCGCGGCAGCGGCGGCGGCGAGGGCATTGGAAATGTTGAAGCGGCCGAGCCACGGCAGCGTGGCAGGGAACTCACCCTCCGGCGTCACGAGGCGGAACGACGAACCCTGGATACCCATCCTCAGATCGGCCACGCGAACATCCCCTTTTTCCAGACCGTACCGCAGGATCCGGACGCCGGGCGCACAACGGGCCGCCATCCGCACTCCGCATGGATCCTCCAGATTTACCACGGCGAAGGCCCCGGGCCGGAGACCACGGAAAAGCAACGCTTTGGATTCCTCATACGCCTCCATCGTCTCGTGGTAGTCGAGGTGATCGCGGCCGAGATTGGTGAAGATCGCCCCGGCAAAATCAACCCCCTCCGTTCGGCCCTGCTCCAGAGCGTGTGAGCTGACTTCGACGGAGGCGGCGCGGCAGCCGTTCTCCCGCATCTCGGCGAGCAGCTGCTGTAGGTCCAGCGCCTCCGGCGTGGTGTGCCGCGCCGGGGCGCGACCGTGACCGGTATCGTTCGCAACCGTGCCGAGAAGACCACAACGAAGGCCGCCCGCCTCGAAGATCGCCTGCAATAAGGTGGAGGTGGAAGTCTTTCCATTGGTGCCGGTCACGCCGACGACCTGGAGATGGCGGGAAGGATGACCATAGAAGTTGGCGGCCATGCGACCGAGGGCGCGGCGGCCGCTCTCCACCCGGATGTTGGGAACGGAGAGATCGGCGAGACGTTTCTCGGCCACGACGGCCACGGCGCCGCGTTCGATCGCATCCGGCACAAAGGCATGACCATCCCGCTGGAGACCCTTCCAGGTGCAAAAGACGGAGCCGGGCGAGACGCCCCGGGTATCATACGCCAGCGAGGAAACTTCCGCCTGCTGCGGACCTTCCCAGGAACGCACTTTCACACCATCCATGATTTCGGTGAGCTTCAGGGGGCCTCCCGCCGGGCCACGACCGAGGTCCGGTTCAGGTTGAGCTGCTCCGCCACGTGGGTGGCGATTTCGCGGAAAGCCGGACCGGCGATCTGGCCGCCGTAGTACTTTTTCCCCTTCGGATGATCGACGAGAATGGAGACGACAAACTCGGGTTTCTGGGCGGGGAGGTAACCGATGAAGGAGGCCCGGTACTGGTTGACGTAACCTTGGGGCGTGTACTTCTGGGCGGTGCCGGTCTTGCCGGCCACCTCGAAACCCGGCACCTGCGCTTCGGCGGCAGTGCCCTCGTCGGAAACCACCCCGCGCAGGGCTTCGGTCACCTGCTTGGCCACCTCGGGACGGACCACCTGGCAAACAACCTTGGGCAGGAACTGCATGACGACGCGGTTGTCGCGGTCCACCACCGCTTTGATCAGCCGCGGCTCCATTCTTTTCCCCCCGTTGGCGATGGCCGCGTAGGCCAGGGCCATCTGGAGGTTGGTGACGGCGACCTCATAGCCCATCGGAAAGCGGGTCAGCGAGACTTTCGTCCACTTTTTCATGGGGTGAAGCGTCCCGGCCACTTCGCCGGGCAAACTTCCCTCGCCCTTTTGGGCCTTGGCCCCGAAGCCGAACAGGCGGCCGTAGTGATGAAGTTTTTCCTCCCCCAGCAACACCGCCAGCTTGGCCATGCCGATGTTGCTCGATTTGGCGATGATTTCGCGGAGGGTCAGCAGGCCGTAGGGCTCATGGTCCTTCAACCAGTGCCCGGCCATCATCATCTGCCCGTTTTCACAAAAGAAAGTGCTGCCCAGGTCGGCCACCCCCTCGTTCAGGCCGGCGGCGAGGGTGACAATCTTGAAAGTGGAACCGGGCTCGTACGCGTCGGCGATCGCACGCTCCTTCATCGCCTCGGGTTGAAAGGATTCGCGGTGATTCGGATCAAAGGTGGGCCGACTGGCCATCGCAAGAATTTCCCCGGTGGCGGGGCGGACGATGAGGATGTGGAGATTGTCGGGCTGAACCTGCTCGATGAGCCGGTCAGCTTCCCGCTCGACGATGTGCTGGATCCCCTGATCGATGGTGAGGACGACATGGTAGCCGTCGCGGGCGGGCCGGTCGGAAAGGCGGAAGTAGGGAATCTCCCGGCGCTTGGCGTCCCGGATGATCCGGCGCTCCCCGGCCACCCCCTTGAGATAACGGTCCATCGCCTTTTCGATGCCAGCCTCGCCGGTTTCAAAGCTGACGGTCCGGTCCGACCCGACGGTCTGGTCCCGGAGGTTGACGAAGCCGAGGACCTGGGAGGTTTCCGTGCCGTTGGGATAATCGCGCGTGGTTTTGCGCTCGAGGCGGACGGAGCGGAGCTGGGCCGCGCGAAGCTTCCCCTCCAGATCCGCATTCACGCCATCGGCGATTTTCTGGTAGCGGTTCTGGGCATCGATCTGGCCCCGGAGCCATTCCGCGGAGACCCCGAGGAGCGTGGCGAGGGCGGGAAGTTCCTGGGGACGCTCGGAAAGGATTTTGCCGTCGAGCCGGACCTCGATCCGCGGGACGCTCTGCGCGAGGACGCGGCCGCCAGCGTCGAGAATAGAGCCGCGCTGGGACGGAATGGGTTCCCCGCTGGTGTGGAGACGGATCGCCTCCTCACGGTAGTCGTGCTGTTTGACCATCTGGATGTAGATCAGCCGGGCGGAAACGGCGGTGAAGGCGATGGCCAGAACCACGGTGACCGCAAGGATCCGGGAGCGGGGGTTCATCGACCTCCTTCCCGGGCGATATCGGTGGAGGCCGGGGACCGGCGGGCCGGCGCCTCCACGATTTCCAACTGGCTGACGCTCACCAGACCGAGCGTCATCTCGGCCGAGCGCTCGGAAAGATGACGGGGCGAGCGAAGTTTCTCCGCCTGGAGGCGGGCAGACCTCACCAGATCGTCGAGGCGGGCATGGGCGGTCTCCTGTTTTTTCAGCTCGGTGGCGGCGCGGATATTGGTGACGTGGAGCAGGACAAACACCACGACGAGGGAGGTGGTCACGCCTGCCCCGAGAAGGAACCGGACCAGGTTGGTGCCGCCAACCTCATTGGTGCGCCGGATCTGGTTGCGGCTCATGAAGCCCCTCCCCCGATTCTCTCGGCCCCACGGAGGCGGGCACTGCGGGCGCGCGGGTTGGCGGAAATCTCCTCTTCGGACGGAACGGCCTCCCCCAGCGACTTCACCCAGCGCTCCGCATTCGGCTGGCCGAAAGCCATGCCGGGCTGACGCTTTTCCTCTTCCGCATGATCCCGGATCCAGTTTTTCACCACCCGGTCCTCGAGAGATTGATAAGTGAGGACGGCCAGACGGCCGCCGGTCTTGAGGGCGTGCGGGACGGCGGCGAGGGCCTGATCGAGCATCGCCCCCTCCCGGTTCACGGCCCGGCGGATGGCCAGAAAGGTCCGGGTGGCGGGATGTTTCGCCCCGGGACGAGGGGCCTGGGTGGCCCGGATGACGGCTTGGGCGAGATCCGTGGTGGTGCGCAAGGGACGGGCACGAACCATGGCGCGGGCGATCCGGCCGGGATCGCGGTCTTCCCCGCCGTCCCGGAGAAGCTGCCGTAGCTCCGGCTCGGGCAGGCGGTTGACCAGCTCAGCGGCGGATTCGCCCTGGGCCGGATCCATCCGCATGTCGAGCGGGCCGGCCTGCTGGAAGCTGAAGCCTCGCTCGGCGCGGTCGAGCTGCGGTGAGGAGAGGCCGAGATCGAGCAGCAGCCCATCGACGGGGCCCTCTTCCGCGACGACCTCGGCGAGATGGCCGAAGTTTTTTCGGACAAAACGAAAGCGGTCCGCGCCGGATTCACGGGAAAGTTTTTCCGCCTCGGCCTGGGCGTCCGGATCCACGTCGAGAGCGATCACGCGGGCCCCCTTCTCCAGGAAGGCACGGGTGTGGCCGCCGCGACCAAAAGTCGCGTCGATCACCGTGCGTCCGGGAGCGGGTTGAAGCATCTCCATGATCGCGTCGAGGAGGACCGGGACGTGTTCCACCCGTTCAGGCGGCCGGGCGGAGCCGGAGCACCTCGCGGCGCACCGGCCGGCGGAGGCCGATCAGTTCGTAGGGGTTTCGTTTCGGGAGTTTCACGATTCCGTGACCCTCCATGCGGCCAGATTCGTCTCTCCGGCAGGAAAATCCAAACGCCAGCTTGCTACGCATCATCTGTTTCCAGTCCATGTTGTCCTCCAGGGACGCACGCGCGGATCCAGCGGCGCGTGCCTCCCGGGCCCGTCCGCCGAATTCAGCCTCGGCGGCCGGTTGGTTTCCTTTCCTCCTCCAACTGGAGGAGATCCCACCGCCTCGCCACCTCCCGGCGGAACTTCCGCCGGCGATCGGAGTCTTGGGAGTGGAAAAGGGCGGGAACGTCCGGGGAGGCGGGTCTCCACGGCCGGAGGGCGGTGCCGGGAGTGGCCGCCAGTTGGATCATCATAGGCCGGCCTCCTTGGCCAACTCTTCAAAGGTGAGAGCGGGCGGGGCGACCTTTTGCCAGCGCCGCGGCTCCCAGATTTCGAAATGATCGAGTCGTCCGACCATGACGGCTTGGCGATTCAGACCAGCGTGCTGGCGGAACTTTTCCCGGATCATGATGCGCCCCTGCTGGTCGGGCTCGGCGGCCTGCATCACGCTGGCGAGTTTTTCCAGGCTCTTGCGGCGCACGTCGGTGGAGGTGACGCCCTCGGCGGAAAGTTTTTCCAGCTGCCGGCCTAGGAACGAAGCAGGATAAACGCGAAGGCAACCTTCCTCCGAGGGAAGGACGAGGAATCTCTTTTCAAAAGCCTCACCCCGCCACTCCGCAGGCACGGAAACCCGGCCCTTGTCATCCAAGGAAAACTCAAACCTGTCTGTATAGGCCTCTTTCATCTTCCTATGTCCTTGTTATCCATAAATAAACACTATTCACCTCGATTACCCATTTTTACCCACTGCATACCACTACCGTCAACGCCTTTTTTCGCCAAATCCTTGATCCTCAAGACCGGTTATTTCAGGGCTGGCGACACCCCAGCTAACCCACCTCGGTCCCTCCCCCGATTCGGACACAGTTCGCACCCCACCCCCGCTGTCGGCTTGCCGTAAACCGATAGTCCGACCATTCTATCGCCTCCTTTTATGGCCGAGAACCAACCCATCCCCGCAGAAGAGCCCATGCTCTTACCCGCGGAAACACCCTCCTGGCTCTCCGCCAAGACGATTGTACCGGTGGTTCTGGCCTTGGCCGCTGGAGTCGGTTTGGTTCTTTGGCAGTTCTCCAAAGCGGAAAAGGCCCGGACGGAGGCCTCCCGCCTGCTCGCCTCTGCCCCCGGGGCGGAAACCTGGGAAAAGCTGATTCGCGACTACCCCGGCCAGCCCGCCACCGCCTTGGCCATCCTGAATGCGGCGGAGGATGCCTCCTTAAAAAAGGATCACCGCAAAGCCGCCGGCCTTTACGAGAAATTTTCCCGTGAATTCCCCAAACACCCCCTCCTCCCCGCCGCCCGCTTCGGCCAAGCGAACCAGCTGGCCCTGGCCGGAGACGGCGCCGCCGCGCAGTCCCTCTATCTCAGAATCATCACCGAGCGCCCGGCAGACGCCTTCCGGACTGCGGCCGCCGTCGGCCTCGCCCGGATTCAGATCCAGGAAAACCGGCCCGAGGCCGCCCGCCAGGTTCTCAACGACGTTTTGGCGGAAAACAACGGCAGCGCCTTCCTGCCCGAGGCCCGCAGCCTGCTCGAAAAACTCCCTCCGCCTCCATCCGCCGCGGTGCCGACCCCGATGCCGGCGGCGGCCCCGGCTCCTCAGCCTCCCGCCAAATAACGTTCCGCGTCGATCGCGGCCATACAACCCATGCCGGCCGCCGTGATGGCCTGCCGATACACCTTGTCGGCACAGTCCCCCGCCCCAAACACTCCCTCAATATTCGTCCGACTGCCTGGCCCCAGCTGGAGATAACCGGCTTCATCCATTTTGATTTTTTTCTGAAAAATTTTCGTGTTGGGAACATGGCCGATGGCCACAAAAACTCCCGCGCAGGGCAACACCGCGCTCTTTCCCGTGGCCGTGTCCTTCAGTTTCACCCCCGTCACTTTGCCTTGCGCAACTCCCTCCACCGACTCCACGACTGAATTCCAGACCGGCTTGATCTTCGGATTGCCCAGGACCCGCTCGGCCATGATCTTGGAAGCACGCAGCTGGTCCCGGCGGTGCACCAGATAGACCGTCGAGGCAAACCGGGTGAGAAAACTGGCTTCCTCACAGGCGGAGTCCCCGCCGCCCACGACGACCAGCGGCTGGTTGCGGAACATCGGCAGCGCCCCATCACACGTCGCACAGTAGGTGACACCCTTGGTCTCCAGCTCGTTTTCCCCGGGGACATCGAGGTGACGATGCCCCGCCCCGGTGGAAATGATCAGGGTTTTCGTCTCAAGGAGACGTTTGCCGGCGCGAATCTGGTGGGCGGGTTGACCGAAAATCACCTCGTCGGCGGTCAGACCGAACTCCACCTCCGCACCGAACTTCTGCGCCTGCTCCATCATTTGCGCCATCAACGTCGTGCCGTCCACACCCTGGGGAAACCCGGGAAAGTTCTCCACGATGGAAGTGGTGGTAAGCAGACCCCCCGTCTGGGCCCCGGTGAGCACCAACGGCTTCAAATTGGCCCGGGCCAGATAGAGAGCCGCCGTCCAGCCGGCGCAGCCGCTGCCCAAAATCACCGCGTTTCTCATCGGGACTTGATATCGCCTGCCGCCGAGAGCGTCGAAACATCCCTCGGCTCTTTTTCACAGGTTGCGACAGGAGATGTGTAGAAAAGTCTCCCTCTCCCTCCCTCAAACGCTACGAAAGTTCCATGGCGCAAGCAGACAAACTCGACGAAATCTTCCGCATGCAGGAGATCCTGAATAAAAAAATCGGGGTCGACCTGGCGAACCTTTCCCCCGAGGACAAAACCAAATGGGCCCTAAACTACTCCCGCGCCATGACCCAGGAAATCGCCGAACTGATCGACAGCTTCCCGTGGAAATGGTGGGCCAAATACCAGAAAATCGACGAGCAGAACGCCCGCGTGGAAGTGGTCGACCTATTTCACTTCCTCGTTTCCCTCGCCCAGACGCTCGGGATGACTGCACAGGATATTTTCGACGGCTACGTCAAAAAGAACGAGGTGAATCACCAGCGTCAGGAATCCGGTTACGCCGTCAAAGACCACGCCGACTCCCGGCATATTTAGCCTACTTCCAAATCGTCGAAATTTCGTAACGGCGGTCCGCCCACTCGGGGTTGGGGGTCACCGCGGTCATTTTTTCCAAGCGGCACTGGGCGATCATCAGCCGATCGAAAGCATCCGGATGGACCCGGGGCAACTGGTAAACCTCCTCGGCATGGCGGGGCTCGACCGCCAACAGATGGAATCCGGCCTCTTCCAGTTTGCGGTGGAGACCTTCGCCCAGGGATTTCGGAGCCGGCATAGTTCCAGCCGACGCCTGGATGGAGATTTCCCAGAGGGCCGCCGCACTCACCCAGACCTGGTTACGGGAATCCTCCACGGCCCGGGCAGCCAGGGGCGGTAATTCCGGATCGTCCCGCAAAAACCAGATCAGCGCCGAGGTATCGAGCAGAAGCCTCACGGGTACTCGACCCCCTCCTCCAACGGCTTGTGAAATTCCCGACCCAAAGGACCGAAGATTTCCCGCATCATTCCCCGCTTCCTCCGCACCTCCGGAGCCCGACAGGGACGCAGCTCCGCCATCCGCCTGCCATTCCTGGTAATCACAAAAGTCTTACCTTCTGCGGCCTCCCTCAGAATCTCGGAAAACTTGGATTTCGCTTCATAAGAAGGAATTAGCTTCATGAAAGACTACTATTATGACCAGTCTGACCAGTCAATATTAAAACGCAAAAAAAGGCCGTAAAAACGCCTTTTTCCTAGGAAATCAAGCGAGGGTGGTTTATGGTATTGGCTCCGTGAACCGAGCCAAAACAGTTTCCAAAGCAAAAGCCTCCGCCCCCAAGGGGAAGGCTTCCTCTCCCCGGCTTTCGCCTCCCCGGATGGGATGCGATCTGTTGGTGGATTCCCTGGAAAAGGTCGGCGTCGACACCATCTTCGCCTACCCGGGCGGGGCCAGCATGATGCTCCATCAGTCGCTGACCCGCTCGAAACAGATCCGCACGATTCTCCCGCGCCACGAGCAGGGCGGCGTTTTCATGGCGGAAGGGTACGCTCGCGCCACCGGCAAGGCCGGCGTGGTCATGGCCACCTCCGGCCCCGGTGCCACTAACCTCGTGACCGGCATCGCCGATGCCTTCATGGACTCCGTCCCGCTCGTTGCCATCACCGGCCAGGTGCCCACCCACGCGATCGGCCGCGGCGCCTTCCAGGAAACCGATGTGTTCGGGCTCACCCTTCCGATCGTCAAACACAGTTACCTGGTCATGGATCCCGCCGACATTCCGCGGATCGTCGCCGAGGCGTTCCACGTTGCCACCACCGGCCGCCCAGGCCCGGTGGTCATCGACATTCCCAAGGACGTCCAGAAGGCCACCGCCCAGACTTCCTGGCCCCCGACCCTCGATATTCCCGGCTATCGCACGCCTCCTGCGGCGGACGAACACGCCCTGCACGAGATCCTCGGTCTGATCGACAAGGCCGAGCGCCCCGTCCTCTATGTGGGCGGCGGCATTATCACCTCCGGTGCGGCCGAGGAGCTGCAGAAGTTTGCCCGCACCACCGGGATTCCGGTCACCACCACTCTCATGGGCATCGGTTGCTTCCCGGAAAACGACCCCCAGTCCCTCAAGTGGCTGGGCATGCACGGCACGGTCTACGCCAACTACGCGGTGGATGAGTGCGATCTCCTCCTCGCTTTCGGCGTCCGTTTTGACGACCGCGTGACCGGCAAGGTCTCGGAGTTCGCCAAACGCGCCACGATCGTCCATATCGACATCGATAATTCCGAGCTCAACAAAAACAAGACCGTCCAGTTGCCGATTTTGGCAGATGTCCGTGCCGCTCTCCGCCAGCTGAATCAGCTTCTGGCCCGGCGCTCGACCGCCGCTTTACCCAAGCGCTTCTCCAAGTGGCGGGAAAAGATCGAGGGTTGGCGGAAGAAATACCCGTTCACGTACTCCCCCGTGCCGGGCCGGATCCTGCCCCAGCAAGTGATCGAGGAGCTCTGCCGCCTGACCCGGGGTGAGGCCATTCTCACCACCGGCGTGGGCCAGCACCAGATGTGGGCCGGCCAGTTCTATGACTTCCACCAGCCGCGCAGTTTTCTCACCTCCGCCGGGCTCGGATCGATGGGGTTCGGCTACCCGGCGGCGATCGGCGCCAAGGTGGCCTGCCCGAAGCGCGAGGTCATCGACATCGACGGAGACGGCTCCTTCCTGATGAATGTGCAGGAGCTGGCCACCGCCATGGCGGAGAACATTGCGGCCAAGGCCATCATCATCAACAACCAGTACCTCGGGATGGTCGTGCAGTGGGAGGACCGCTTCTTCTCGAGCAACCGCGGCCACACCTTCCTGGGAGATCCGAACGACACCCAGAAAATCTTTCCGGACTATCTTCCGATTTGTCAGGGCTTTGGCGTTCCTGCCGAGCGGATCACCAAGCCGGAGGAGATCCGGCCAGCCCTCGAGCGTCTGCTCGCCTCCAAGACGGCCTACGTTCTCGACGTGATGGTGCCCTACACGGAACACGTGCTGCCGATGATTCCCGCCGGAGCCACGGTGAAGGACATCATCCTGGAGCCCATGCAGCTCGGCGATGCCCCGCTTCAGTCGGAAGTTCCGGGTTAGAACTCGCCGCTGCATTTGAATTTCCCTCGCGCCCGCTAGGCGTAATTTAAGTCGTGGAATTGTACTCGGTCGAACAACAGCTCGTTTCCGCACCCCTAGCGGATGTGGCCGGGCAGGTCAGAAAAGCCCTCGACGGAATGGGCCAGCCTCCCCCCAAGGGTGAAATAGCCATCACGGCCGGCAGCCGCGGCATCACCAACCTGGTGGCCATCACCAAGGCGGCGGGCGACTGGTTGCGCGACCACGGCGCCCGCCCTTTCCTCGTCCCCTCCATGGGTTCCCATAACGGCGCCACGGCCGAGGGTCAGCAGGCCATGGTGGAGTCCCTCGGCCTAACACCCGCCGCTACCGGCATGGAAATTCGTTCGAGCATGGAGTGCGTGAAGGTCGGCACGGTCGAATCCGGCGATGTCTGGATGGACCGCCACTGCTTTGAGTCTGCGGGCGTCCTGGTCCTGAACCGGATCAAGTTGCACACCTGCTTTGCGGGCCCAGTCCAAAGCGGTCTCACCAAGATGATGGTCGTCGGCATGGGAAAAATCCGATCGGCCGAGACATTCCATTCCGCCCGACCCGACAAAATGCCCAGGATTCTCGAGGAGATGGGCTCGCTCCTCGTCCAGTCAGGCAAAATCTGGGCCGGCTTGGCCGTACTGGAGGACGGTTTTGACGAGACGGCCGAAATTCATGCAGTCCCGGCCAAGGAAATTCTCCGCAAAGAGCCGACCCTTCTCGAACGCCATCGCCACTATTTCCCCGCCCTGCCGTGCGACGATCTCAACATCCTGGTCGTCGACGAGATCGGCAAGACCTACAGCGGAACCGGCATGGACACCAATGTGATCGGGCGCCGCGGCGTTCATGGATTCGAGGACCTCACGAAACCGAAAATCAACATCCTTGCGGCCCTGGGGCTGACCGCCAAGGCGCAAGGCAACGCCTTGGGAGTGGGCCTGGCCGACTTCATCACCCGGCGCCTCCGGGACGCCATCGACGAAGACAAGACCCGGATCAACGCCCTCACCACGGGAGACATGCAGCGGATGGCGATTCCCTGCACTCTCCGCGATGACGAGGAGTTGGTGAAGACGCTGCGACAACGATACGGCGATCGGCGCTGGATGTTCATTCCCAACACCCTTCACGTGGAGAAAATCTACGTCAGCCGGGATTTGGCTGATGAACTGCGCCGCCATCCGCGCTGCCGGGTGGCCGACTCCCCGGTCCCCCTGCATTTCCAGCAGGGCCGTTTGCGATTGTTTGCCTAGCCGAGATCCGTCGCCGAGACCGCGCGGGCCAACAGCTCTCCGGTCCGCCCCAAGGCTTCCGGCAAAGCCATGCCCCGGGGAGTGATGGCATGAACGGAAAGGCCGGCGGGCAGCGGCAGATCCGGTTCGACCGAACCGGCAAACACATGGACCTTTTTTCCGGAATCCAAAGCCAGACGCATCACCGCGGAAGGGCCTTTTCCCTCCAGCGAACTCCGGTCGAATCGGCCCTCCCCGGTCAGGACCACATCCGCCGATCGAATCTTTACAGGGAGATCGAGCCAGACGGAGACCAGATCCGATCCCGCCACCATCTCGGCCCCAGCAAACGCCATCAGACCAAACCCGATGCCACCGGCCGCCCCTGACCCCGGAATCTCCAGAATTTCCTGTGGCCGGCCGGTGCTTTGTAAAAGCTTTTGGGCCATGAGCTCGGTGGCTTTTTCAAAAGGGAGCAGATCCGACGGGGGTAACCCTTTTTGCGGGCCGTACACGCGCACCGCTCCGCGTTGCCCGAGCAACGGATTGGTGACGTCACAGGCCACCCGAATTTTGGGAAAATTCCCGGGCAAACTTCCCGTCAGCTTAGCCACCCGGTCCCATTGATGGGGCGCAAGGACAGGGATCTCCTTTTCCTCACAGTCCCAAGCCCGCAGGCCCAAAGCCTGAAGACACCCAAGACCAAGATCGGAAGTGCCGCTTCCCCCGATACCGACCAGCAGAAGATCCGCCCCACGTTCCGCGGCGCCGACACAAAGCTCCCCGGTTCCGCGGGAGGATGTTTTCCATGGATTTCGTTCCCCCGGAGCCATCCGTGCCAGACCGCTGGACGAGGCCATGTCCACCAGACCGAGCAGACCCTCCCGGTTGGTGGGGATCCCCAGTTTCAACCTTACCCCAGGAGAAAGACGACTCCACGGAACCAACCCAAACTCCCCATCCACCGGCCGACCCAAGGGTCCGCTCACCTTTTGGAAAACGAGTTCTCCCTGCACCGCTCGGGTCAAAATCCGGGCAAATCCCTCTCCTCCGTCGGTCAAAGGGCAAAGGTCGATGATGGTTCCAGGGTTCCGATGGTGCAGGGCCTGGCCCACCCGACGGCAGGCCTCCTCCGCCCCCAGGGCATCCTTGAATTTATCAAAAGCAACCAGAACGCGCATGGGCGACGATGCCGGATTTACCCGCACGGCATAAGCGGAAAGACTCAGCTCAGCGTAATCTTGAACTTGAACGGGCTATCGTCGGCGCCGAGCAGGATCTCGTTGTCCCCGCCGCGTAGGTCACACGTCAGCGTATCCTCGGCCAGACCGATCGGGGTCTCATTCACCACCGTGCCGACGGTGCTGCCACGGTCGCGGACAAAGAAGTGGTCCCCTTCCCGCTCAATGGAGCAGTGGTTACGGGAAATCTGGTAGGGCTTGTCGTCGGCCACCGCCAGATCGTTGGCGGCAAAGACCGTGGCCCCTTTGCCCTGCGCCTCATGCTTGCGGCCGATCCGGAAAGGAAATTTGCTGATGGTCACCACCGGTTCCGGCAGACGCGCCCGGGCATGCTCGGTGAGCGCCTGCAGGACCACGGACTGGTACCCACCCGGAGGCGGAGGGGGCGGCGTCGGTTTGGCGGCGGCCGGCGCGGCCCCGGGAGCGGGGGCCGCGACCGCAACAACCGTGCGGGTCAATTCCAGGGAGGGCGGCGCGACGGGGGCCACCACCGGGGCCACGACCCGGGGGGCTGGCGCAGCGATGGGACCGGGGGCCGGGACAGCCACCGCGGCCTGCTCCGCCTTGGCGCGCAGCCGCATTTCCAGCCGAAGCCGGTCGTTGGCGGTCCGCAACCGCTCGAAAAAGGAGGCCATGTAGGGAATGAGAACCTCAGGCCGGGAGAGAACCAGTTCGTTGAAATTCTCCGGCGTGAGGACCTCACACTCGGTGACTTCCAAGGCCTGGGCGGAGGCTGAGCGAGGACGTTCGTCGACCATCGCCATCTCCCCGAAAATGTCCCCCTCGCCCAGCTGGGCCAGAATCACGGGCTTGCCGTCCGCCAGGATGCTGATTTCCACCCGCCCGCGCAGGATCCGGAACGCCTCCTGGCTGGTGTCTCCCTCGCGGAAAACCACCTGCCCCGGCTGGAAAACGGCTGCGTTGGACATGAAAGAATAAAATGGGGGGTCCGGTTCCTGCTGGCAAGCTTGCACCCCCCTGCTTTGAGCGTTGAGCCCGTCCCCCGGCTCTTTTATTCAAGAAGACCGATGCACGGCTTCCGATTCCCCACTCTGGCCCTTCTTCTGGGATGGATCCTTTCCAGCTGCCAGCCGGCACTCGAGCCGTTCCGCCTGTCGGAGGCCATGGCCTTCAAGGATCTCGTTTCCGGCCAGCCTTACGATACCGGCTCCCTCCGGGGAAAACTTCTCCTCATTAACTTCTGGGCTGCCTGGAGCCCAGCCAGCATTAAGGAACTGCCCGAGCTGGCCGAGTTGGCCAAAAAGTTCGGTCCCAACGGACTTGTCCTACTGGGAGTCTGTCTGGACGATGCCCCGCCGGCCGAACTGCTGGTCTTTGCCGAGCGCCAAGGGATTCGTTATCCCCTGGTCTGGCCCGGGGAAAAGCTCCTCGATGAAATTCAACCCCTGGAAACCATTCCCTACACCGTACTGATCGATAACGACGGGAAGATTGTTGCCCGCTTCCGCGGCCCCTTTAAACCCCGCGACCTTCGCGAGGCGGTGGAAAAGAATCTCTAAGTACCGGCACCCAGCACCAACTCCTCGCACCACGGCAAAACGGTCTCCATCGGCAACCCGATCACGTTGCTCCGCGAGCCCTCCACTCTCTCCACCAAACGGTCTCCGCCGTCCTGCAGGGCGTAGGCCCCGGCCTTGTCCAAAACATCGACCTCCTTCACGTAAGCCTCCACCTCCGGCGTCTCCAAGGAGCGGAACTTCACCCGGGTCCGGACCACGCTTTCCCGGATCTTCTTTCCATCCGGCAACACCAGGACCACCCCGGTGACCACCTCATGGGTCCGCCCACTCAGCCAACCCAGCATCTTTTTTGCCATTTCCTCGTCGGCTGGCTTGCCGAGCACGCGACCTTCGCACACCACGATCGTGTCCGCCGCCAAAACCGGCTGGCCGGGATGGCGTTCCGCCACCGCCCGGGCTTTCCTCCGAGCGTTGCCCCGGGCCAGTTCGCCGGGTTGAATTTCAGGAAAGTCCTCTGCCGACCACTCCTCCACCTCGGGTGCCTCAATCCGAAAAGAAACTCCGGACTCCCGGAGGAGATCCGCCCGGCGCGGCGAGGTTGACGCGAGGATCAGTCGCACCCCGTCACCCTGCCCGTGTGGCCCGAGAGAGGCACGCCCGGAGTGCGGAAGTTATTCTGCCTTATCCTTTTTTTTTCCAAACTCATCCCCAACAACTTTTATCCCTTGGTTGAGTCTCCGGACCACTGAGGAACGATGGACCTCTGTGATTGCCGAAGCTCAGTCCCTCCGATCGCGTGGACGTCGGGAAGCCCCCGCGCCCATCACCATCGAGGGCCTCCCCGCCCACACCAATCTAGAGGCCGAACGCTCGCTCCTCGGGGCGATGTTGGCGGATCCGGACCAGACGGTGGACATGGCGCGGGAAAAGGGCCTGCGGGAAGAGGACTTTTTCGCCCCCGCTCACCAGGTGATGTTCCGAGCCATCTCCACCATGAGGGAGACCGGCCTGGCCATCGATCCTTCCACCCTGCTGGCGTGGCTGACCGACCGGAAACTTCAGGACGCCGCCGGCGGCGCCGCCCTGATCGGCGAACTCGCGGCCGGAGTCATCAGCGTCTTTACCGCCAAAACACACCTGGAACAGGTGCGCGACAAGAGTCTGCTCCGCGAGCTCCAACAGGCCTGCGCCCAGATCGTGGTGGGCGCCCACGAACGCCCTCACGAGGTGCAGAACATTCTCGACGAAGCCGAACGGGACATCCTCGAGATCCGCGGACGGCGCGAAACCCAGGGAATCACCCGCGCCGCCGAAGTGGCGCCGAAAACGATCGCGATGATCGAGCAGTTGATCAAGGGCAAGGGCCACTACAGCGGCATCCCTTCCGGCTTTGATGAACTCGATCAGATGACCACCGGCTTCAAGGGTGGGGAAATGATCGTCATCGCCGCCCGTCCCGGCGTCGGCAAGACCGCCCTCGCCCTCAGCATGGCGCGGCACATCCTTCGGCAACGGTTTGACATCGATAAGGACGATTTTATCCGGCCGGGCTATCCCGTGGCCTTCTTCTCCCTGGAAATGTCAGCCCAACAGCTGATGTTCCGTCTCCTCTCTTCCCACGCGGGGCTGGATTCGGAGCAGATCCGCCGCGGTCAGCTCAGCGAAAGCCAGATCACCGCCTTGCGCGGGGTGGCCGCCGAGATCAGCGATCTGCCCCTGCTCCTGGATGAGTCGAGCCTCCTGTCCATCGGCCAGCTCCGCGCCCGCGCCCGCCGCCTTAAAAAATCGCATCACATTGAGATCATCTTCGTCGACTACCTCCAGCTCCTCACCTCCGGGACCGACCGCGCCCGCGAAAGCCGCCAGGTGGAGGTGTCCGAGATTTCCCGTGGCCTCAAGGCCCTCGCCATGGAGCTCAACATTCCCGTGGTGGTGCTGGCCCAGCTGAACCGGAAACCCGAGGAGACCAACCAGGATCCCGCCCTTCACCACCTCCGTGAATCCGGTTCCATCGAGCAGGATGCCGACCTGGTCATGCTCCTCAGCCGGGAAAATGACACCGGCGAGAATGATGCCGCCGAAACCACCCCCGAAGAGGGTGAGGCAGCCGAATCCCGTCCTGCCCAGCGGGGCATCGTCTGCAAGCTGAACATTGCCAAACAGCGAAACGGCCCGACCGACCGGATCCGCCTCCTGTTCCAGCCGCGCTTCACCCGTTTCGACTCCCTGCCCCGCGAGGCGCGTTAATCCCAACCACCACGTTTTCTTTCAGTCGGAACCCAGGAATATGGACCACCCCCATCTCCCATCTTCCATCCCCCACCTCCTTTCATGATTTCTCACGGTTACGTCGCCGTTTTTGCGGAGCCCCACACGGACGACATCATCCGGATCTTTTTGGATTCCTGGCTGGCTCGTTTCGAGCGAGTGGAACAGGTGGTCCCCGGCGTTCAGGCCGGCAACACCACCGCCCACGTCCAATCCCCCAAGGATCTGCTTCCAGCCGACCACCTCCAGTTCCGCGTCCTCCTCGGCGGGGATTTCGCCTGGGCCTACCTTACCCGGGGACGGCGCGTCATCGAAACCACCGGGTTGCCCCACGAAAAGATCTCGCTCTGTCTCGATATCCTTCTGGAGCTGCCGGGAGTGACGGAGATCGTGGACCAGCATGATGACCGCCGCTTGGACGAACTGGAACGGGACGGCCTGATGTGAGCCTTTCCCCCATCCTCATTCTCACCGCGGCATTCGGGGACGGCCACAACGCCGCGGCGCGGGGCCTGGCCGCCGCCCTTCAGTTGCGGGGAGGACACCCGGTGGTGGCAGACCCTTTTGCCGAATCCAAACCGGCTCTGAACGATTTTGCCCGGCGGCTTTATCTCTCCCTCATTAACCGGGCTCCCCATGCCTGGAACCTGTTTTATGCCACCTGCCATCGCCTCCCCCTGATCGAAAACACCCTTTTTTTCCATGGGGCAGCCCAACGCAGGGTCGAAGAGTTGCTGCGAATCCACCGGCCCAGGGTGGTCGTTCTCACCTTCCCTGTGTACGCCCATCTGATCGCCCGCCTTCCCAAGGATTTGCGCGAGACCTTCAAACTGATCACGGTGGTGACCGACTCCATTTCCGTCCATCGCCTCTGGTCCACCGCCCCAGCCAATCTCTGGATCGTTCCGAATGAACCGACCGCCGCGGCCCTCGCGGCCCTGGGCATTGCCCGTAAAAAAATTCAGCCGATCGGCTTTCCCGTGGATCCCCGCTTCGCCTCGCCCGACCCGCACTCCGGCGATGAACCACCGGGAGAACGCCCCAGAATTCTCCATCTGCTGAACTCCGGCCTCCGTGGCGGACCGGAGCTGGCCGCCGCCCTGGCCTCCCAGCCGGGCTGGGAAGTCACAATCGGAACCGGACGGGATCCCAAGATCATGCACAAGGTGGCGGAAGCCCTCGGACCGCACCGGGATAAGGTCCAGTTGCTGGGTTGGACCACTGAGATGCCCTCCATCCTCGCCCGGAACCATTTCGTCATCGGGAAAGCCGGCGGCGCCCTCACCCAGGAGACGATTGCTTCCCGGACCCCTTTTCTCGTCACGCAGGTGGTGCCGGGTCAGGAGGAGGGAAACTTTTCGCTCCTGCGGGAAATCGGAGTTGCCCGGCTCACTCCGGACGGAGCCAGCGCCGTCCAGGCCATTCGCGAATCCCTCCGGGAAAATGGAAAGGGCTGGAAGGAGTGGAAAGCCAAATTGGCCGCCGCCTCCAAACCCGATGCTTCCTTGCGCTTGGCGGATGTCTGTCTGGGAATGGTGAAGAGCTAGCCCACCAAAGCTAACCACGCCTTCCACATGGTCCGGGCCAACTCCTCCGTTGGCTCAGCATATTCCGAACTGTCTTCCAGAATTTGGGCCGGCTCGACTTGCGCCGCCGCCAACTCCTTCCGTGAGGCTGACACCATCTCGTCGACCATCGCCGCAGTCATCTCGAGATGGGGAACCAGCCCATAGGCTTTTTTGCCCAACCGGTATCCCGCGCAGGCGCACTTCTGGGAACTGAGGAGATGCACCGCCCCGGAAGGCAGCGGAAAATGGTCTCCGTGCCACATCAGGGCGGGAAAGTTTTCCGGGAGACGCCGGAGCACCGGGTCTTTGCAGGCATCCGGCATTTTATGAACTGGAACCCAGCCGATCTCCTTCTCCCCGGCCTTCACCTCCGCACCCGCCGCGGCCGCGAGCAGTTGTGCCCCCAGACAGATTCCCAAGATCGGCTTGTCCGCTTTGACCGCCTTGCCGAGGAGGAGGATTTCCTCCTTGAGATGGGGAAGCTTTCCCTGGTCGTACACTCCCATCGTGCCCCCCATCACCACCAATCCCCCGAAAGGAGCGGGGTCGGTGGGCGCCTTTTCTTTCTGGTCGATCCGGACAACCCGCACGGTATGACCCGCGGCCCGGATCTCTTCAGCAATCGTCCCCGGCCCCTCCATGGGCTCGTGTTGGAGAACCAGAAATTCGGCCATGAAAAACAATCCGCAAAGCGGGGAAATTCCGCAACCTTCTTGTGAAAACTTTTTCCCCGCCCGTGCGGATCAGTTGCTGGCTTCTGGGGCGTTCTGCCGGAACCAGGCGTAGGTGGCGGCAATGCCTTCCTCCACCGCCATCACCGGTTTCCATCCCAACTTCCGGATCCGGGTGACCTCAAGCAGTTTGCGGGGCGTGCCATCCGGCTTGGCGGCGTCCCAGCGGATGGCGCCGGCAAAACCCACGGCCTGTTTCACCTTCTCCGCCAGCTCCCGGATGGTCAGGTCCTCCCCCACCCCCACATTCACAATCTCCCTCCCGTCATATTTCTCCAAAAGCACCAACAGGCCCGCGGCTAAATCATCCACATGCAGCCACTCGCGCCTCGGGGCACCCGTGCCCCACAGAACGACCTCCTTTTCCCCCCGCTCCTTGGCCCGGTGAAACTTGGTGATCATTCCGGGCAAGGCGTGCGAGGTCTCGGGATCAAAATTGTCGCCAGGTCCGTACAGGTTCGTCGGCATCGCACAAATGGCGCTTTTCCCATATTCATCCCGGTAGGCTTGGGCCAGGCGAACCCCGGTGATTTTGGCCAGGGCATAGGCGTCGTTGGTGGGCTCCAAGGGACCGGTCAGCAGGGAATCCTCGGGAATCGGCTGAGGTGCATGCTTCGGATAGATGCAGGAACTGCCGAGGAAGAGGAATTTTTTACAGCCGTGCCGAAAAGCGGACTCCATCACGTTGTTTTGGATGCGGAGGTTGTCCAAAAGGAACTCCACCGGCTTCCGGGAATTTTCCAGAATGCCGCCCACCCGCGCGGCCGCATCGATCACCTGCTCCGGCTTTTCTTGGGCGAACCAACGATCCACCGCCACCGGATCGGTCAGGTCCAGCTGCTGACGGGTTTGGGTCAAAACCGAGATACCCGCCTTCTTCTCCAGGGCCCGCACGACGGCCGAGCCCACCATGCCGCGGTGCCCGGCCACAAAAACTTTCATACCTACTCCCGGATGCGCTTGCCCGCGCGCTCCTCGGCTAGGAGCTGGATGTCCGCATCCACCATGATCTCGGCCAACTGCTTGAACTTCACCTTCGGCTCCCAGCCGAGCTTCTTCTTCGCCTTGCTGGCATCACCGATGAGCAGATCCACCTCCGCCGGGCGCAGGTACCGCTTGTCGAACGCTGCGTGTTTCTTGGGATCCAGGCCCGCCCGGGCAAAGGCCACCTCCAGAAACTCCTGCACCGTGTGGGTCTCGCCGGTCGCCACCACGTAGTCGTCCGGCTGGTCCTGCTGCAACATCCGCCACATTGCCTCCACGTACTCCGGGGCGTACCCCCAGTCCCGCTTCGCCTCCAGATTCCCGAGATACACCTTGTCCTGCAGGCCGGCCTTGATCCGCGCCACCGCCCGGGTGATTTTCCGGGTGACGAAGGTTTCCCCTCTCCTTGGGCTTTCATGGTTAAAGAGGATCCCGCTGGAGGCGTGCAGCCCGTAGCTCTCCCGATAGTTCACCGTGATCCAGTGGGAGTAGACCTTGGCAGCGGCGTAAGGGCTGCGGGGGTAAAAGGGGGTGGTTTCGTTTTGGGGTACAGCCTGAACCAACCCGTACATCTCCGAGCTGGAGGCCTGGTAGAAACGGGCCTTGGGGGCCACCTGCCTCATGGCATCGAGGAGCCGGACCGTCCCGATCGCCGTGACATCTCCGGTAAATTCCGGGATATCGAAGCTGACCCGCACGTGGCTTTGGGCGGCGAGGTTGTAGATCTCTTCCGGCTGGGTTTCCCCGAGGATCTTGATCAGAGAGCTCGGATCGCTGAGATCACCGTAATGCAGAAAGAGACGGGCGCCCTTGTCGTGGCGATCTTTGTAGATGGGATCAATCCGCTCGGTGTTGAAACTTGAGGAGCGGCGAATGATGCCATGGACCTCGTACCCCTTTCCGAGAAGCAACTCCGCCAAATAGGAGCCGTCTTGGCCGGTGATTCCAGTGATGAGGGCGCGTTTGGCCATGGCTCAGGATTTCTCCAGCAGGGGGTGGGCCCGGGAATCGAGTTTTTTGGCCAGGCGAAGGTCCAGTTCACTGATCCCGCCCACATCGTGGGTTGTCAGCTCGATTTTGACCGAGGCGTAGGAGTGATGGAGGTCAGGATGATGGTTCATCTTCTCGGCTTCCAGATTCACCCCGGCCACAAACATGGCCGCCGCCACGAAGTCAGGAAATTTGTACTCCCGGACGATCTTCCCGCCGGCCTGTTTCCAGCCGTCTAGGGTGGAGAGTACCACCTCAATCTGATGTCCGGTTAATTTCACCGCCATCCGTTTAAAATATCGCAACCTCTCCCCCACCCAAGCTTGGATTTTTTACCGCCGACCCGCATTCTTTTCCCATGCCTGAGCTGGCAGAGGTGCATTACTTCGCAAAGCAGTGGAAAGTCGGTCTCGGCAAAAAGGTCGCCCGAGTCCATCTCCACCCTGGAAAACGGATCTTCCGAGGAATTCGTCCGGCCGACCTTCCCAAGTTTCTGCCCGGGCAAAAGCTCAGCTCCATCCAGACCCATGGGAAACAGATGCTCTTTCGCTTTGGCACCGACCGCTGGCTCGGCATCCATCTGGGCATGACCGGAAAACTCTCCGCCGGGCGTCCTAACCACCTGCCCTCCAAACACGATCATCTCGTCCTCTACACCGAAACCCACGCCTTGGTCTTCCAAGATCCACGCCTTTTCGGACGAATCCGCTTCCAATCTTCCTCCCGCCCTCCCGACTGGTGGTCTTCCCTCCCAACCCCGATACTCAACCGGAAGTTTTCTGTTCCAAGGTTGTCAGAAATTCTAGAGAAACGCGGCCGCACCCCCTTGAAGCCCTTGTTACTGCTACAGGAATTTTTTCCCGGGATTGGCAACTGGATGGCCGATGAGATCCTTTGGCAGGCTGGCCTGAATCCCCGCACCCTCGCCGGCACTCTGGACCAGCTAGCGATCGCCAGACTTCATTCCAAAACCCAAAAGGTGTCGAAGGAAGCCATCCGGATCATCGGGCGGGACTGGTCGGACCCACCCCGCTCCTGGCTTTTCCTCCATCGCTGGGCAGACGGTGGCCAATGTCCACGCTGCCAGAAGGCCCTGATCCGGAAACCGGTGGGCGGACGGACCACCTGCTGGTGCCTGGGTTGCCAGAAGGTGAAACTTCCTCGCCGACGGGTCCGGTCGTAATTTGGGACTATGTTCCGGTCCGGACCGCCCCGGCGTATCCAACCTTCCCTGCAGAAAAGCGAGGAACCGCCCCCGCTTCAGAAAAAAACAGAGTTTTTTCTTCCTCCCTGGCTTCCGGTTGCCGGACTGGCCGGGGCCGCCGCCCTGCTGGGCCTGGGACTCCTCAGCGCCCTCTATCTTCTCCTCCGCGGTCCGTCTTTCTCCAAAAACGACGATGAGCTACGCACGCCACAGGTTCTTCAGGCCGATTACGCCCGCTGGAGCTCCTCCCTCCGCCAAATCAGCCAACTCGCCGCAAATTCCAGCGCACCGGCCATCCCCGTCCTTCCCGCCGCCGTCCCACCCGATCCCTCCACCTTGGGCTGGTGGAACCGCTGGCGAAATCTCCCGCCTGAAGGTCTCGCCAAATCCGTCCTCGCCCGCCGGTTACCACCCCAGTTCGAGCTCTCCGGACTCAAACCCCTCCGTATGTTCCAAAACGAAGACGGCGTCTCCGTGGATTACGAAATCCGCCTCAAGGCCAAGGAGGATATCCTCCTGGCTCCAGTGGTGCCGGTCGCCGTCCCTCCGGGACTTTCCGCCACCCATCAGCGTCTTTTGCCCCGGGTGGTTTACGCCTACGACCTGCCTCCGGGAAAAGTGTTTGATCTGGCCCAGGCCCGAACCGTGATCCCGGCCGGCACCACCCTGGAAGGCGGTTGGACCCTTCGTCAGGCCGTACTTTCTTCCGGCACTTGGATGGCCTTGAGTGCCGACCTTCTTCCCATGAGCCGGATCCCCGCGTTGGAAGCCATCTTTGTCCGCGAAGCCACCACCCCGCCCCCCGCCCTCCTCCGATCCCAAGGGGAACTGGAAAACGGCGAGGCCAAGCGCCGGGCCGCCGCTCAGTCCCTCGATGACCGGCTCGCCGCCATCCGGGCCGACGTGAAACAGTATCGCCAGAATTTGATGGCCGGAGTCCCGGCCGCCATGAAGAACAAGGGTTTCGGAGCGGGCAGCGGAGTGCCCACGGCAGCCGGCGTGGGCGCGGTGGGTGGGGCGGCCACCGGGGCCGGGATCGGGGCCATGGCTGGAGGGGGAGACGGGGCCGCGATTGGCGCAGGCGCCGGAGCGTTTGCCGGCATGCTCATCGGGGCCCTCGTCGCCCACCACGAGCACGAGAAAAAAGTGGAACAGGAAAAAGTCGCCCGCCGACAGGCGGTGGCGGCCGTGGAGCGGGAGGTGGCCGAGCACGAACGCCGCCTGATGCGGGAACTGGAAAACGAGCTCAACCAGGAAGCCACTCGTCAGGAATCAACGTTGGCACGCCCTAACCCAACTCCCTAAAGAACATTATGGCCCGTACTGCCAAAAAAGACGCCGTGGTTCGGCGGATCATTCTGGCCTCGATCTGCGCCGGCACCGCCCTGCTTTTCGGACTGCTCGCGCTCATCCAGTTCAAGCCCCTGCTGGAAGCGGAAAATTACACCCGCGATCTGCGCGTGCGCTTCGGCCAAACCGCCCCGATCCCACCGGAGGTAGTGTTCCTGGCGATCGATAAACAGTCCTACAACGACGTGCTCATGGAGGAGGAAATCGCGGCCCACCCGGCCCTGGCGGAAATGTCCACCGGCTCCTGGCCTTGGCGACGTTCCGTTTGGGGCCATGTCATCCGACGGGCGGCCGAGGCCGGCGCGAAGGTGGTCGCCTTGGATCTGATGTTTCCCACCCCCAAAGAGGGCGACGACGAGTTACTTCTGGCCCTGGATGAGTTCGGCGACCGGGCCGTGGTGGGAGGCACGTTCGAGGAAGTCAGCAATCTCGGTCGCACCTCCGTCCAGCTGGCTTTGCCCGCGCCCCTAGCTGCCCAAGGCGTCACGGAAATCGCCTCCGAAAATCCCAACGGGCGGGTCGGTTATGTGAATCTCTGGCCCGATGCCGACGGCATCATCCGGCAGGCCCACTATCGGCGTACCTTCCAGGACACCTCGGCCATCTCTCTCTCCGGCCGAATGCTGGAAAAAGCGGGGCTGGGCGCACGCATCCCCGAGGGAGCCAACGGACTCATCCGCTACGCCGGCCCACCCAACTTCAACTTCAAGGCCATTCCCGTCTACCAGCTGTTTGTGCCCTCCACCTGGGAAAAGGTTTTCCAAAACGGAGAAATGTTGCGCGGCAAGCTGGTCATGGTCGGACCCTACGGAAACTGGTCCAAGGACTTCCTCAAAACCCCCTACCCCAACCCCATGCCGGGACCCGAGGTTCATCTGGCGGCCCTCGGTGCCGCCCTGACTGGCAGCTTCCTCAAACTTCCGCCCACCTGGGCCTCACCCGCTCTGCTTGGGGCCGGTGCCCTGTTGGCCCTGCTTTTGATTCTAGCCACCAGCCAACCCGTGCTTCGGCTCGCCCTTCTTCTCATCGCCGCCCTCGGCTACGCCGTTCTGACGTTTTTTGTGCAGGATCGGCTGGATCTCATCCTGCCGGTGGTGAATCCTGCCCTCACCCTCCTCCTCGGCGGCATCGGCTGTCTCAGCTACGAATTCGTTCTCGAACAACGGGAGAAACGACGGGTGCGCGGCATGTTCTCCACCATGGTCAGCCCGGAAGTCTTGTCCTACATGCAAGCGGATCCGGACCGCTTCCGCCTGACCGGAGAAAAGAAAATGGCCACGATGTTTTTCTCCGACCTCGCCGGCTTCACCACGATCTCCGAGTCCGTCACCGCCGAGGATCTCGCCAAAATTCTCAACCGGTACCTCACCCCGATGAGCAACCTCGTCACGAAATACGGCGGCTACATCGATAAGTACGCTGGCGACGCCATCATGGCCGATTTCGGTGTGCCCGTCTGGCCCGATCCCGATCCCGACTCCCACGCTTGGAAGGCCTGTTGGTCCGCCTTGGAGCAGCAGGAAAGACTGCAGACCCTGAAGCAGGAGCTGAAGGCGGAATACGGCTGCGACATCGATGCCCGGATGGGAATCAACACCGGCGAGGTGGCCGCCGGCAACATGGGTTCGGAACAAAAGTTCCAGTACACCGTGATGGGCGACGCCGTGAACCAGGCCGCCCGGTTCGAACCGGCCAACAAACCGTTCGACACCCACATCATGATCGGCGGCAAGACCTACGAAATGTCCAAAGACAAGATCGAGGCCCGGTTCCTCGCCAATATGATCGTGAAAGGAAAGACCGAGCCCGTCCCCTGCTACGAGCTGCTGGCCAAGAAGGGGGAACTACCGGAAACCAAGGCCCGCGTGGTGCGCCTGTTCGAGGAGGCCTGGAAACTTCATGCCGCCAAGAAATTCCACGAGGCCATTGCCAAGTTTGACGAGGCCCTCACGCTCGATCCCCACGACGGCCCCTCCAAGGCGTACAAAAAAATCTGCGAGGGCTTCCTCAAGACCCCACCCCCCGACGACTGGACCGGGGAGTACATCCAGACTTCCAAATAATTCACGCCCGCGACAAGGTGTCGGGATGCGTCAGCCGATCACCCACATCTTTTTTGATTTGGGGAACATCCTGGTTGGCCTCCATGCCGGAGAAAAACTTCGCGCCCTGGCAAAAACATCCGGCCAAGACCTGACCGCTTTCTGCGAAAAGATCTGGTCGCATGAGCGCGCCCACGATTACGAGCGGGGACGGCACACCTGTGACGAATATTTCACCCTCTTGGCCGAGGATCTGGACCTCAACCATGCGCAACCGGCCTTGCGCGAGGCCTTTTGCGACATCTTTCGTCCCCTGCCCGACCGGGTGGCCATCGCACGGCAACTGGCCACGCGTTATCCCCTCGGCCTGATCTCGAACACCTGTGCCTCCCATATCCGCCATCTGGAGGCCACCTATGACTTTTTTCCGATCTTCCAACCTCGGATCTACTCCCACGAGGTTGGCGCCCGCAAACCGCACCCGGACATTTATGAAAAAGCCCTGACGGCAGCTGGCGCCCGCCCTTCCTCCTCCCTTTTTATTGATGACTTGGCGGAAAACCTCGAGACCCCCGCACGCCTGGGGTGGAGAACCATCCATCTACCGCCCAAGGCCGATTTGGCCGCCGCCCTCACCCGGGAGGGCGTTGCCACAAACTAGGCTTTTTTGACGGTAATGGCCGGGGGGCCGCCCGGACTGCTGTGGACCGTCGTCGTGGGGGGTACGATCGCGGTCTCCGACGACCCCACGCTCACTTCCGGCCCGGAGACGTTGACCGGTTCCGTGGCGGTTTTTTTTCGGCTCACGGTCTTGCTGTAATAATACTCGGTGTATTTGTAGTAGCCGTATTCCGGCTGTTTGGGGTCCACTCCGTTGAAGATAATCCCCAAGACCTTGGCGTTGCGGGAGTAGAGCGCCTCCAGCGTGTTGCGCATCAGGCGGCAGGAGGTTCGCCCGGCCCGGTACAGGACCAAGGTGCCGTCCACTTTGGGGGCCAGGCTGGGAGTGTCGTCCACCGCCAACACTGGCGCCGTGTCAAAGATCACCACCTCAAATTCCTGGCGCAGCTCCTCCATCATGGTTTCACAGGCGGCGCTAAAGATCAGCTCCCCGGGATGACTGGTCGGCTCCCCTGCGGAGAGGAACGAAAGGTTTTTGTAACGGGTCGGCTGGATCACTTTACGCCAATCTGCCTCCCCGCTCAGGACTTCGGCCAATCCCGGCTCCCCCTCCAGTCCGAAAAGACGGTGGAGTCCTCCCCGTCGCATATCCCCGTCGATCAGCAGGACTTTATGGGTCGTGGCAAACGAAAGGGTGAGGGCGAGATTCGCCGTAATGGTCGACTTTCCGTCGCCCGGGGTGGGGCTGGTGACGATGATAATCCGGCTTTTCTTCAGCCCGTCCGCCCCCACGAACCGCAGGCTGGAGCGGATATTCCGGAAGCTCTCCGCATACACATGCCGGGTGTCCTGAGGATTCAACAGCGGGAGGCGCCCATCGGCATCGGGAGCCTCCTCGGGAACCTGCCCATAGATCGGCTCGGTGAAATGCTCCGTTAATTCGACCACGGTGGCGACGCGATCATTGAAACGGTCCAGCAGAAAGAGGAGGCCGCCCGAAAGGATGAGCCCAACCCCCAACCCCAGCAGCAGGGAGCGGGCAAAACCCGGTTTGATGGAGATCGCCACGGTGGCTTGCTCCAGAATGTTGACGTCAAACTGGCTGACATCCTGGCTGACATTCACGTTCTGCACCGTGCCGAGAAGAGAGTCGTACAGCTGCTTCTGCCGGTCCCGCTCCGTTTTCATCTTCTCGAATTCCGCCATTTTCCTCCCCACCTCTAGGGCCTTGGTCTCCGACTCCGCCACGATTTTTTCCAGGTTCGAAATCTGGAGTTGGATGGCCTGCCGCTTTTCCTGGACCGCTTCCTGGCTCTGCTGGCGCACGATCTCCAGTTTTCGCTCGTTCCGCGTGATGTCGTCCTTCAGCGCCAAAATCTTGGGATGCTTGGGCCGGAGATATTTCGACATCTGCTCCAGACGCGCCTTGGACCTCTGGAGCTGCCGCTTGGTCTGGATGAATTCGGACTGTGGGCCTTCCATCAGGGCGGCGGAACCTGACCCATCCTTGGTCGGGACTCCTTCCGCCCCCTGAGCCTGCCGTTCCAGCGTCTGGTCGATGTTCATGAGATCCAGCAGCTGGGACTCCTTTTTGAGTTCAGCCAACTGCTTGTTGAGATCCACCAGGTAAGAGCCGACGTAGTTCCCCTGTTCCTGCAGGAAAATAATATTATTCTCCTGTTTGAACTCGAAGATTTTCGTGTCCAGATCGGCAATCGCCTTCTCCAGTTCGGTCAGCTGCTTGGCTACGGCATCCACCGTTTTTTGCGAGGTCTCCCCGCGCATGTCTCTCTTAAACTCCAAAAACTCGCTCATGCAGGCGTCCGCAAAGAGCTGGGAATATTTGGGATCCGCGCTGGTGACGCGCAGGATAAAAATCGAGGCCTTGGGCTCCTGCTGGACCCCCAGTTCCGCACTGAAACCTTTGAGATCCGGATGCGAGGCCTCCACCGTGCGGGCGGCGCGCCGCTTGATCTCCTCGCTCTGCATCAGGGAGACCTGGGTGCCGAAATAGTTGGTCAGTTCCTCCGTGTAGACCGCGCTTTCCTTGGTCATGATGCGGGGCGCCACCATCATCCGGCCGGTGCTGACATACAGCGGTTCACTCAGAAAATACCGGACTCCCTGGACCAGCAGCGAGGCGGACAGGATCATCAACGGCAGCCACCAGTACTTTCTCAGAAGCAGGCTGTACCGATACACGCGGGCCCGCAGAGCCGCCGGAGAGAGCGGTCCGCCAATCCCGAGTTCCTGTCCGATTTCAGCCATGGGCGAGCACCTTAGAAGTTAAAGAGACGTTTGGGCACAAAGATGTGATCCCCATCCTGGAGCACCGGGTTGTTCTCCTCTTCCCCCGTCTCGAGGATTTTGACCATGTCGATTTCCATCGGCTCTCCCTTTTCCCCCTTCCGGAACAGTTTCACCCGACGCTTGTCGGCAAAGTCCCCGAACTTGGCCTGCACGATGACATCTTTCACCGTCAGTTCCCGGTCCAGCGGAATGGGATAATTGCCCACCTGGGCCACATTGCCGGCCACGCTGACCTGTCCGCGGCTGGTCACGGCCGGAACAATGATCTGATCTTCCGGCTCCAAAACGCGATCGGATCCGGTGAGGCCCTTGCGGATATCGTCGAGATTGATGATGATCGGATCCGGCGGCGGGGCTCCTTCGGGAACTTTCCGGATCAACTTGATCTGGTTGATGGCCGCCCTTTCCTCCAACACCCCCACGGAGGAGAGGGCCTTGCTGGCCGTCATGTTTTCATTCACGGGAATGTCAAAAGGCCCGGGCTTGCTCACCGCCCCGCTGATGTAGACCTTGCCCCGAGAGACGCCGGAGGTGGCCAGGGAAATCAAAACCGTGGCCTGATAATAATACCCATCGGGCCGTTCCAGGATTTTTTTAATCTCTTCGGCCAGTTGCCGGTGGGTTTTGCCTTTGGCCATCACCCGGCCAAAATACGGATGCTCCACCTCCCCGCTGTCGGAAACCTGCAGACGGTTCATGGTCAGGGGATTTTGCATGGTGGGATCCGCCTTCGGATCCGGCTCCTCGTCGAGATCCTCCAACACCCGGAACTCGAGAAGGTTTCCGACTGCGATGGGTTTCCGGTCATCCAACGAATCCATGGGATTGCCTTTGGCCGGATCCAGCAAAACCGCAGGGGCCGATGCCGGAGCGGTCCCCGAAGTTGGTTCGGAGGTCCGCAGGGACAGCCGGGCCTGGGCCCACGAGCTGGAACCGCAGGCGCCCAACGCCAGCAAACATCCCGCCACCCGCATCAGCCGGATCCCATCCCCAAGCATTTTAGAAATCATAATTGAAACCCGCGGAGGCATTCCACTGCTGGTAGCCGTTGTTGGGCAGGTCGGAATCCTTGAGGATGTACATGAAGTTCACGCTGCTGCCGAGTTTCTCCGTGATGCGGTACCCCAGGGTGATTCCCGCAGTGTACTGCTGATACTGCTCGGGATACAGGTCGCCGGAAACCTGGCCCAATTGCGCCGAAAACGGCGTCGATAGGCTCAACTGGTCGATCACATTCCAGTTCAGGCCGGCCCCGAAGTTCCACATCTCGACAAAGTTACTTCCCACAATCGCCGAGAGCTGGGTGCTGCGGCTGGCGGTCAGGCTGTAATTCAAATACTCATTCAGCCGGTGGCTCCAGCCGAGGTTCAGGTAGTAGGTGGACGGATTTCCCCCGGCCGAGTTTTCCGGGGTGTTGTTCCCGGTGAACTGCCCCCATACCCATCCTCCCCGGCCGGTGACGGTGATATATTCGGAAATCTGCCAGTTCACGAAGGGGCCGACCTGGTAAATATTGTTGTTGTTTTGCCCGTTCACCAAAGTTGTTTCGCCCGTTTCCGGATCGGTGACCGCCTGGACCTGATTTTCCGTGTAGTTGGTGATCGCAGCTACCCCCTCCAGCCCCACGATGAGGGTCTTGGTGAGGTAGTAGGTCGTGGCCAAGCTGGGGGTCAGGGTGCGGCGATCCAGATTTTGGAAGGAGCTTTGGCCGGACCAGAGGTTAAACCAGTCAAACCCGGCTGTGACGATAAGATCCGCCAGATCCCAATCCACTTTGCAGCCGGCACTGTTTTGATAAATCGTGAATCGGGACACGTTGCTGAGCTCCCCTGCCTGGGTGGGATCGTTCTGGAGGGAAAATTGGTCATAGGGCGTAAAACGAAAATCCCCGACGAAAAAGGTGCCCTGCAAGGCACTGTTGGGACTGATGAACAAACCTCCCGGACTGTCGGTCTCCGGCACATCCCAGTAGTACGAGTAACCAAACCCGACGGAGAATGTGAGAGTGTTCAAATCGGTAATCGGCCACATCAGGCTCAAGGTTCCGGAAGGAGTGGTGTAGCCGCTTCCGGTGTCCCCGTTTTGGGTCAGGCCCGTGTTCGAATTGTATCCCGCGGTAAGACCCGCTCCCACGTTGAGCAAAACCGGCCCCAAATCCAGATTGTAGTCCATCGACTCTGGTTTGGACTTTCGGCTCATGGCGCTGGCCTCTCCGGCCAAAGATTGCCACTGGGACTCTTGGGATTGGACGCTCTGCGTCACAAGACAAAGGCCAAGTCCCATCCAAAAAAACCACGGCCTGATAGGCATTAGGTCATTATCGGCGAAACTGGCCCAACGGCTAGTTCCCATCCTTTTCCAGGCAGTTGGAAAGACCTTTTTCAACTCCTACAATTTACCTATTTTTATGTAAAAACAAACTGTTTTTTATTACGCAAACCCTTCTGCCATTGGTATTTTGCCATGGTTTGAAAATTTCACGCCACTTCCTCACTTCGACAGTTTGCACACTGCTTCTCGTCGGTCTCCTTTGCCAAACGCACGGAGAAACAAAGGTCACTTCCTTCATGGGATGGATCCCCGTCCAAGTGGTGGCCGCCGAAAAATCCACGGAGTTTGACTTAACCCGTTTTCTGGAACTCGCCGCCGGGGACAAGTTGGAGTTGGAGCGGCCCAACCCAATGGAAAAGCTCAAGGTAGACCTGGATCCTGCCAAAGCACTGCTTCGCATGACCCCGGAAAAAGGAGCCCAAGGCATGGAAGACCTGCTCCTACGAATCCGGCCGGCCCAAGGCGAACCTCGGGAGGGGATTTTTACCCTTGCGGTTCAATCGGCTCCGGAAACGAAACTCCGCTATTTCGGCACGGGCTCGGAGAAGAACGTGGCCGTGGCCGGCTCCTTTAACGGATGGAACACCGGAGCCAACCCGATGAAAAAAACGGGCGAAAACATCTGGGAACTCTCCCTCGGCCTTCCACCCGGCTCGCACACCTACAAGCTGGTGGTGGATGGAAAGTGGCGCCTCGATCCGGCCAACAAACAAAAAGCTGGGGATGGGACCGGCAACGAGAACTCCCTGATTCAGGTTTCTGGCTCTCCCGGGCAGGCTCCGGTCCTCTTCGCCCATTCCCGGACCCTCGAATCGCTCTCCTTTGGCAGTCATCCTGAAGACTGGCGGCCCGCCAAAATCTCGGCAGTCGCCCAGCTGCCGGGTGGGACTTCCCGCGCTCTTCCGGCCGAATCCGCTCCAGACGGCGGCTGGCAGGTAAAAACCGCCGGGTTGCCACCGGAATCCTGGATTCGCCTCATGGGCGTGGGTTCGGACGGCACGGCCGCATTCCCTGCCCGCGCCAAGGTTGGTGAAGATCTGCCGGCAGGCGCAAACCGCCACGATCACATCATTTATTTCGCCTTCATCGACCGGTTGGTGGACGGGGATCCTTCCAATAATCCAAAGCCGGACCCCAAGGTCGAACCTCCGGCCCAGTACCTGGGAGGTGACCTGGCGGGAGTGAAAAAACTCATCGATGACGGCTATTTTGAGAAGCTGGGCATCAACACCCTCTGGCTCTCCCCGGTCAACCAGAACCCCCTGCCCCCCTACCAGGAATACAAGGAGCCCCGGCGCTGGTACACCGGGTACCACGGCTACTGGCCCATCAGCTCCACGGAAGTGGAGCCCCGCTTTGGCGGGAATGCGGCGCTGACCGCCCTCGCCGAATCGGCCGACAAAAAAAACATCAGCCTTCTCCTGGATCTGGTCCTCGCCCACGTCCATGAGGAGCACCCGGCCTTCCAGCAACATCCGGACTGGTTCGGCTCGCTCCTCCTGCCGGATGGAACCAAAAACCTCCGCAAATGGGACAACGAAACCCAGTTCACCACCTGGTTTGAGCCGTTTCTTCCCCGCTTCAACTACGAGGCGGGCAGCAGCGCCTTTCTCATCGAGAATGCCGCCGACTGGGTTCGCCGTTTCCGCCTCGACGGCTTCCGCCTCGACGCCGTGAAACATATCCCGCCAAAATTCTGGTCTTCTTTCCGGCAAGGCTTGCGCCAGAGCCTGCCCCAAGCCTCCAAGGACTCGTTTTATCTTGTGGGAGAGACCTTCATGGATCGGCCTGGGATCAACTCCTTCATCGGACCCAACCGCCTGGACGGACAGTTTGAATTTCCCTTGTACGACACCCTTCTGGAGGTTTTCGGGACCGGCAAGGAGGATTTTGCTTCGCTGGAAAAATCCGCCTCCGCCTCCGATCGCGTGTTTGGCCCGGAAACCGTGATGTCCCCTCTGCTCGGAAATCACGACAAGTCCCGTTTCATGGCTTATGCCGATGGAGATCTCCCGGACCCCAAAGAGCCGGATGAGTTTGTGGTCGGCTGGTCCAAGCCTCCCAAGATCGACAGGGATTCTTCCTATGAAAAACTGAAGCTCGCCTTCACCTTTGTACTCACCACGCCAGGAGCTCCGACGATCTACTACGGCGATGAGATCGGTATGACCGGGGCCCAAGACCCTGACAACCGGCGGATGTTTCCCGATCTGACCAAACTCACCCCGGCACAGAAGGGAGTGCAAGACCATGTGGCCAAGCTCAATGGTCTTCGGACGAAACACCCCGCGATCCGCTACGGCAGCCGTCGTGCCGTAACGGCCGATCGGGATGTGTATGCCGTGGCTCGTGCCTACCTCGGGGACCGGGTTTTGATTCTCTACAATCGCTCCGACAAACCCGCCAAACTGGAGCTTGAGGTCGGTCCGGAGTTTCTCGACGGCCCCCTCCAAGATCGCTTGGGGAGTCTGGAAAAGTTGGTGGTGAAAAATGGATTCCTCAGCCTCACCCTTCCTCCTGCCTCCAGCTCATTTCTGACCCGCTAACCCTTAAGTAACCTTCAACTTTTGGAGATTCGCCCCCTGGGGCCGTATTCGCAAAGCCTACTTATTACGTATTTTTAATAATAAGTTGTTGTATAGTTATTAACATTTTTATTGACGTATACATTCTGTATGAAAAAAAGGGCCTATGAGCCACAACGGGTTGATAAAAAAGCCCTGCTTGGCTTCCCATACAAAAAGGAGATTAATTATGCAAAACAAGTACATCTGGATCGTGGTCTCAATCTTGAGCCTGAACTTACCTCTTCTTGCGGCAGACGGGGTGGTGAGATCTACTAACGACCCGTATGTGATGAAAATCTATCCCGACGGCACCAAGGTGATCGTCCGATGGAGCGACATTGGCAAGCAAGTTGACAACGGTGAAAAGTTTGGCGGAGCCCCTCGGATCGTCGCCTATGACCCAGCCAAAGACGGCGTGGTCCCAATTGGGCAGCCCAGCCAGAAAACTGAAACTGTCTCCACGAATTCTGCCGTTCCGAGTTCAACTTCGGTGGTCTCCCCGGACCAACCCGCCAAGATGGATTACACCAATGC
>JBBAWG010000001.1:0-13306 GCA_040397305.1 Methylacidiphilales bacterium | reverse complement strand
CGTAAATGCCCAGCGGCTCGTGATTCCGCCTGATCCCACCCCGCCCTCGCAACCTGCCACTCAAAGCGCTTCTCCGGCCATACCCGAGGGAGCCGGAACGCAAATCCTTAAAACCTATCCCGACGGCACCAAAAAAATTGTTCCTTTGGAGGCCCTCAATCATCGCGATGACGGGGCGGCCTTTGGGGGTCCACCCCAATTGGCCGTGTACTCCGGCACAACACCCTCCCCTATTTTGTCCGAAAAAAGCCCGGAACGTCTATCCGTTGCACCCATCGGTATCGAGGGCCAGTCGGCCGATCTCAGCACATCCGTTCCGGCCTCTCCCGATGCCTTGGCAGGAAGCACGCAGATTGCTGCCGTAGATCCCATGGGAGGCGGAGGCTCTGATCCCATGGGGGGCGGTGCCTCCTCGGCCCCCATCGATCCTTTGGCTGGGGCCGCCCCTAAAACTGCCCCACCCCTCCAGACCGTTTCCGGAAAACCCGCCCCGATCGTCGGCGATACCACCACTCTCCAACTAGGGGAGTGGGAGAGCTTCTTTCTTAATGCTGGCATCGGCGGGGCTCTTCAGGGCCAACTCACCGCCCGACGGGTTTGGGATGGCAACAATCGGACCGCTTACCCCTATGTAGCCCCAGCCAGTGCGGGGCCACTAGCTGGGCAAACTATTTCCGGGGAAAACTTTACCTTCAATCCCGGGTTTCGATTAGATGTGGAGTTCGGATATAACATCTACGAATGGCTAGGGGTGGGGTTGCAAACCGGCCTGATCTATAACGGCATCAATCAATATAATGTAGACATCAGCGGGGGTGCGTCTGCCGGATCCTATCACTGCTCGGCCGATGGGGAGTTGGTTCAGGTTCCGATCCAGATCAACGGCATTTTACGGTGGCCGGGTGATGTCAAATTGCGCCCCTTTATCGGCGGGGGTGTTGGGGCAATTTGGCAACAGCTAGACGTCAATAACTACTACATCGGCACTCTCGACGTTCAGGGTAACTACTGCCGCAGCGCTTTTCAGTTCGGTTGGAATGCCCAGGTTGGCCTCACTTACACTGTGGAGCCAGGCGTTGATTTTTACGGGGCTTTCAAAATGCTCAGCGCCTTCATGCCGGTCATCGGCAACTACCAGTTTGAGAATTCCTACAACTTCGCCGTTGAAGTCGGTATCCAGTCCCGCTTCTAATTCTCTTCCACGCTGATCTCGCCGGCCTTGAGGCCGTGACAGATCCCCCGCTTCGTTTTCTCAATAAAATCAGAGAACTCTTTCACTTCCTTCACTTTGGCATCCTTTCCTTGGCGGATCTCCTCCAGGGCCTGAGCCCGGTTCTTTCCACCGAAGAAAAATGCTTCGTAAACCCTCTGCAAAGCCTTCCGGCTATCCGGCCCCACCCCGGCCCTTCGTAACCCCACCAGGTTCAGCCCGCAAACCCCGTTCGTCGCTACCGCCATGCAGTAGGGGGGCAGATCCATCCCCACCCGGGTCTGACCCCGCACCATCGCCAGCTTCCCAATCCGCACAAACTGGTGCACCACCACCGCCCCTCCCAAAAACGCCTTTTCCTCCACCTCTACATACCCCGCCAGCAATACGTTGTTCACCAGCACCACCCCGTCCGCCAGCCGGCAGTTGTGGGCCACATGCGCCCCCACCATCAGAAAACAGCCGTTCCCAATAACCGTATCCGTCCCCTCCTTGGTTCCACGGTGGATCGTCACATATTCTCGAAAAACATTCCCATCCCCAATCACCACGCCACTTTGCGCCCCCTGATAAGCCAAATCCTGCGGCTCCCCCCCGATCACCGCCCCAACCCCCACCCGATTCTTGGCCCCCATCTTTATCCTGCCCTCCAACACCGCCCTCGGACCGACCACACACCCCTCACCCAGTTCGACCTCCGCCCCCACAATCGCCCCTGGGCCGACCACACAACCCGCTCCCAGCTTGGCTCCCTTCTCCACCAAAGCGGTGGAATGAATTTCAGCTTTGCTCAAAGGTAACCTGCCTCACGGAAACTATAATACCCGGGTCGCCCCTGCCGGGCGACGCCGATAATTACATGATCTTGCAACGTCACCCCCACCGCCTTCGCCCCATCCCGCAGCCTCCGGGTGAAATCCAAGTCAGCCGGACTGGGTGCCGGATCCCCCGAAGGATGATTGTGCACCGCGATCAAGGCATAGACCGTCTCCGAACCCAGCGCCTGCCGCAACAGATCCTGCGGCTGCACCGCCGTCTCGTTCACCGATCCCCGGCTGATCTGCACCTTTCGAATCAACCTCAGCTTCGTGTTCAAAAGGAGCGCCCATACCTCCTCCCGATCCTTGTTTCTCAACTCTGGACCAATCACCGCCTCCACTTTCCCCGGATGATCCATCGCCTCCCCCGCCACTTCTGCGGATCCCACCCTTCGCCCCAACTCGATCGCGGCGGCAATCTGGCACGCCTTGGCCACCCCCAGCCCGTGAAACTCCTTTTTTAGATTCTGCGGCGTGATCCGGGCCAAACTGCCCAACCCCTCCCGGGAGCGCAGAATCTCCCCCGCCAGTTCAATCGCCGACTTACCGGGCCGACCCGTCCCCAGAAGGATCGCCAACAGCTCCGCCGTCGAAAGCGCCTCCGGCCCCCGGGCCATCAACCTCTCCCTGGGCCTCTCCTCCGACGGTAACTCCCGAATCCGTGTCACTTCCCGGAACAATAAAGGGAGCCACCTTCCCCCTCAAGAAAGGCGGGATGTGCGCCTTCAGCTCCACCTCGTTGCCCTCATACCTCTTCTCGAGAATCCGACCGGCCCGCGCCAAGAGCGCCAACAACGCCCCCTCGCTTTGGGGAACCTTCAAATGCACCCGCATGCTCCAAGCCGTCAGCATGGCCGAGAGTTCGGAGAAAAATCCTGCCATGCCATCCCCCGTTTTGGCCGACACCAGCACCCCGTGGGTCACCCCCCCCGCCTCGCGATCCAGTCCGGCCCGGTTTTCCAACCGGTCGACCTTGTTCCAAACCGTCAGCGTATGTTTGTCCCCCGCCCCAATCTTTCTCAGAACCTCATCCACCGCCCGCATCTGCTCCAGCCGTTGGGGATGACTGGCATCCACCACGTGGATGAGGACGTCGGCAAAAGCCACCTCCTCCAGGGTCGACTGAAACGACTCCACCAAATGCGTGGGTAACTTCTTTAAAAAGCCGACCGTGTCGGTCAACAGGACCCGCACCCCGTTCGGCATCCGGAACTGCCGGATCGTCGGGTCCAGCGTCGCAAACAAACGGTCCTCCGCCGCCACCTCCGCATGGGTAAGAAGGTTCATGAGCGTCGATTTCCCCGCATTGGTGTAACCCACCAGGGCCGCCACCGGCCAATGCTGCCGCAACCGCCCCTCCCGCTGAATCGTCCGATGCTTCCTCACCTCGGCCAGATCCCGCTCCAACCGGGTGATCCGCTCCTGCACCCGCCGGCGATCCACCTCCAACTGCGTCTCCCCCGGTCCCCGCATCCCGATGCCCCCCGTCTGCCGGGATAAATGGGTCCACATCCGGGTCAACCTCGGCAGCAAATACACCAGCTGAGCCAACTCGATCTGGAGCTTCCCCTCCTTCGACTTCGCCCGCTGGGCGAAGATGTCGAGGATCAGCTGCGTCCGGTCCAACACCTTGCAGGAAAAGATCTGCTCCAGGTTCCGCGCCTGCGCCGGACTCAGCTCGTCGTCAAAAATGACCGTGTCAGCTTTTTTCTCCTTGGCCGTTTTGGCCAACTCAGCCGCCTTCCCGCTGCCGATATACGTGGGCGCCACCGGGGCTTCCATCCTTTGCGTGGCCCGATCCGCCACCTCCCCCCCTGCGCTCTCCACCAATTGCCCCAACTCGTCCAGCGATTCTCCTACCTCCCAACGGCTGCTTTTTGATGTCTCCAAGCCCACCAAGAAAGCCCGCTCTGTCGGACGGTCCCGACCTGTGGAAATAATCATCCGGAAATGGTTCCCCCGCCCAGGGCCTTCGCCAGCTTCTCCACTCCCGCCGGATGCGGGACATTTCCAGGATTTGCTTCGATAGAAACCAAATTAGGAATCCGTTTCAGCCAGGTCAATTGACGCTTCGCATACGCCCGCGTGGCTGCCACGATTTTGTCACCTGCCTCTTCCCGTTTGATCTTCCCTTCCACCAAGAGTTCCATTTCGCGGTACCCGATCGCCCGGCTTCCCGGACAGCCCCGCCAACTCGGCCGTTCCCTTAATCTCCGAACTTCCTCCGCCCAGCCGTCCTGGATCATCCCGGCCACCCGCCCCCGAATCACCGCCGCCAAGGCGTCCAGATCCGGCACCAGCGCAAAAGTCGGCGCTCCAGCCAAGGGCCCGGGCAGGGTTTCCTCACTTTGCCAGGATGACATTTTGCGGGCGGTCTGACGCCAGACCGCCAAGGCCCGGATCAGACGCCTCCGGTTTTGTAGATCGGCTTTTTCCGACCACTCCGGATCCACCCGCCGGATCTCCTCGACCAACTCTGCTGTCGACCTCGCCTCCAGTTCCGCCGCCACCTTCCCATCCGTTCCCGGGGCCTTGGCCAACCCCTCCGTGAGCACCTTGTGGTACAACCCGGTCCCCCCTACCCAAACCGCACCTTTGGCCCTTTTCTGCAAATCCCCGAGAACGCTTCCCGCCGACTTCAAATAATCCGCCGCCGTGAACGGTTCCTCCGGCTCCACCAGATCCAGCAGATGGTGCGGAACGTCTTCGCGCACGGCCCGCGAAGGCTTGGCCGTCCCCAGATCCAGCCCCCGATAAATCTGAAAGGCATCGACCGAGCAGATTTCCGCGCCCGTCTTTCGGGCGACCTCCATGGCAAACCGAGTTTTTCCGGAGGCCGTGGGGCCGAGAAGAAAAATCACCGCTTGAGCTAACTCCAGTCCCCCAACCCGCCACCGCCCTTCACCCTCCACACATTCACCAGATCCCGGTTCAGCTCATTTAGGAATCGCGAGGGCGTTTGCCAGGCATCCCCGCCTTTGCCCATGCGCAGCCGGGGATGGGTCAAATACAGCTCGTCCTTGGCCCGCGTCACCGCCACGTAAAACAACCGCCTCTCCTCTTCCTCGCCCTCTTCCGACTCGACCGAACGGGCCGAGGGGAACAACCCGTCACACAACATGATCACGAAAACCGTACCGTACTCCAATCCCTTGGCCTGATGGACTGTGCTCAACTTCACCGCCTCCCCCCCTTGGTCCGCGCCCCGGGCGGCCACCTCGGTTTCCGTGTTCCCTAACAAGGCCAGTTCCGCCAGCAAATCCGCCGTGTTGGTGAAGCCATTGGCGTAATCTTCCAACTGGCGCAGATCGTCCAGCCGGTTGACCGCATTGGCATACCGCGCCCGGACGTAGTCCCCGTAACTCCCCTCCACCACCAGCTTCACCTGCTCGGACGGAGGTTTTCCGGCAATCTGCCTCAGGGTCTCCACCAGCTGCGTCCAGCCCTTGGCGCTTTTTTCAGCGACCTTGAGTTGCGCCAGCGGTTTCCCGCCGGAAACCTCGTTCCACATCTTCGTGGCGGACTTGGGCCCCACCCCGGGCAACAACCTCGCCAACCGGTGAAAAGCCACTTCATCCTTCGGATTGGCCCCCACTCTCAGATGAGCCGCCACATCCTTGATGTGGGCTTGCTCAAAAAAACGGAGACCCGAAGTGATCGTGTAGGGAATGTTGCGCCGGGTGAGTTCGAGCTGCATCTCCATCGCATGGAAATGGGCCCGGTAAAGAATCGCGATATCCGAAAGATTCGTCCCTTCTTCGTGCAACTCCAGGATCCGCTGGGCCACAAAGGCCGCCTGCTGCCCCCCATCCTCCAGGGCCACCATCGCCGGTTTCACCCCCGCTTCCCGCACGGCCCGGAGATTCTTGGGAAACTGCTTCGGATTGTGGCTGATCGCGTGGTTCGCCAACTCCAGAATCTGCGGGATGCTCCGGTAGTTCGTCTCCAGCCGGACCACCCTCGTGCCGGGATGACGGTCCGGAAAGCTCAGAATGTGCTCCACCTTGGCCCCGCGCCAGGAGTAGATGCTCTGGGCATCATCCCCCACCGCCATGATCTGGTGATGACCGGCGCCAATCGCATCCACGAAGTCCGACTGCAACCGGTTGGTGTCCTGATACTCATCGACCAGCACATGCTGGAAACGCTGCCGGTACTGCTCCCGGAGATCGGGTTGTTCCAGAATTTGCAGGGAGAGTGTGAGGAGATCGTCATAATCCATCGCCGCACTCTCCCGTTTCCGGCGCAGGTAAATCTCCCCCACCTTGCTGATCCAGCTTTCCAGCTCCACAAAGTAGCCGAACTGTTTCTTCAAGATCGCCCCGCAGGTGGTGCGGTGGTTGGCCGCCAGGCTGAAAATCTCCGCCAGCACTTCTGGTTTGGGGAACCGCTTGTCCTTCGGATCCACCCCCGCTTCCCCGAGACTGGCGCTGATCAGATCCTCTGCATCTTCCCGATCCAGGATGGTGTAATCCTTGGCGTACCCCACCCGGTCGGCATGCCGCCGCAGAATCCGGTTCCCGACGTGATGAAAGGTTCCACCCCAAAGCCGAGAAAGATCATGGGGCAGTAGCGAAGCCACCCTCGCCAGCATCTCCTTGGAGGCCTTGTTGGTGAAGGTCAGGAGCAGAATCTGCTCCGGGGCCACCCCCTGCTCGACGAGCCAAGCCACCCGGTAAGTCAGCGTCCGTGTCTTTCCGCTCCCTGCCCCGGCGATCACGAGGATCGGACCGGGCGGCGCCGTCACTGCCTGGTGCTGCTCCGGATTCAGCTCCGCCGCGTAGTCAATCGTCGGCCCCCCTGCCGGCCGGTCCTCCTGTCTTAAAACGTATTCCACCCGCACACCTCATCCGCCAAGGCCCCCTCGTAAAGCGCCCGGCCCACAATCACCCCCTCCACCCCGCCGGCCCGGTCGAGCGCCTGGAGATCCTTCAGCCCGCTGATTCCCCCGGAGGCGATCACCTTGCCCGGGAAACATTTCACCATTTCCTGCACTGCCGGGATGTTCGGACCGGTCATCATCCCGTCCCGCATCACATCGGTGTAGATGATCCGGATGACCCCTGCCTTGGTCATTCGCGCCGCCAGATCCTTGGCCAGCCAACCGCTGGGCTTGGTCCAGCCCCTCGTCTCCACCACCCCATTGCGGGCGTCGATCCCCACCACCACTTTCTCCGGCCCAAACCGTTTCACCGCCTCGTCGATTCGTTCCGGCTGGTCACAGGCGATGCTGCCAAAGATCACCCGGGCTGCCCCGGTTTTGAGGATTTTTTCCGCCACGGCCAAATCCCGGATCCCTCCCCCTACTTCGCACGGCATCTTCACGCTCCGGGCAATCTGCCCGATCATCTCCAGATTCCGCATCTCCCCCTCAAAGGCTCCCTCCAGATCCACCAAATGAAGCACCCGGCCTCCGGCCTTCTCCCAACGCCGAGCGCAGGCCATCGGGTCCTGGCTATAGACCTTTTTCTCGGTGGCCTTGCCTTGGGCGAGCCGCACCACCTCCCCGGCCATCAGGTCGATCGAAGGAAGAACGAACATCAATCCATGCCCAGCTTCTTGCGGCCGTCGGGCGTGATCATCTGCGGTCCCCACGGCGGATCCCACACCACGTCCACCTGCGCTTCCTGGATTCCTTCCAGGGAAAGGATCTTCTGTCGGGCGTCTGCGGCAATGGAGGGCCCCATCCCGCAACCCTGCGCCGTCAGGGTCATCTTGACCTCCACCCGCTTGCCTCCGCCGTCGGTCTTTTTCATGTCCAGGCTGTAGATCAGCCCCAGATCCACGATGTTGACCGGAATCTCTGGGTCGTAGCAGGTCTTTAGAACCGTCCACACAGCATCCTCATCCACCGTCCCATGGCCGCTGGCTGGTTTTCCTGGGGCCACCGCGCGGCCCAAGGCATCCCCGTCCTTTCCCTGGATCCGGAAAAGCCCGCCCTCATGGGGGGTATGGACGGTAAAGGTCCCGCCTAAATCCTGCGTGATGATCACCTCCGTCCCGGCCGGCAGCTTTTTGGTGGTTCCGGCTGGGATCGCCACCGCTTCCACCTCCCGCTTCAATTTGATCTCCTCACTCATGGTTAGTTGTTTAGCAGTTTAGTCCTTAGCCACGAAGCAAGACTTCCACTTAAAAAGTTCCCTCCATAACTACCGCCTAAACGCCTAATTCCCTCGGCTCCTACAGCCGGCAGCCTGTAGCCCATGCCCTTTCCTAATCCTCATCCTAATCCTGCCCCCAAAAGCACCCGCCGGGGATCATGGACCCTCCACACCATCGACTGCTTTCGGGAGAGGAGCTCCCGGTTCCACCAATCCAGCGCCTCATCCCGATCCTTCATCTTCTTCTCAGTCTTGGTGATCTCTAGGAATGACTTCCGCGAAAGCCCCCATAAGAGCGGGCGCTCCAACCCCGACCAGTCCGCCTCCAACAGAGCCCGGTTGTGTTCCCCCGTCTTTCCAAAGCCGATTCCCACATCCAGTAACACCCTCCTCCGCTCCACCCCGGCTTTGACCAGTGCATCCAGACGTTCGCAAAGAAAATCCCGGACCTCTGTGACCACCTCCCCATAGACGGGATTCTTCTGCATCTCCTGGGGTCGGCCCCCGGCATGCATGCCGACGTAACCGACCTGGTTCCGCGCCACCACAACCATCATCGCCTCATCCCACCGCCCTGCACCCACATCATTGATCACATTCACCCCGGCTTCCTCCACCGCCGCCTTGGCCACCTCCGCCTTATAAGTATCCACCGACAAAAAAGCCTCGGGCCTCTCCCGGCGGAGCTCCACGAGCACCGGAATCACCCTTTCCCTCTCCTCCTTCGCAGACACCGGTTCCGCCCCGGGCCGGGTCGACTCTCCCCCCACGTCCACCCCATCCCCTGACTCCAATAAGGCCATCCCTTGCCGAATGGCTTCCCTCCGACGGACAAATTTTCCTCCGTCGGAAAACGAGTCGGGCGTGACGTTCAGGATGCCCAGGAGAAAGGGGCGCTCGGGCGAAAGTTCAATCGGGCGGTTCCCGCAAAGCCACGTCTCCGTGGCGGATCCCGGCATGGGAGAAAAGTTTCCTTACGCTCCGGCCGGAGCGCCTTCGAGACCCGGAAGGATCGTACCTTTGTCCTTCACTTTTTCCACCGGACGATTGGCCGGAAGGGGCTCGCTCGGCGTGGGGGCGCTCGGCGCGGTCAGCCCCTTAGGCGGCGGATTTAACATCCGCCCGTGCTTCACGATCTCCTCCACCTGGGCTCCATCCAAAGTCTCATATTCCAACAATGCCGCCGCGATTTTCTCCACCTTTTCCCGGTTCTCGCCGAGGATCTTCTGGGCTCGCTCGTAGGCCCCGTTGACGATCTGGTGCACCTCCTCGTCGATCTCCCGTGCCGTGTGCTCGCTGTACCCGCGTGACCGGCCGATTTCCCGGCCCAGAAAAACGTAATCCTCATGGTCGCCGTACTCCACCATCCCCATCCGACTGCTCATCCCCCACTCACACACCATCTTCTTGGCGTACCACGTGGCCATCTTGATGTCTCCGCTCGCCCCGCTGGAAATGTCCCCGAGGAACATCTCCTCCGCCACCCGCCCGCCCATCGCCACGCATAGGTCGTCGGTGACCTTCCGCTTGCCATACCCGTACCGATCCTCCGTCGGCAGCATCATCGTCACCCCGAGGGCCGGTCCCCGCGGAATGATGGAAACTTTGTGGAGCGGGTCAGTGTGCTCGAGGACAATATTCAGGAGCGCATGACCGGCCTCGTGATAGGCCGTCAGCTTCTTTTGCTCATCGCTCATCGCCAGGCTGCGCCGCTCCCGCCCAAACCGGACCTTGTCCCGGGCCTCCTCCAGATCCTTCTGGGTGATAGCCTCGGCATCGCGCCGGGCCGCCAGGAGGGCGGCCTCGTTGATCACATTGGCCAGCTCCGCCCCGGAAAAGCCCGGTGTGCTTCGCGCCAACGTGGACCAGCAGACCTCGGGAGAAGCCTTCACCTTCTTGGCATGGACCTTGAGAATCTCTTCCCGGCCCTTCACGTCCGGTAGATTGATGTGTACCTCGCGATCAAACCGCCCCGGCCGCATCAACGCCGGATCCAGGACGTCCTTGCGGTTGGTCGCGGCGATGATGATCACCCCCTCGGCGGTATCGATACCGTCCATCTCCACGAGCAAGGCATTCAGGGTCTGCTCCCGCTCGTCATGCCCGCCCCCCAGGCCGTGGCCGCGGCTCCGCCCCACCGCGTCGATCTCATCGATGAAGATCAGGCACGGGGCGGTTTTTTTGCCCTGCTCAAACATGTCGCGTACCCGCGAGGCCCCCACGCCGACAAACATTTCCACAAAGTCCGAACCGCTGATCCCGTAGAAAGGCACGTCCGCCTCGCCGGCGATCGCCTTGGCCAGAAGGGTCTTTCCCGTTCCGGGAGGACCCACCATCAGGATGCCTTTGGGAATCCGGCCACCCAGTTTCTGGAACTTCTTCGGGTCACGGAGGAACTCCACGATCTCGCTCACCTCGTCCTTGGCCTCCTCGACACCCGCCACATCGGCAAAGGTCACCTTGTTCTTGTCCTTGGAGAGAATGCGGGCCTTGCTCTTGCCAAAACTAAAGGCCGACTTCCCCGCCATCCGGATCTGCTGCCGGAAGAAGAAGTACATGATCAGGATGAACAAAACGAACGGCAGCGTTCCGGCGAGAGCCTGCCACATCGAGTTATCAATCACCTTCTGGCTGACGTTCGGAAAACCGTTCGCCGCCAGCACCTGCTCCAGATCCCGCTTAAACTCGAGATCCACCGTCACCTTAAAGCCGGTCAGCCCCTGGGCATCGGTCCGCACGCTCTTGCGCAGGGCCTCAGGTGGCTCGAACTTCCCGGCCAGCCAACGCACGTTGGCCGCCGGCTCCACGTTGAGGGCGACTTCCTTGATCCGCCCTTCCTTCAGATACCCCTCAAATTCCGCAAAGGTCAGGTCCCGGGTGGAGGCGGCCGTCTGGTTTTGATGGGCGTAGAAGGCCAGGAGCAAAAGGGCAGCCATGCCGAGAAACAGAACCACCCCCCGCCAGTTTGGACCCTCCCCTTTGCTGGGATCGGTGCGCCGTATCGGCGGCCGCGGCAACTTCGGTGGCTTCTTACTTGGATTGCGAGGATTCGCCATTTCGAAGGGTTAACCTATCACCGGAAAATGGCTTTAGCAATCAGCCCCATTTTCTTTAAATAGAACAACTGATTACCGCTCCGCCGAATCCCCGCTCCTTGGCGCAGCTGCCACGCCGCCGTGGCCCCACCGGAAAGGAGCCGGCGAATTCCCTCCACCTCGGCAAAGGTCGGGCCTGCATAGCCCTGTTTTGCCAGCCACATCCGGACTGCCCGACGCTGCCATGCCACCGGTTTCTTTCTCCAAATTCGGGTGTCAGGGTGCGGGGGGACGCTTCCAATTTCCTTCCGCCAATAGTCCCCTTCGCCCGATAAGATTTCCGCGGTCCGGGATAAAGCCCCGCGCACATCCCGGCCGTACATCTTGGTCAGAAAAGGAAACACCTTTTTCCGAATCCGCACCCGCCAACTTTTCTCATCCCCGTTGGTGGAATCTTCCCGCCACTTCAGGCCCGCTTCTTTGGCCGCCTGCCGGATCTCCTCCCGGGAAAAACCCAGCAACGGCCTCACCACCTGATACATTCCCCTCGAGGAAACCTCTCCCATCCCGGCCAGCCCCTCCGGTCCGGCCCCACGCAACAGCTGCATCAACACCGTCTCCGCCTGGTCGTCGGACTGGTGGGCCAGCCAGAGGTGCTGAAACTTCCCGGACCGCATCGCCTTCTCAAAGAATTTCCACCGGACGTCCCGGGCCTCTCCCTCGCCCGTCCGTCCCGCCTGACGTGCCCGCCCCAACACCACTTTTAATTTTCTTTTTTGTCCCCAAGCCTTCACCCAGCGGGCATCCGCCTCGGCCGTGCGGCCCCGCCAACGATGGTTGAAATGCAGCAGCACCGGCTTGGCCCCCAGACGGTCCAGAGCTTCGGCCAGCACCACGCTGTCTGCTCCACCAGACAGGCCGACCGCCAATTTGGATCCTGGTGACAACCGGCGGTGGACCGCCTCCACCACCCTGGCCCAGGTCCCCTTGCGGGAAGGGCCCTCCTGCCCCATGCTGGTCGTTCCCATGGGACGCTCCCGTTTCATTCTCTTCATCGGCCTGATTCTGCTCGGGACCAGTCTGGCCGCCAACCTCCTCTTCCTGTCCAAGGAAACCCAGATCATCCCCAAGACCCACTTTGTTCACCCCGCCCCCGTGTTTGAGGAAGAACTGGTGGAGGGGGACGACTCCCAGAAAAAGCGGATCGCCAAGATTGAGCTCTTCGGCCTGATCGCCCAGGAGATCCCCGGCGAGATCGGCTCCAGCATGGTGGACGATCTCATTCTGCAGATTCGGCAGGCCGCCTATGACGACTCCGTCGCCGCCCTCGTCATCCACATCGACAGCCCGGGCGGCGAAGTCACCGCCAGCGACATCCTCTACCGCGAACTCCTCCTCACCCGCGAGGACAAGCCCGTCATTGTCTATCTCGATTCCGTCGCCGCCTCGGGCGGTTACTACACCGCCGTGGGCGGTTCCCATCTCGTCGCCCACGACCTTTGCATCACCGGCAGCATCGGGGTGATCATGCAGACCCTGAATTTTGAAGGCCTTTCCAAGATCATCGGCGTCTCGGCCCTCACCTTCAAAAGTGGCGCTCTCAAGGACCTCCTCAACCCCACCCGCCCGGCCACTGAGCAGGAGAAAAAACTTGTCCAAGAAATGATCCAAGAGACGTTTGACCGCTTCAGCGGCATCGTCGCCAAGGAACGGGGTTTTGAACCCGGCCAACTTCCCGGGGACCTGTCTGACGGTCGGATCGTCTCAGGCCAGAAGGCTCTTGAGCTCAAGCTCGTCGACGCCACCGGTTATCTCGACGACGCCTATGCGGATGCGCGCCAGATTGCCAAACTGCCCGAGGACGCTCCCGTCATCCGCTACGTTGCTCCTTTCCACTGGAGCCGCGTGTTCCGCTTCCTGGGACAAAAGTCGGAAACCTCCACCAAACTCCAGATCAGCCTCTTCCCCGAATCGTTCCGCCTCCAGGCCGGCAAGCTCTACTACCTCTCCACCCATCTTTTCTCTCGGCGTTGATCACCGGTAGGACAAAGCTTCGCCACCGGTAGGCCACTTCTGACAGAAGTGGCAAATCAGAGGCCCTTAGTCCGCAGCTTCTGTTAAGCTCAATCCTAATCCTGCCCC